>NC_015437.1:0-348333 GCF_000208405.1 Selenomonas sputigena ATCC 35185 | reverse complement strand
TCCCTCATTCGTGCGGCTGTTGATGACGATCGGCGCAAGAAGGTTTGCCGTCATCTCGCGGATATCTTTTCCCGGAATCGTCAAGAGCGTATAAAGCAGAAGATCTTCCTGCCGCTCAAGAGCAAGGCTTTCGAGCACATCGTCTTCCAAACGGAACTCGTAATCGGGGAAGAAGATGAACGGAATCGCCATCAGGAAGGCGAGGTCAGGCGTCACCGCCGACTGCAGGAAGACGTAGGGGCTTTCCTCGTCGTATGGTATGATGATGAACTCGTGCTCGTCTTCGAAGGCAGGAAGACCTGCAGCAAAATGAACGATCTTGCTCTCGTCTTCCTCTATTTCTCCAAAGCGCGTCGTCGTGATCTTTCTCATGTTCTTCTCCCCTATGCGTATACATCATAATGGCCGATGGATGTCCACATGTGAATGGAACCTTCCACTTTCATATGATAGTCGATACTGCCCGGCTCATAGTCGTATGTGGCGAACGGATCGGAGCGTATGTCGATCGAGTGCTCGCCGACATCGGGCGAGCCTTTGACCTCGGCCGGATAGACGGTGATCTTCGGGCGTGGAATGGGTCTCAGCTCGATCTCCTTCTGCTCCTTGATCTCGGCTTCGATCTTGCCCTTCGCCTGCTTCTGGAAAAAGTCGGCATTTGGCTTCGCCGCACCGTCGATCGCCTGCCAAGCCTCCGATGAGCGGCGGCTCGTGCCGCTTTTCACGCCCGAAATGCCTGCGTTCTTGAAGTCCGCGCAGAGGTCGGCGTCCTTCCTGAAGCCGTACGCCTTGCGGCTCTCGTAGCTGTCGATGTCGATGCGCACCTGCGTCGTGCCGAGATTCGCGCTCGCTTCGCGCCGCCTTCCTTGCATCTTGGCAGGCGTCATACTCGTCTGAAGCTTGAAGGAGCGTGCCTGCCAGCCGAGCACGGGCAGCGTATGGCGCACGTTGAGATACGTCATATTGGAAAGCATCGCGCTCCTCCTTTCTTCCGGCTTTCTCTTACCTCAAGTAGTCGGTCAAGGTCGGCGGCAGGATGCGCGAGCCGACGGAGAGCGACATGTTGTAGATCGCCGATGCCTGCATGAGCTGGACGGCGAGTTTTGCGACGTCCGTGCTGTTCGTGTCGGAGATGTCCTGCTTGATGGAAACGGCGTAGTCGTCGAGGATGTCCGCCATGCCCTTGTAGACATTGTGTCGCGCCGCGATATGATCCTGCGCGATGACGACGTTGTTGTGCGACTCGTCGGCGAGCGTCACGCCGTCGGAAATCAGCCAGTTGACGTCGGAGGAGTCGACCTTCGCCGCCACGGTCAGCATGTCGTTGATCGCCGCCGTGCCCGACTGGGTGTTGCCCGAATTTTCATCGTCGAAGATGTCCGTGCCGAAGATGTCGCCCGCCGTAGCGTTGACGGTGTCGGCGGTCGGCTCGACAGCGCCGTTCTTTTTGACCATCGAGATCTGCTTGAAATCGCCTTGGTACTTGACGATCTGCTGGTCGATGGTCTTGAGCTTCAAGTTGACCGTCTGACCGTTCACCGTGATGCTCTGCGACCAATTCGCACCCTTGCCGGCAGCGGCCGGCGGCGTCGTCGAGGCGTCCTTGATCTGCCCCGTGTTGAGGAAGTTATCCGACACGTTGAATGCGCCGCCGAGAGTGCCCGCGCGGTCAGCCGCCGGATTGACTTCCGTCTGCCCTGCCGCGACCTTCTTCTTGTAGCCGTCCTTCATGAAGTCGTAGGAATAGATGTCTCCCGTCTTCGTATCGAGATAGTATTCGTTCTTGTCGTCGCCCTGGAGCGTGATCATCTGCTTCATGCGGCCCGACACGTTCGTATTGTTGAAGAACTTCGACTGCTGATCGTCAAGCGTCTTGGGCACGCCGCGCGCGACCTTCTTCTCCGTGAGGAGGAACGGCTGCGTGAGGTCGGACTGCCCTGAGAAGATGTAGCGGTCGCCCTGCTGCGAATTGCCGAGGGAAACGATCTCATGCAGCTTCGCCGTCATCTCCTTGGCGATCGCCGCCATATCCGTATTCTGGTGCGGCGACTGCGCCGCTTGGATCGTCTTTTCCTTCAACGTCTTGAAGATGTCCGCCATGCCCGATACGGCGCCGTCCGTGCGCTGCATCCACGATTTGCCGGCATCGACATTCTTCTTATACTGCTCGTTCTCGTTTTGCTCCGTGCTGTAGCGAAGCCAGTTCGAGTAGCGCACAGGATCGTCCGACGGGCGGTGCAGCGACTGTCCATCCGACTGCTCCATGAGCTTCGCCTGCTCCTCTGCAGCGGTATTGAGCTGTTTCTGATAGCGCGAAACCATCTGCAAGCTGCCGATTCTCATCTACTTCACCTTACCTTCCCACCAGTCCCGTGTTGTTCACGAGACGGTCGAGCATTTCGTCCATCGTCGTCATGCAGCGTGCGCACGCGCTGTAGCCCTGCTGGAACTTGATCATGTTGGAAAGTTCCTCGTTCCAGTTGACGCCTGAGACCGACGTGCGCCAAGCCTCGATCTGCGTCATGACATCCTGTTGGAACTTGACCTTCGTGTCCATGGCGTTCGAGTCGATGCCGAGCGCACTCGTCACCGAGTTGTAATAGTTGTTGAGTGAAACCGTGCCCGTCGGACGCGTTTCCGTCGGGCTGCCCGCCGTCGGGTTCTTGTAGATGGTCAGCCCCGTGTCCTTCTGCTCCATGTTGAAGATGTTCGTCAGAAGGACGGCGTTGCTGCCGTCCGCCGTGCCGTTCATGTCGCTCGTCGTATGGACGACGGTGCCCGTGCCCGTGATGTTCGGCGGGACAGTCGAATTGCTGTAGCTGAAGTTCTGCACGTAGGAGTTCTTCGCGTCGCTGTTGTCGCCGAAGCCGCGCGCCGCAACCTTGAGCTCGCCATTCTGCGTGACGAGTTCGGCGCTGACCTTCATCGCCTTGATGATCTCAAGTCCCTGCAGTTCTTCCGTATCGCCAGGCGTCGTCGAAAGCGTCGTCGTATGCGTCGTCACGGGCGGCGAACCCGCCGTTGTCGACCCCGTGCCCGTCACTTTCGCCGCAAGGAGCGACTGGCGTTCCTTGTCCCAGACATAGTACTTGTCGTTTCTGCCGAAGAAGTTGAGATTCGACGTCTTGTCCTTGTCGATGCCCGCACCCGCGCGATGCTGGTCGTTGAACTGCGTCATGAACGTCGCCGCGATGTTCGCGAGCTTGTCCATGTACGCCTTATCCTCCTTGATGGAGTCGACAGCGGCCTGCAAGGTGCCGTTGCCCGGCACAAAGAGGGTATTCGTATCCTTGAAGATCAGCGAGTAGTCGTTGACTCCGTAGCGCTTGTTCTCAACTGGGCCGTCCATCTTGAGTTCAAGGCGCGAGATGCCGTTGACGATGGACGCGCCGCCCGAAACGATCTGGTACATGCCATTGTCCATCTCGTAAACGTGCAGGCTCATGTAGCCCGACAATTTGTCGACAAGGAGGTCGCGCTTGTCCCTGAGGTCGTTCGCCATCGCGCCGTTCGCCTCGGCGAGCGAGATATTCTTATTAAGCTCGACGATCTTCTGCGTGATCTCATTGACGTCCTTGACCTGCGTGTCCATCTCGCGATAGACGAGGTCGAGCTGCTTCTGCACGTTCTGCGCCGACTCTTCGAGACGGTCGGCGAACTGCTTGCCCGACTCGACGACGGAAACGCGCTTCGCAGGGTCGCTCGCGTAGACGCTGAGGTCGTTCCATGCGCTGTAGAACTTGTGCATCGCGTTCTGCAGCCCCTTGGTCTTCGAGTCGTTGAATACCGCCTCAATCTTGTCGTAGTTCTTCTGGCGGTATTTCGCGTAGGACTCTGTTGCCTCTTCCTGCCAATACTGCTTGTCCGCGAAAAAATCGCGGGCCCTCGTCAGCGACTCCGAATCGACGCCGGTGCCGACGAAAAGTCCGCCAAACATGCCGCCCTGCTCCAGCGGGCGCGTAGCTGCAGGATTCACGCGCTGGCGCGAATAGCCCTCTGTGTTCGCGTTCGTGATATTGTGTCCCACCGTATCAAGGGACAGCTGATTGTTGTAAATGCCGCGAACCATCGTGTTCAGTCCGGAAAATGTCGATCGCATTCTTTCACCCTTTTCCTTCGGAAGCGCCGCCTCGCTCCTGCGAATCCGCGCTTTCTCTATCTATCCCGTCAGACGCTCGCATCGAACACCTTCGTGTCCGCGCCCGCCTGCTTCTTCCCCTTCTGTACGTCCTTCGCCGTGTACGTCGCCTCCGCAGGCGTCCCCGCCATCACATTGATGTTGAAGAGGATGAACTGCATGTGGCGATCGAGCAGGGCACCGTTCATGGCGACGGCTTCCTGCATCTCGCGCATGACGGTGTCCGCCTCTTTCAGCAGTCGCTTCGCGACAGTGCGCTCTTCCGACGGAGTCGTGCGCGAGAGGAGTTCGGTCAAATCACGCGTTGCCGTTCCTTTGAGGAGAAGTGCCTGGCGCTTCTCTATGCGCCGCAGCTCAATGAGCAGGACTTCGATAGCCTTCGTCTCCTTGCTCAGCGAATCGCCCGAACCGCTGCAAAGAGCCTGGCGCTGACGTTCTGTCGCGAGGAGCAGCCTCTGGCACAAGTCGATCTGCTGCCTGAGCAGCTTGATGATTTCTCCCATAGCTTCACGCCTTGAAGTCGAAACGCCGTTCGCGCGTCACGCTTTCCTTGCCGCCCGCCCCGTAGGACGCGCCCGCCGCCGTGCCGCCGATGCGGTTGAGGTTCGCCGTCACTGCGGCGAGTGCGCCTTCAGCAAGCAGCGTATTCCGCTCGCCGAAGCGCTCAACTTCCTTCATGCGACGGTCAAGTTCCTCGTGCAGCGCCGCAAGCTCTCCGGCAATCCGCCGATCGGGACACTGCGCCAGAAGTTCGCGCATCTTCATCGTCGGCCTTATGCCCGCTTCCTTTTCCGCCATGACGCGAAGAGCCGCCTTACGGCGCGTCTCAAGCCGCTCGATCTCCGCCGCGAACCGTTCCTCTTCCTTCACGGCGCGCTCGATCGCCTTGAGATCCATCGCGGCCAGCGCCTTGTGCTTCGCCTCGCTGACCCTCACAAGCTCCGCGTAGCACGAAGAAAGTGCTCTCATGACTTCCTTCATTTCACGCCACATAAGCATCCTCCTCGCGACGGCACGTCAAAACAAGGTTTTTCAAATGCGCTGATCAAGCATCTTCGCAGCTATGTCGCGGCCTGCAACATAGTAATCGCCCGCGGCGATGCGCTCTTCATAAAGGCCAACCTTGTCCTCTCGAACCTTATCGTTATCCGCCTTCAAGCGGTTGAGAATCTCACCGAACGTCCTGCCTTCCTCAGAAAGCACAACGGCGTCCTTGCGCGGCGCTTCCGGCCGGTATCTTTCCTGCGTCTGCACGGCAGAAAGAGCTTCATTCGCCGCATAGACGCCATAAAGAGCCTGCACACGTCCCTGCACCTGGATGGACATCGCACCTCACCACCTTTCTTGTTATAGACGGAAACGGAGCATCCTCACTCACATACCCGTCTTTCATGAGTAGTATCGGAAAAAAATTCTTTCAGCTTAAGCGCCGCTCCATGAGAAGTTTCTGCGAAAGAGCGGCTCTCAAGCGTCCTATTTTTTGGCGACGGGCACGGAATTGCGCCGTCGAAAAGAAGAGGTCATCCGCCCTCAGCCAATGCGATCCGCCCCCGCCTTGAAGTCGCGCATGCAGCCCGCGCAGTAGCGTCCGCGCGTGATCAGCGTACCGCAGCTCTCGCACGGATAGCGGATCTCCCGATCCGCCTGCAGCAGGCGGGAGTCGTGGATCATGCGCAGGATCTCCTTTGGCTCAGCCCCTGTCCCTGCAGCAATCTCGTCGAGCGTCGTCACCTCCGGATGCGCATTCACATAGCGGATGATGCGTTCTTCTTCCTCACGCTGCTTCTCGAAGCAGTCCATGCAGAGCCTCTGCTTCGGCTGTGCGATAAAGAGCTTGCCGCACGAAGGGCAGTTTTTCAAATTTCCGTTCATCTCGTACCTCTCCCCGTAAAAGTAGCCAAAATATATGCGTCCAATGTATCTATCGTCGCGAACGCCTCTATTCCTAAGGGAAGATCCGAGGATTTTTCCAAGGGCTTCCCACCGCCCGGCAAGCGCTTCTCTCCAAGAAGCAAAAAAGACTGCACCCAAGGCAGAAAGCCCGGGCACAGCCCCGAAAACACGGATAAAACGAAGTCACTCATCCCGGCGCATCTCGCCGGAAATTCATTCAAAGCGCTCCTGCCACTCCTTTTCCTTGAAGCCGACGAGGACGAAGTCAGCAGCGACGAGAAGCGGACGCTTGACGAGCATGCCGTCGGAAGCGAGCAAGTCATACTGCGCGGCCTCACTCAGGGTGGGCAGTTTGTCCTTGAGCCCAAGTTCCTTATACTTCAAGCCGCTCGTATTGAAGAAGCGCTTCAGCGGCAGGCCGCTCTTCGCGTGCCAAGCACGCAGTTCATCAGCTGTCGGCCTCTCCTCCTTGATGTCTCGCTCCTCGACCAGAGCGCCGCGCTCTTCCAGCCAGCGACGCGCCTTTTGGCATGTCGTGCAGCGCGGATAGCATACGAAAAGCCCCTTCTTCATGCAAATGCTCCTTTCGCTCATAAGCTACACGCACAAACGTCCACTTTGTGGACATTGTGCGCCGCCCTTACAGAAGCCGAGCCAATCGGTCTGCGCCTTCGGCTTGACCTCTTGGGGCTTCATGGTAAACTACACGCATAAAACAGTTCTTTTCTCGACCATGCGTTATACCACTGGATACTCTGCTCCGATCCCCGCAGCAGAGGTGTCGACAAATTCGTTGCCATTTTATCGACATCTTGCTATACTGAACGCAGAGTACCTGCATGATCCGGAAAGGATGGTTCATCATGCCGCAAATACGCCCGCTTCCCCCTACGATTCCCATCACAGCCTTCAATCGCGGCCAAGCCGGAAAAATTTTCTCCAACGTAAAACAAATCGGCATGACGGTCGTCATGAAGAACAATGAACCGGAGTGCGTCCTGCTGTCGCCTGCCGATTACAACGCCCTTGTCGAGCGCTTAGAAGACGCTGACCTTCTGCATCTCGCTTCCGAAAGACTGAAAGACTTCGACAGCAAAGAGCAGGCGGCTATTCCCTTTGAGGAAGTCTGCAAGCGAAACGGCATCGACCTTCCTTCTCTCGATTTTGAGAGCGTCGAAATCGAATAACGTGGCAGGTACAGTTCCTGGCCGCAGCGCAAAAAGATTTCGAGCGTCTTGACGGCAGTCAAAAGCAGGAAACGGCAAAAGCCATCTGCAAGGTTTCTCAAAACCCACTGCCTGCAAGTGAGGGCGGCTACGGCAAGCCATTGGGCGCACACACCGACACGAATATTAAAAATCAAGCTGAAGCGCTCAGGCATCCGTATCGTCTACAAACTGGTGCAAGACCGCGATCACATGCTTATCATCGTCATTGGTCTGCGCAGCGATTCTGCCGTATATAAAACCGCTGCACGCAGAATTGCAAAGCTTGACGAGGACGCACTATCATAACAGCAAGTATATTGCCCACCTCATTCATACACATGAAGGATATTGAAGTTGCAGTCACATGCCGCCGGGATGCGGCCGGCTTCCTTGACGATGCGGATGATGCGGTCCTCCGTCAGCGCGCGCGGACTCTTCGCGCCCGCGTCGTGCAGAATCGTCTCCTTGTGCACCGTACCGTCGATGTCGTTCGCGCCGAAGCCGAGCGCTACTTGGGCGACGGGGACGGTCAGCATGACCCAATATGCCTTGATGTTCGTGAAGTTGTCGAGCATGAGGCGCGAGATCGCCATCGTCCTGAGGTCGTCCCACATCGAGGTCTGAGAGATGCCGCTCTCGGCGGCGAGCGCCGTGTTCTTCGGCAGGAACGGGAAGCAGATGAACGTCTGGAAGCCACCCGTCTCGTCCTGCAGAGAGCGCAGTGCGAGCAGATGGTCGACGCGCTCGGCGAGCGTCTCGATATGCCCGTAGAGCATCGAGGCGTTCGACTTGATGCCGAGTTCATGCGCCGTGCGCGCAGCGTCGAGCCACTCCTTCGCCGTCGCCTTGTTCGGACACAGCTCTTCGCGGATGCGGTCGGAGAGAATCTCAGCGCCGCCGCCCGCGATCGCATCGAGTCCCGCCGCCTTGAGCCTTTCCAGCACCTCGCGCACGGAAAGCCCCGAGATCTTGGAAAAGTGCGTGATCTCGACGCCCGTGAATCCCTTGAGGTAGAGCTTGGGGAATCTTTCGTGCAGTGCACGAAGACGCGCGAGATAGTCATCGAAGCTCCACTCGGGATGCAGCCCCGAAACGACGTGCAGTCCCGCAAGATGCGGATCCTTCATCGCATCCTCGACGACGGCGATGGCGTCCGCCGCCTCCATCTCGTAGGCGCCCTTGTCCTCGGCGTCACGGCCGAAAGCGCAGAACTTGCAGTGCGCACGGCATATATTCGTGAGGTTCACATGGCAGTTCACGTTGTAGTAGACGACGTCGCCGCACTTTTCGCACCGCACATGGTCGGCGAGTGCACCGAGCCAAGCGATGTTCCTGCAGTCAAAGAGGCGGACGCCGTCCTCGCGCGTCAGGCGCTCTTTCGCCAGCACCTTTTCTTCAATATCTTCATAGCCCTTGGGAGCGAGCAATTCCGTCACTTCTTTCCTCATCCATAAAATTCAATCCTTGCGCAAAAAACGCCCGCGTAAAAACGGCAGGGCGGCGAGCGCCAAGACGCTATTGACGACGCCCTCCGCGAAAAGCCCGGGGAAGGAGGCGAGCGCCGCCGCGAGGCTGTCGTAAAGGACAGCCCCTGCGAACGTGTAGGCCGCCGCCATCCAGAGGCTTGAAAGCGTGAGCGCCACGCCGATGCGTCCAACGAGACTCGCCGCATCCGCCATGCGGCAGACGATTTCCGCCATGACGAACTTGATGACGAGTGTCGGCACGATCCAAAGCGCGAAGCCGCTCATGAAGTCGGCAAGCGCCGAGCCGAAGCACGCGGCAAAGAGCGCCGAGCGCCGCGGCGCCAAAAGTGCGAAGAGAAAGATCGCGGCATCGCCCAAATGCGCGTAGCCCAGCGGAATCGGGATGTGCGGCACGAAGGTGGCTAGAAAGACGATCGCCGTCATCAGCGCCGTCAAGACAAGATCCTTCGCGGTAAAGTCACGGTTCTTTCTTCGAGCGGCCATCATGACTTCTCCTTCGGCATACCTGCAGCAAAAAACTTCTCCTCGTATCCGATGCTCTCTTCACGCATCGCCGCTCTCAATCAGGTCGACCTTGCCTGTCCTCGGGTGCAACATCAGTCCGTGAATCTTAAGATCCTTCGGCAGCAGCGGATTCTCGCGCAGTTTTTGGACGACTTCCTTGACATTTTCCGCCGGATGGCTGAAGCTGTCCGCCCAATGCACAAGCTCCTCGCGCAGGGGCGCGATCGCCGCATCGTCGACGCCGCGCGCGTGCATGGCCTCGATGAGACTCTTCGCCGTCGTCTTCGCCATGCCGCATTCGTCGTGACCGACGACGAAGATCTCCTCAATGCCGAGCTCGTATGTCGCAACCATGAGGCTTCGCACAACGCCGTCGAAGGGGCCGATGAGCGTGTTGCCGACGGTCTTGACGAATTTCGCGTCGCCGCGCTTTAGCCCCAAGGCAGGCTCCAAAAGCTCTACAAGGCGCGTGTCCATGCAGGTGAACACGGCGATTTTCTTCTTCGGCAGCTTGCTCTCGTGTGCATCCTCTCCCGTGTAGTCGACGGGCGGGTTCTTGCAGTACGCCTCATTCGCCTGCAGCATCTCTTCCAATCGTGTCATGGAATCCACCTTTCCAGGGAAGCACGGATAAATTCAACGACTCCCCATCATTATTTTTCGTTCATCATTGTAGTGGAAAAAGCGCGATATTGCAAGAGATTTGACGGCAAGACGGAAGAAATCGCACGCTTTCCCGCTTTTTCCGAGGAAAAAAATGTGATATAATGAAGAAGGAGCTTCATCAAAAAAAGATTGCGAGGGATAAACATGAATGCAATAGAGATTACAAAGGAAAACTTCGAGAGCGAGGTCACGGCCGCCAAGGGCGCGGTGCTGCTCGACTTCTGGGCGCCGTGGTGCGGCCCGTGCCGCATGCTCACGCCCGTCATCGACGAGGTGGCTGCAGGGCATCCCGACCTCAAGGTCGGCAAGGTCAACATCGACGAGCAGCCCGATCTCGCCGTCCGGTTCGGCGTGCAGTCGATTCCGACGCTCATCGTCTTCAAGGACGGAAAGAAGACGAAAGAATCCGTCGGCTTCGTGCCGCGCGAGATGGTCGAGAGCCTGCTCGACTGAAGGGATCGCGGATAAATTCCGCACTTCCTCAAGACGTACGAGAAAGAGCCGCCATGGTTTTGCAGCCGTGGCGGCTCTTTTTTTGATAGGCGCTGCATCCATCCGTGCTTCTTCAGATGAATACGAACTGTATGAGCAGCATGTAGCAGACTGTACCGCCCGCGATGGAGAAGAGAAACTGCCTGCGCCACACATGCAAGCCCACCGTCACGGCGACGCCCAAAAGCTCGGGCAAGCCGTGCGGCGCGGCGAGCCACGCGACATCCTTGAGACAGTAGACGACGAGCATCGCGAAGATCGCCGCGGGCAGCGCATCGCCCAAGTAGCGCACATAGGCGGGCGTCGGCTTCCTGCCCGAAAAGATGAGGAACGGCACAGCGCGCGTAAGGAGCGTCGCCAGCGCGCACAGGGTGATCGTCGCGGCTTCCTCAGAAAAGCTCATCGAAATCCTCCCTTCCGCGCAATCGAGCGGCGCAGTGCGGTCAAAAAGAGCAAGATCAGCACCATCGTCGGGATGAGGAAGTCGTCTGTGCCGAAGAAGAAGAGGCAGACGCCTGCGGCGAGAAAGCCGACAGCGGCGCTGATATGCTGCTTTTCATGCAGGAATTGCTCCAGGAAGATGACGACGAACATCGCCGTCATCACGAAGCCGAGTCCCGAAGTGTCGAAGCTCATCAGACCGCCCACGAGACTGCCGAGCGCCGTACCTGCAACCCAATAGAGCTGATTGAGAAGCGTCACGAAGAAGTAGAACCAGCCGCGATCGACATCCTGTGGCAGGCGCGTCGTATAGGCGATGGAGAACGTCTCGTCGCAAAGTCCATAGATGAGATAGATGCGCTTGGCGCCGAGTCCTTTGTACTTTTCGAGCATGGAAAGCCCGTAGAAGAGATGACGCGCCTGAATCATCAAGGCGATGAAGAACGCCTGCACGGGCGCAAAGGGCGAGAGCAGCAGCGTTCCCGCAACGAACTCCAAGGAGCCGCCGAAAATGACGACGGCCATGACGACGGGATACCAGAAGGAGAAGCCGAGCACATGCATGTAGACGCCGTACGCCATGCCGAGAAAGAGAAAGCCCGCGAGAATCGGCACGGTGCGCGGAAATGCCGCGCGAAGAGCGCGCGCCTTCGCCCCGCTGCCGCGAAGAGTCAAGCCTCCCACCTACGCGCCGCGCTCGATGTTTCGGATCAGGAGGTTGATCGCCTCCATGCGCATATTCGCCGACTCACTGACCTTTTCCAACTCGCTGACGGAGCGCGCCGACTCGGCGATGTGCACGAGGCTTCCTTCAAGCGTCTTCTGCAGCACGGTCATTTGCTCGTTGAACTGCGCGTCGAAAGCACGAATCTTCTTCTCCATTTCCTCGTTTGCCTCCATGATGGCGTCGATCTTGCGCACTTCGTGCAGCAGCTTTCGCACCGCCTCGTCGGATGCCGTGAGGTTTTCCTGCGTCGTGCCCGATAGCTTGCCGACCTCCTGCGCGACGACGGCGAAGCCACGTCCCGCCTCGCCCGCACGCGCCGCTTCTATGGTCGCATTCAAGGCGAGCAAATTGATCTGCGAAGCGATGCCTGCAATCAGGCGGATGACCTCGTCGATGCGCTTCGTGTCCTGCGCCAGCTTTTCGAGCGTCGGCCCGATCTCCTCGCCTTGGCGCACGATCTGCGCGAAGAGCTGCTTCTGCTCGGCCGAGCCGTCCGAAAGGTTCTTGAGCGCCGCCTGAATCGCATGAACCTCATCGGAAATGCGCGTGATGGAGTCGATGATCGCAGGAATCTTCTGCTGATAGTCGCGGAACATGGCGACAAGGTCATCTTTGAGCGCCCCCACATGCGCCTGCCGGTCGATCATGCGGCGGAAGAAAAAGGCGTCGCAGTCGGCGTAGATGCTCGCGAAGTTATCGATGTAGTCATCGCGGAAACTCACGCCCGAAGGCACATGATAGAAGAAGAGCGCCGTCAGCGTCTCGTTGACATGCAGCCCCGCGATTTCACCGAAGCTCGAAAAGCCTGCGACAGGCACATCACGGAACTCGTCGATGCGCCCCGTCTCCGACGCATAGCAGAGGCGGCGCAGGATGCAGTCGTTCAGAATGCCGCCGAGCGGTGCAGGCTTGCCGCGCTGGAAATCGATGAGACCCTTGGCGAGCGTATCGGCGAGAGAGCCGCGCTTCATCAGATGAAGCCGCTCGCCCGTCACGATGTCGCAGTAGAGATTCAGGCGGCCTCGCGCATGGTCGAGCGCACTGACCGAGCGAATGAAGAAGTCTTCGTTGATATCGGAAGCGAACGTGTACTTCTGCATTGCCGCATCAAGATCGGCGGCAGAATGCACGCCAAGCGTGCGTTTCAAGGCCTCCAACGCCGGCAATGTCTCGCCCGACGAAAGCTGCAGCGTCTCGACAGAGCGAAGCGCCGTCGAGGCCTTATCGATGATGAAGGACGTATCCGTCTTTTCGACCGCCTGCGTCTTGAAGATGCCATAGCGGTAGCCGCGCCTGAGACGCACGAGCGTAATGACGGCATGATCTTCAAGGCTCGCTTCGCCGTCGTAGACGCAGGCGCGCCCGTGCGCATCGGGGGCAGACGAGCCGCCGATATAGGGGCACGGGAACTTTCGCGACTCGTAGAGCGCCTGCATGAGGAACGTCTCCGAGCGCGAAAGTCCGTCAATGTAGACGAGCGCAAACGTATGGTAGAGACTGATGCGAAACGGCGGCGTATGCCGCTCAAGCTCGCCCTTGATCGCCTGGAGACGCGCCTCAAGGCTCATGTCGATGCGATCCGCCTTCAAATCCTGCGAGTGGAGCGGAACGCTCATCGTGAAGACGCCCTCGATCATGCGGCGCGAATATCCCTGCAGAAGCACGCGTGCGCGTCCTTCGCCGGCTTCCTGGTAGAGCGTCGCACTGCCCTGCGGACGACAAAGCTCGCCCGCGTCCGTCATGAGCACGACGCGCACCTCCTTGCCGAGCGCCTGCTGCACGGCTCTGCCGACATCCGTCAAGTCGAGATCGGGCGAGACGAAGCCGAGGACGATCGCCGCGCCGTCGGGCAGGGAGGCGATGGGCGCGAGGTTTTCCCGCGCGATCTCGCTTCGATGCAGGTAGCAGACGGCGACATCAGCGCCCTGCAAATCTCTGGCTGCCGGCGCTTTGTTCTGCGCGGCTGCCTTTTGAACCTGCGGCAAGGGCTTCGCATCCACGCGATCGCGCAGAGAAGATTTCCCTTCCTCATCTTTTCTGCTCTTCAAAAAATCAAACACCTTCGAACCTCCTGACAAAAGAAGCACGGATAAATTCGGCCGCTCATGCTCACACTTCTATGCGGCCTCAATTTATCACCATTTCCCGAAGAAAAACTGCCGGACACGCCCGCGCCCAGCTGCCGTACATACCTTGGCCATCATTATAGCATGGAAGGGGCGTCCCTTTCCAATTTTTTTCAAAGGAAAATTGCCGTCCGACGCACGTCTTCCATTCAAGCCTTTTTGCCGCGCAAAAACTTCAGCGCCGAAAGCCCCGCGACCGCGCCCTCGTGCACGGCCTTCGCCACCTGCAGGAGTCCGCCCGTCGCATCGCCCGCGGCAAAGACGCCGGGCACGTTCGTCTCCATCTTCTCATTCACTTTCAGATATACGCCGTCGAGAAGAATGCCGAGCTTCTTGGCAATCGCCGTACTGCCCGCCGTGCCGACGGCGACGAATACGCCGCTGACGGGAAGCGCCGTGCCACCCGCAAAGACGACGCGCTCGACTCTGCCCTCGCCCTCGACCGCGGCGAGTCGTTCCGTATGCACGAGAAGCCCTGCCGGCACGTGCGCGGGCGCCGCCTCGCCATTCGTCAAAAGATGCACCTTCGCCGCGTGCGGCAGGAGCGCCGCAGCTTCTGCAAGCGCATAGTCACCCGCGCCGAGGACGGCGGCCTCCTTGCCGCGATAGAAGAAGGCGTCGCAGATCGCGCAGTAGCTCACGCCGTGCCCTTCCAGCTCCTTGAGTCCTGAGAGCGGCGGCGCGAGGCGCGAAGCGCCCATGGCGAGCACGACTGCATCCGCTTCGAGCGTCCGATGCACCAGCTCAGCGACGAAGCCGTCCATCGTGTCCTTGAAGCGCAGGCCGACAAGCTCCCCCTCGACGAAATCCACGCCGAGACGCTTCGCGCCCTCGACGCCCTGCGCGGCAAGCTCCCTGCCCGTCAGCGGCTCGCCGAAGCCGTAATAGTTTTCAATCCTTTCCGCCTTTTCGAGCGCACCGACGCCGTTCGCAACGACCGTGACCGCCGCCCCGCCGCGCTTCGCGTAAACAGCCGCCGAAACGCCCGCAGGCCCCTGTCCGATGACAAGAAGATGTTTCATGCCTGAATCTCCTTTCCGTCCCAAAGGAAGCACGAATAAGCTCAAGCGCCCATCTTCGCATATCCGGACGACTCCATCTCAGCCGCGCTTCCACCATTCTTCCATTACTATACTACGTAAATTTTCCGCGCTTTGTCAATAACCGCTTGCAATTCTGCCCCATTTCTTCTATAGTCGTAATAGGCAATGTCAACGAATAAAGAAAGGATGTTATTCATGGACAAGCAAACCCTCATTGAAAAGGTCAAAGAGATCGTCAGCGCCCCGAGCTGCTACGAAGGACTCCGAAAGCTCGGCGAAGACTGGCTCGCCTCCATCGGCACGGACGCGGAAAAGAAGCTCTCCGAAAAGCTCATCGCCGCTCTCAAGGAAGATGTCTCCAGCATCGACGCCTCACTCGCCTTCTTCCAGTCCGACGAAGCGAAAAGCATCTTCGGCAGTGAAGAAGCTGCAAACCTCGCAAAGAAAGCCGAAGAGTTCAAAGCTGCCGGCAACAAGATTTGTTTCTGCCCCGCGTGCCAGGCAGGCGAAACCGTGCTCGAAAACGCGAGCGTGCTGCTCAAGTAAGACGCGGAATCAAACAGACTGCCAAAGCCGAATGCAGGAAAAGCTGCACTCGGCTTTTCTTGCATCGAAAAGCGCGAATGCTTGCCAATGGGACAGATTTTTTATAAAATATGAGGTAAGCGAAGCCTCGTTTCAAAGGAGCGGCACATGACGATTTTCGACACACCGGAGCGGCAAAAAGTCTATCGTGACATCATCAAGAAACTGCGTTTGATTGACGACGCATTTTTCAACAGCTGTTTCGACGGCGACATCGCCTGTATGGAGCTTTTGCTGCAAATCATCTTTGGCAATCCACAACTGCGCGTCGAAGAAGTATTGACGCAAAGATCTGTCCCCAACCTCTTCGGACGCGGTGTGCGCTTCGATGCAATTGCCACTGACGGTGAACGCATCTTCGATGTCGAAGTGCAGCGCGATGACGAGGGTGCCGATCCCATGCGAGCGCGCTACAACAGCTGCATGATGGACGCACGCGAACTCGACAAGGGAAAAGACTTCAGGGAACTGCCCGAAACCTATGTCATCTTCATTACGGAACACGATGTATGGAAAGGCAATCGACCACTATATCATGTACAGAAGTCCTTCGCTGAAACAGGAGTCGCCTTCGACGACGGCGCACATATTATCTACGTCAATGCCGCATATCAAGACGACACGCCGCTCGGTCGCCTGATGCATGATTTCTTCTGTGAAAACCCCAACGACATGCATTACAGCGTCTTAGCAAATCGAGCGAGATTTTTCAAAGAAAACGAAAGGGGAGCCTCCACCATGTGCAAATTGATTGAAGACCTCGTCAAGAGTGACCTGGAACACATTCTCAAGGCCGAAGTAGCCGAAGCCGAGGTTCGCGGTGAAGCCCGTGGTGAAGCCCGCGGCGAAGCTCGCGGCAAAGCACATGGCGAAGAAAGCGCCTTTCTCAGCAGCATCCGCAATCTGATGAAGAATGCGGGCGTCTCGCCAGAGAAAGCCATGGATCTGCTCGGCATTGACGCCATGGCTCGCAGCAAGTATATGTCACTGCTATGAAACACACTCCCAGCAAGGAATCATCCATGACGAAAAATCGCGCGAACCGCAAAACCTCCCTCGTTCCTCTACTCCTCTGTCTGATCATCTTCTGCACCAGCCTGCTCCTCGCGGGCTGCCTTGCGCGCTCTGACGATGCCGCCTCGAAAGATTCCGCTGCGAGCCATACGCAAAAAGGCCTCTCGCCCGATGAAAAAGCGGCCGCCATTGTACAGAAGATGAGCGACGCCGAGAAGGTCGGGCAGCTCCTCATGATCGGCATACAGGGAGCGGAGCTCGATGCGGACAGCCGCTTCATGCTTTCGGAGTATCATATCGGCGGCGTCATCCTCTTTGACCGCAATATGAAGAGTCAAGAGCAGGTGCGTGCGCTGAACGATTCCCTGCAGAAAAATGCCTCGGATGCAGGACTGCCGCTTTTCTTGGCCATCGACGAGGAAGGCGGCGCCGTCGCTCGCATGAAGGAGGCATTCCTGCCGCCGCCCGCCGCCGCAGAAATCGGCCGCACGGGCGACCCCCAGGCGGCATACCGTTATGCCGCCGACACGGCGCACGGACTCAAGGCGATGGGATTCAACCTGAACTTCGCCCCCGTCGCCGACCTCGGTGCGACCTATGGGCGCTCCTATGCCGACGATGCCGCCACCGCGACAAAGTTTGTCGCCGCCGCCCTCGAAGGCCACGCGGACGCCGGGCTTCTCGCGACGCTCAAGCACTTCCCCGGTCTCGGACGCGGCGAGAGCGACACGCATGAAGACACGGTCACCGTGCGCGCCGACCGCGCTACCCTCGAAGCGAGCGACCTCGTGCCGTTTCGCGAGATGATTACTAAAAGGAACGCTGCAAAGAATGCGAAAGGCGCTAGCGGCTGGTTCGTCATGGCAACGCACACGATGTACCCGGCGCTCGATGCCAAGAATCCTGCCAGCCTTTCGCCCGCCATCCTGCAGGGCCTCCTCCGAGAAGAGCTCTCCTACGACGGCGTCATCGTGACCGACGACCTTGAAATGGGCGCAATCTCACGCCACTACGGCTTCGATCGCGCGGGCGTCGAAGCGATCCTGGCGGGAGCAGACCTCGTGCTCGTCTGCCACGACTACGCGCACGAAACCGCCGTCTACAACGGCCTCCTGAAAGCCGTGAAAAGCGGCGAGATCTCCAAAGACCGCCTCGACGCTTCCGTCCGGCGCATCGTCAAGGCAAAGATCGAATATCTCGAATAGGCGCTTGCAATCATAGCCGAGAAGATTGACAGCAACGTACAAAAAATCTATAATTACAAAAGAAGAGTGACTGGCGGGTGGTAGCGTCGGTTTCTCCTTCGGAAATTTTTAGTTTCATTGGAAAGAGGAGCCGCCGCAACCGCAGAGCGGTTCTTTTTTCTACTTAGAATCTAAGCAGATGAAAAGTGATGTCTACTGCAAGCGCAAGCGCTGCAATGAGAAGTGAGAGCTTTTCATAAAGCGTCACACACATCACCTCCTCGCATGGAGGAGAACCGACTGAAGCCAGTCACTACGGCGATTATAGCATAGGAATTGCCGCAAGGAAAGCGCCAGCCTCTGCTATAACGAAAACCATGTTCTGAGAATCTTATTGCAACCATTTTGAAGGCCAGCCGTCATGGCAAGCTGATATAGCAAGCAGCCTCCTGTTTCGCCAAGCGAAGTGCAGGAGGCTGTTTGCGTTCATGCAGCGCCTTCGTAACTCTATCTACAGCCCCAAACACTCCTCAATCAAAACCAGTTCCATCGGGCGATAGCTCATCTTCTTGTAGTGGATTGTCAGTGCGTTGCAGATGCGCTCGGGGCTTGTACAGTCGTAGCACCTGTCGCCCTTTGCAGCGCACGGCGTGCGCTTTTTCTTCCTCGCTGCATTTTGCGGCGCGGCAATGGCGTGGATGCGCTCGATTGCCGCCTCCACATCCTTGACGAGCTTGTTCACGCCGCAGACGAAATACGTCTTCTCATGACCAAAGAGAGAACCTGCGATGCGGTTTCCCGCGCCGTCCATGTTGACGATCTGCCCCGCCTCCGTGATGGCGTTCGCCGACAATAGGAAGACATCGGTCATCAGCGCCTCCCTGCCTGCCCCGAGGAAAGCCTCCAAACCGCCGATGTGACCGCTCCTCGCAGGATCTATGACCTCGTTTTTCACGCTGAGCTTCTCGTAGAGCCTCAGCGCTCGCAGCGTCTCCGAGTCGCCGAAGCCCACGCGCTTTCCTGCGATCTCCCGCGCGAGGTAGTCCGCCGCCTCCTCCTTCGTCTGAAACAGCGATACGTCGTAACGATTGCGGCGAAACGCTTCAAGCGTGCGCTCGATGCGCTCCTTTTCACGCACTTTTCCATCTTCCGTCATGACCTTCTCTCCTTCCGTCAAACACGCGGAAAATCCCCTATTTACCCTAAAGAAATTTTCGGCAAAAGCCGCCGCTTTCCTGCCGCCCCCTTGCCCTTCGGGCAAAAAGGACGTAGAATAGGAATGTATTCTTTAAGAAAAACGCTTATAGCATAATGAAAACGAGGGAAAGCCATGAGCCTGTACGATAACATCCGCCGCGTCACCCCCTACGTCCCCGGCGAGCAGCCTGCGGGCAAGGTCATCAAACTGAACACGAACGAATGCCCCTACGCGCCCTCGCCGCGCGTCGCCGAAGCCATCGCCGTCTGCGACGCCGGCCGCCTGCGCCTCTACCCCGAGCCGGACTGCCACACTTTGAAGGAATCGATCGCCGCGCATTACGCGGTCAAGCCGGACGAAGTCTTCGTCGGCGTCGGCTCCGACGACGTGCTCGCGCTCGCCTTCCTCACGTTCTTTGCCGGGGAAAAGCCCGTGCTTTTCCCCGACATCACCTACTCCTTCTACGATGTCTGGGCCGAGCTTTACGCCATCCCCTACGAGACCGTGCCGCTCGCCGCAGACTTCACGCTCCGCCCCGAAGACTACGCGCGTGAAAACGGCGGCGTCATCTTCGCGAACCCCAACGCGCCGACGGGACTCGCGCTTCCCCTCTCAGGCGTTGAAGAAATCCTCGCGAAGAATCCCGAATCCGTCGTCATCGTCGATGAAGCCTACGTCGATTTCGGCGCAGAAACAGCGCTCCCGCTGCTCAAAAAATACGAGAACCTCGTCGTCGTGCGCACGATGTCGAAGTCGCGCGCTCTCGCCGGCATGCGCATCGGCTACGCCTTCGCAGCAAAGCGGCTCATCCGTGCCATGGAGGACGTCAAGGCGTCGATCAACTCCTACACGATGACGACGCTCTCTCTCGCCGCAGGAAAAGCCGCCATCGAGGACGAAGACTACTTTCAGCAAACGCTTGGAAAAATCATCAAGACGCGCGAGGAAACGAAGGCGTCTCTTCAAAAGCTTGGCTTTTCCGTCACGGAATCGAAGACGAACTTCCTCTTCGCGCGAAATCCCAACATCCCGGCACAAACGCTCTTCGAAACCTTGCGAAAGCGCGGCATCTATGTGCGCTACTTCAAGAAACCGCGCATCGACGAACACCTGCGCATCACCATCGGCACGGACGAGGACATGAAGCAGCTTCTCGAAGAACTCCGCTGCCTCAGCAAAAGATGAAAAATGCGCCAGGACGGAGAAACGGAATGTAAGAAATCACGGAACATACGGAAAGGATGATTTTGTCTTGCAAAAGAACACGGAAAACACCAGCGGCAAGAACTTCCTGCAGAACCGCCACGCGAAGATGTTCGTGCTCATCGCTTGCCTCATGATCGCCTGCATCGCAGGCTGGCGCATCGCATGGAGCGAACTTCATACGGAAGACAACGCTGCGGAACCCTCGACGGCACAGACAACGGACAGCGGCGCTCCCGCGGCCGACCCTGCGAAAAAGACGCCGCCGAGCGGCAACTACGTCGTCGTCAGTGACGACTTCAGCAACCTCCAGATCACCGATGCGCAGACGCCCGTCTACGACATCTATACGCTCGCCGAACGCCGCGAAAAAGGCCTTCCCACCGAGATGCCGGATCTCATCCCCTATACGATGCCGAATGTCGCCTACCTGACCTTTGACGACGGCCCCGACGCGAAGAACACGCCCGCCATCCTCGACATCCTGAAGGAGCGCGGCATACACGCCACCTTCTATGTCATCGGCAGCATGGCAGAAGCGCACCCCGACGTCCTCAAGCGCATCTTCGCCGAAGGCCATGCCATCGGCAACCACAGCTACAGCCACCGCTACGACATCCTCTATCCGAACAAGGAAAACTTCCTCGAAGAGATTGTCCACACCGATGAAGTGATCTACAACATTCTCGGCGTGCGTCCGCTCATCGTCCGCGCCCCGGGCGGCGCCGCCAGCATGTTCAAGCCCGGCTACAGTGCCATGCTCAAGGAAAACGGCTATGTGAACCACGACTGGAACGTCAGCAGCGAAGATGCGACGGGCAACAACGTCAGCGTGCAGAAAATCCTCGGCTCGATCAGCTACACCTGCGCCAACCGTCCCAAGGATCGCGGCGCCATCGTCCTCATGCACAGCAAGGACGGCAAGGAAACGACGGTCGAGGCGCTGCCCGCCATCATCGACATGCTGCAGGGCGCAGGCTTCACCTTCGGCGTCATGACGCCGCGGACGGCGCAGCCGTGGTAAAGAAGCGCACGCAAAAATCGGGAAAAGCCGGCGAACGTGCAGAACTGCAAAGGAAGCTCGATCGTCTCCACGCGGATAAAAAGACGCCGAAGAAATCCTCCCCGTGGCTGAAAAAAGCGATGCTCTGCACTGCCCTGCTCATCCTCGTGCAAACTGCCCTCTGCCTCGGCGTCGCCGAATACATGTGGCAGAAGCAGAACCCGGACAAGCCCTCGCCGTTCCTCGTCGCCCTTCTCGATGGCAGCGACGCCGCGCAAAAAGAACTGCAAGAGCATTGGCAGAGCCTTACGAGCGCCGTGCGCGCCAAGCAAAGGGGCGGCGAGGCAGAGGCGGCGGAACGCAGCGTGCAGCAGGATTCTTCGGCTGCAGCTAAGAGCGCACCGCCTGTGCCGAAGCTCGCCGAACGCAACAGCGACCAGGAAGCGCTGCGTGCCGACTTCTCCGCCATCCTCGCCCCAAAATCTCCCGACTGCTCCGTCTTCCTGCTGCGTCCGCGCGAAGAAAAAGAGCCGCTTCTCTACCAGTCGCATGCCATGCAGCCTGCGAGCATGATCAAGCTCTTCATTCTCGCCTACGCCATGCAGCAAGCGAAAGACGGAACACTCTCCCTTGCCGAACCGCTCTCCATCACCGAGGCGAACATCGTCGGCGGCGCGGGGCAGCTCAACTGGTACGACAGGGGCAAGCAGCTCACGATCGAGCAGCTCTTAGAGCGCATGATCACGGACAGCGACAATACTGCGACGAACATCCTTATCGACCGCCTCGGCATCGAGAACATCGACGGCTACATCCGCCAGAAAGGATACGCAGACACGCGCCTGCAGCACAAGATGATGCTCTCCAACCAAGGCCGGCCGAACCTCTCCAGCGTCAAGGACATCGGCACGCTTCTTTCGCTCATCTACCGCGGCGAATGCGTCGACTACGAGCACGACAAAAAGATGCTGCAGATCCTCTCGCGCCAGAAGGACAAGGACTGTCTGCCGTCGGCGCTCCCCGCCTTCCTCGTCGCGAACAAGACGGGCGAGATCACAGGCGTCTACGCCGACGGCGGCATCGCGTGGAGCGACGCGGGCGACCTGATTCTCGTCGTCATGGACGAGAACTGCCGCGACCGCCAAGAGACGATCGCGCTCTTTCAACGAATCGCCCAAAGAGCTGCCGCCTCGCTCTGACGCTTTGCAAACCGATGTCGTTGCCACCCATACGATTTTCTGTTATACTGGAATGGCAGAGATATTGAAGAAGTTGTTTTAGCAGCAGCAAGGAGGTTTTTTCCATGGCAGAAGATACAGCTCCGCTCATGACGAGCAACGAAGGACTCGGCTCGATCCGCGTCGCCGATGAGGTCGTCAGCGTCATCGCGGGACTCGCGGCGATGGACGTCGACGGCGTCGCAGGAATGAGCGGCGGTCTCATCGGCGGCATCGCCGAGATGCTTGGTCGCAGGAATTTCTCGAAGGGCGTCAAGGTCGAAGTCGGCGAGCAGGAAGCCGCTGTCGATCTCTCCATCGTCGTGACCTACGGCGTCGACATCCGCCACGTCGCAACCGACGTGCAGAAGAACGTGCGTCGCGCCATCGAGTCCATGACTGGTCTCAAGGTCGTCGAAACGAACGTACAGGTGCAGGGCGTCGTCTTCCCCGAAGAGGAGAAGGAAGAGCCTGCCGCACGCGTGCGCTGAAGAAGAAGCTCCATGAGGCAGGCGCCCCATGGAGCTTCTCTCGTAAAAGAGCCATTTTGAAGGAATTCTAATATTTGATAAGGAGGTTTTCATGCAGATACAGAAGCGCGACATCGCGCTCTCCATCGTCCTGACCGTCATTACCTGCGGCATCTACGGACTTTACTGGATGTACAAGCTGACGAACGAGATCCACGCCCTCTCGGGCAAGCCGCGCACGGTGGATGGCGGCACGGCCGTACTCTATACGATCCTCACCTGCTCTTTTTACTTCTACTACTGGCTCTACAAGATCGGCGGCGAACTCGTCGAACTGCGCCGCGAAAACGGCCTGCCTCCCGACTCCGTGAGCAACAAGACGTATACGATCGTCACCATTGTTATGACTGTCATCTACATCGTCTTCACGATGCTCGACTACACCTTCCAATTCATTCTCAGCGCCGCTGCAGAAGCCGCCCCTGTGCATCACGATTCCACCGAGGACGCCATGGCCATCGGCATTGTCATCCTCGCATTCATCATCGGGCTTCTCGTCACCGCCATCGTTCAGGCCATCCTTTCCGGCATCGTCCTCTGGGCGGTCTACAAGCGCAAGGATGACAGTCCGACGCTCGTCTACCTGCTCATGGCGATTCTGCGCACCTACAATTTCACCATGGCATTCCTGCAAGCCTCGCTCAACGATTTTCTGCAGCAAAAGAACTGCGGCGCACCGCCCGATCCCATCTTTTCGGCAGATGCACCGCGCGTATCTCTGCAAAAGCCGCACGCCTAGCGTTCGACAAGATCCGCCGTTTTTATCCTATTCAACCAGAAAGGAAGATTCATCATGACAAAAAGAAGCATTCCCCTTGCCATCGTTCTTTCCTTCATTACCGTCGGTCTCTATGCCCTTTATTGGGTCTATACGCTCACCGAAGATGCGCACGCAGCAGCGGGCGAGCGCACAACGGCCTCAGGCGGCATGGTCATCCTCTTCTCCCTCCTCACCTGCGGCATCTACAGCCTCTACTGGCTCTACAAGATGGGCGAGACCATCGTCATGGCGAAGCAGAAACGCGGCATGACGGCAGACACGAACCTCCCCATCATCTATCTCGTCCTCGCCCTCTTCGGCTTCGGCATCATCAGTTACGCCTTGATGCAGAGTGCGCTCAACGACATCATCGATCACGATGGCGGCATATCGCAGGCCTTCTAAATCATGAACGATACGAAAAAAGAGAATCCGTCCGCTTTCGGGCGGTTTCTTTTTGCCGCAAAAACCATCACAGGCAATGCAGAAGGGGCAGCAAGATGCTTTGCCGCCGAGCAGCGAACACGCGCCAAGGTCATTTTCCAGCGCTACGCCCTGCTCCTCGCCGTCGGCGTCGCCTATCTCATCTTCTGCCGCACGACGGGGCTCAGCCTGCCGTGCCCCTTCCACGCCATGACAGGACTCGACTGCCCGGGCTGCGGCATCACCCGCTTGATGCTCTCGCTCTCCGAAGGCGACCTCGCTGCCGCGTTCCATGCGAATGAAGCCATATTCATCCTAGGGCCGCTTCTGTGCATCTTTCTCCTGCGCGACGATCTCCATTGGATTCTGCACGGCAAAAGAAAAGAGCCGCCTCGCCCCTTCGTTTTCTTCCTCCTCATCGTCTTCGCAGCTTTTACGATCTGGCGCAATTTTCTGCGGTAAGCAGATGATCGGGATACTCATGGGAGGTTGGCTTGCAGTTTCCTCAAGTTCCCTCCCTCAATATGTCCAAATAAGATTCCTGCCTATTTAAGGAAGCACCGATAAATTCAGCCGCCCATCTTCACACATCTGCGCTGTCCTCTCGTCGTCGACAAAACCTCGACGCAGCACCGTTACGCCTGTGGTTTGTCTCCTTGCTGAGCCGTCCAAGAGGCAAGTCCGAAGGACGCAGGCGATTGGGCAACGGCTCGTATGCGAAAACGTCCCAAGAATGCAAGCGCGAAGCGCGCCGCATGATTGGTTGACGTTGACCGCTGCTGAGCCGTCCAAGAGGCAAGTCCGAAGGACGCAGGCGATTGGGCAATGGCTCGTATGCGAAAACGTCCCAAGAATGCAAGTGCGAAGCGCGCCGCATGATTGGTTGACGTTGACTGCTGCTGAGCCGTCCAAGAGACAAGTCCGAAGGACGCAGGCGATTGGGCAACGGCTCGTATGCGAAAACGTCCCAAGAATGCAAGCGCGAAGCGCGCCGCATGATTGGTTGACGTTGACTGCTATAGATACAGCGCATCTGTGCAAATCTGGGCGACCTCATTTTATCAGCGCTTCCTAAAATATTTTCTCAAAAGTGCTTGCCGGGTCCTTGTCTCTGATATACAATATAAATATGAGTTTAAACATTTTCAATATTGGTCACAAAAGGAGGACTTCCATTGAAAAACCTTCAAGTACTACTGTCCGATGAAGAGTATGCCGGTCTCGAAAAGCAAGCTGCGCAAAAAGGGATGCCGACGAGTGTCTACATCCGTAGTCTGCTTCTCGGTGAAGCTGATGAGCTCTCCAAAGCCTATATTGAGACGATTGCCCGCGTCACAGCATTGACTCCTGGCACGAAGTTCAATCTGAAATCGCTCTTCGGCACAGACTGGACACAGAGCCGCGGCACGAAACTGACGCTCGGCAGGACGTTCTACGAGATGGTACGAAGCGATACCATCTCGATGGTAAAAGTACTAGGCAAAGACAGTTCAAACATCATGCAGTATGAGCGCGTATGAAAACGGCTATATAGAAAACCACACGCACAACGTCCACAAATTGGATTTTTGTACGTGTAGATTGCACATCGTTATTTTTTTGCAAAGTTCGAAATTAACCCGAAAATCGACATCTTCTGTGATATAATCCTCTCAGAGACATAAGGAATAAATTTAGCAGAAACTTTGGTAGCTGTCTCTGCTCAAGTGGCTGACAAGCTATTGAAGCGCATATAACATGACGTCACAAGTACAGAAAGGATGATTTTCATGACAAGGCTCCCCTCTTTCGACGATTTCCTCGACTCGACTCCCTTCAACTCCTTCCTTGCTGACAGCCAGACAGCGCGGCATATTTACGAGAACATCATCTGCACGGAAGAGATGCAGCGCAAGCTGACCGAGATATCCGATAAGGGCAAGCCGGCAATCCTGGCAAGCGGGCCCGCCGTAGAGGAGTACTTCCGCATGCACAAGGATGAATGCGACCTGAGGCTGAAGGATGATCAAGTCCGGCAAGCCATCGGACGCATGAATAAAGAGGTGCTTGAAGCGTTGGGCTATACTAAGGTCAGGGATCATGTAGACTTGGAAAAAGGATTCTGCGAACACTTCAAATCCGGCACGGTCTTTGCCAAAAAGGCGTAGGAAAAGCGGCAGCTTCCAGATTCTCCGCCCTTGGATTTTCTGCACGAAATGCCCCGCCGCGAAGCCTCATGCTTCGCAGCGGGGCATTTCTCTTTCCTCCCATCTCCTTATCTCACCTGTCGCTTGCATCGTGCGCAGCCTTGTCAGTACCAGTACGAGTTCCCCATGCCCGAGAAGGCATAGCTCTCGTCATTATCCTGCATCGCAATCATCACGCAGACGACCTCTTTTCCCCGCCAGTCCGTCATATACTGCAGCGCCCCCCGATAGCGATTCGACGGCGAAAGCAATATGCCCCAGCCCGCGAGGTATCGCACATAGTTTTCAAACTTCCACATGTCCTCGGAGATTTTCCCCAACTTCATCTTTGCGGCAAATGCCCGCTTTTTCAAGACGCTCTGCGGAGGAAGCATCGGCATGAAAAGCGTCTCTTTCTCATCGTCCGCCTTCCCCTCCGTCTCCTCATAGGAAGAAAGCGCGTATATATAGAACATCCTGTACTCCTGAACGCCGTTGATACCATCTTCCGGCAGGCGAATGCCTTCCTCCACGAAAGATTTGCCATCCGTGAAGATTCCTGCCCTATACCAGTCGGCGTTATCTTTCCACGCTTTATCTTTCCACGCTTTATCTTTCCATGCTTTATCTTTCCATGCTTCGCATTTCCAGCCTGCTGTCAGGATGCTGCCTGTCACATCGCAAAATTTATTATTCGGTTCTGCGGAAACCCCACCGGAGTACTCTGCCATTTGCCTGAGAACAGGCTCTTTCAACTCCTTTTCCAACGCCTTTTCCGCCTGCTGCCTCTCTTGCGCCTTCTTCAAGGCACTCTGCTCAGCCTCTTCCAACATTTCGCGCACCCACGCCTCCCTATCCGGATCCTGCTTCCACGCATCATTCATCTCCAGCCACTCAACGTCTCCCAATAGTGCGTGCAGGATCACATCCTCTGTCGAATACGGCTTCCGTTCCTCCTCCAATTCCGGCTCTTCCTGCCACGTCTCTTGTATGTCCTCCAACGTCTGCACGGTCAGCCCCTTCTTTTCAAACGCCTCGCAGAAAACATCGCTGCGTCTGCCTGCGGCAAACACGACCATATCGAAATATTCGGCATAGTTCCTCAGGAGATCTGCGTACGCATCGGCAACGAAATTCGTCGGATCCTCCCACACCAGATCACAGCCGAAGGCAGGCAAGACAAGAATATGCGGTACATTATTTCCATACTCGCCTCCTTCATGAATAGCCGCCTCGAAAATATTTCTGCCTTGCAGCAGATGCACAGAGCGCAATATCGCCCTCTCCAGGTCAGAACGGCCTGAATATCCGGTCCACAAGTCATCTGCAAGCGCTCCCGGCGGCGCACTGGTGATGACATCAATGTGACCCCATTCGTTTTCTGGAAGAAGCTCGGGGACGCCATCGCGGATTTCTTTGAAAATCGTGACATCCCCAGAGTAAAGCCATTCATCCATCAACTCAGGATATTCTGTTGTGTTATATATTCCAATGAGATGCTTCATATAAAATTTCTTCCATATCCCCGGCAATTCCAGCACCGAATAGAGATCCGAGCAGAGGCAGAGAGACTCCTCCACACCTGACTCACCAATATGCACACGACCGCCGGGTCTTGTCGCCGAGCCGGGATTCACTGCCACGATGCACTTCTTCGGATAAGCAACGGACAGGGCACGCGCAACATTCACAAGCGGCTCCTGCACCACGGCGATCCGGCACTTCCGAGGATAGATTCTGCGCCAACAAGATTTCTGGAGTTCGTCCTTATTCTTCTCGCCATAGCGCACCCATGCGCCGGGCAGTCGCTCATCCTCCAGCACGATGCGCTGTGTATCCACAAAGGCATCCCTGCGCTTTCGATACTTCAATCGGCCGTTAAAATCCTCAATATACTTCATATCCGAAACATCCCCCTCTCTATTCGCGTTGACTCCACGAAACGCACATCCGCAGCGATGAAAACAAACGGGAATCAGACTCTCAGCATCTTCTGATTCCCGTTGCTACACTATTCATTTCAGCGTCTTTCGCGCCTCTCGTATGATTATACCACACTCGATGTCGATTTTCGGGGTGATTCCGTACTTTGCAGAAAAATTTTCAATGTGCTGACAAAACCGGAGCGAACACCCCCTTCCACAAACATGATATAGTCCCTCGCGCCGCCGAGAATCTTCCAACCGTACGGAGCGTGCGCCTCCGCTCGCCGCTTTGGCACGAAACTTCACACTCTGTATCTCCGTGCCTTCCCGTGTGCGTCACTCCATTTCTCCTTTCCCGTGACCGTCAAGATATGCCGCGCGGCCAGTGCCTTGGCAATTCGGCAAACCGTCATACCATCAAGGAAAAGCTGGAAGATGCGCCGCACGATATTGAAATAAGAGGCTCTTTTTCTCCTCCTTATTTCAACATCAGAACATTCCATCTATATCTTGCACAAAAAATGCGCCAGGCATCGAAACCTGGCGCACCATGCCTTATCGGAAACTGCCCACCCCTGTGCAATCGTCGAGATTCCTGCCTTCCGTGCTCGTCAAAAAGTAAGCGTCGCTGACGAGCACGCGGCGGATGCGGCAGCGCTTGAGGCCTTCCTGCGTCTTTTCCCAGCAGCCGCTCAAGGAATGTATGACATACGTCTTGCCATCGACCGAGCCGAGCGTGAGCATCACATGGCCGGGGCGAAAGAGAAGGCTCGCAGGCGGTGCGGCGAGAAGCGCTTCGGTTCGCTCCTCGGGCGTAAGATCGTCGAGCGGCGTGAAAAAGATGTGCGGCGCGACATCTTCCGTGCCGCACCGACGCCCCCCGAATGCCGCAGCCTTTCCCCGCGCACCGTGCGCCGCATTCTGTTCATCGCCCACATGGGCACTCGCCCGCAGGAACGCCTCTTCCTGCTCATCAGCGTCGCGCGGCAGTTCGATGCCGACCGTGCGGTAGACATCGGCGACGAACGAGGAGCAGTCGACGCTCTCATCCTGCCCGCCCCAACCATAGACGTCGCCGAGACACGCGAAAGCCGCGCGGCGCAGATTGTTCGCCGTATAGGGCAGACTGCCGCGATGGAGCGCGGCGGCTTCCATGTCGCCCGCGTCCTCCACAGCAAGGCTCGCGCTCTCGCTGTACGGAAGCGGCACAAACATTTCTTGGAGACTGCCGTCCGCCGCACGCTGCGGCAGACGCGCGAGATGCGCTCCGCCCTGCTGCACGAGCGGAATGCGGCTGCCGAGCTGATAGAGCTGTCCGCCTGCCTCCTCGGGCGTTTCGTAGCGGTTTTGCGTGACGACGAGGAAATCTTCGGGCTGCACATAGGCGAGCCACGTCTCGCGCGTTGTCAAGGCAACCGCATCCCTCGCCAGCCAGCCGCGATAATAGCGCATGGAAACGAAGAGGAACTTGCCGTCTGCGCTCTCGTGCCAAACGGCAAGCGGCTCGGCGGGATCAACGGCGGTCGCCTGCAAGATGTCGTAATGCACATCGTCGGGCGCATCGAGCCATGCCTCCTCGGTCGGCAGATCGCGCAGGTCAGCACGCCGCACCGTCACGCCATAGCGCAGAGGATTGCGAAGCGGCAGCCTGTCCGCCGCGCAGTTTTCGACAGTCGCCCGATACGCCTCATCCGAAAGCGGCTCTGTCGGCACGTACCAATCTTCACGCTCGGGCGCGGCTTCTTCCATCCAGTGTCGGAGCTGCCGCCTCGATACGGCACGCGGCAATTCCGCCAGAGAAACGAGACTCGGCTGATTCGCGTGCAGCTCCTCGTTGAGACGTGCCACGTCCTCCGCCGTGCCAAGGAGGCGATCGCCTGCCGCATCGCACCAGAAGCCGGCGTCATCGTAGGGAGCGCCGAGCGCCACGCCGTAGTCGAGCGATGCCGCTTCCGTCTGCGCCCGCATATCATCTGCCAGCTCCGCCTTCGATGCAGACTGCACGGAAACTGCCGCCGCATCTGTCACGGACAACACTGCCGCGGCAGACGTTCCCGCTTTAGCATCCGTCAAATCCGCCCCGCCGAGAAACACGCCGACCGCAGCCAAAAAGCACGCAGCATGCTTCCCGATATTTCTCGAAACGTTCATTTTCGCACACATACCTCTCAACGCTCCAAAATCACAGCGCCCGCTGCCTTTTCCTCGCGAAAGGAACGCGCCGCCCCCCAAAGCTGGCGGAAGGAAAGCAGTACAGCGGCCGCATCTGCCGCAGGAACGGCGAGCCATGCGCCGTCAAGGCCGAAAAAGTGCGGCAGGAGCAGCAGGAACACCACGATGCCGACGAGATTGCGCACAAAGGACAGGATTGCCGACATCCTGCCGTCCGACAACGCCGTGAAAAAGGTCGAGGAGAAAAGGTTGAAACCGCAGAGCAAAAAGCTCCACGAGAACAGCCCGAAGCCGCCGAGAGCCAGCGCATAGGCACGTCCTCCATCCGGCAGAAACAGCGTCATCAGCGGTACGGCGAATATATTTGCCGCCGCAAAGGACAGAATTCCGAAGAGAAAGATAATGCCAAGCGACAGCCGCAGAAGGCGCAGAAGCTCGGCATATCCTTTCGCGCCGAATTGGTAGGAAAATACAGGTGCGACGCCATTGGCGAAACCCATGAGTATTGCCGTCAGGAGCATTTCCGCATAGAGGATGACACTGATTGCCGCGACGCCGTCCGCTCCTGCATAGGAGAATGTCACGAGGTTAAAGAGATACGTCGTAATGCCGACGGAAAGCTGCGTGACCATCTCGGAAGAGCCGTTGTAAAGTGCCTGGAAAAGCGGACGCACGACGAAGGAAAACCGCTCGAACGCGAGCGTGCGGCTGTAGCGCGAAAAGTAAACGAGACCCAAGACCGCCGCGACGACATCCGAGATGCCCGTCGCAAGACCCGCACCGAAGATACCCATGCCGAAGTGCGCGAGAAACACATAGTCGAGTCCGACATTGACAAGTCCCGCTGTCAACGATACGAGAAATCCCTGCACGGGGCGGCCATCCGCGATATAAAAAGCGTTAAATATGATCATCAAAACGACAAAGGGCGCGAAGAACATATTCGCCGAGAGATACGCGCGGCAGTCGGCATAAAGCTCGGGTGAAGCGCCGAGAAGCGCCAAAATAGGCTCCATGAAGAGGAACACCGTGCCTGCGAACAATATGCCGAGCGCTGCGCCGACAACGGCGAGCAGCGTGAAGCGGCCTCTCGCCAATGCCGCATCGCCCTCGCCCAGCGTCTTGGCAACGAGTGCCGAGCCGCCCGAAGAAAGCATGATGGAAAGACCAAATACGAGATTCAGCGCAGGATAGACGATATTCGATGCAGCGAGCGCGAGGCTTCCCGCATAGCGCCCGATGAAGATACCGTCCGTCACCGTATAGATAGAAATGACGAGCATCATGCCGACGGCGGGCGCAGCGAAGCGCAAAAGTCCGCCGAGACTGAAATGCTTTGCCAATGTGTTCATGAAATTCTCCTTTTGCAGCTTGACCAGAAGAGCCAATCAGCCTGCGCCCTTCGGGCTTGACTTCTTGGACTTTCATTGTAAGCTATATAGTAGGGGTGTTGTCAAGTTTTGGGCGAGAATAAAGCGCCTTAGCCCCCTGACCAAGTTCGCATGAAAGAAGGCTGCACAAGGAAGCACGGCTTTTCTCCAGGCTTCCTCAAAAGGAGACGATTGCCATGTTCAGAGAAATGCGCCGCAAGAATCAACAGATGAGCGATGAAGAAGCCCGCGACATCCTCGCGGCAGCGACCTCGGGCGTGCTCGCGCTCGCGGGCGAAAACGACTATCCCTACGCCGTGCCCATGAGCTTCGCCTACGACGAGGAAAAGGAACGCCTGCTCTTTCACACGGCACGCGTCGGTCACAAGATGACGTCGATTGAGCGATGCGACAAGGCGTCGTTCTGCATCATTGCCGAGGACAAGGTCGTGCCGCACCGCTTTCTGACGCAATACCGCAGCGTCATCGCCTTCGGCAGGCTGCGCGTCCTCAAGAGTGACGAGGAAAAGCGAGAAGCGGCGGAATTTCTCGGCGAAGCCTACTATCCCGGCCATCCCGAGGCCTGTGATGAGGAGATCAAAAAGCATTGGCCGGCTTTCAACATGGTCGAGCTGAAGATCGAGCACCTGACGGGCAAGAAAGGGAAAGATTTCGTATAGCGAAAAGAAGGAGTGCCCTGCACCATCCTCAGGATGCTGCAGGGCACTCCCTTTCTCATACAAAAAGATTCGTATCCGATTTCTCCGCTGCAGCCAAGTAAGCGGCGACGCCGCCGGAACTTACGCCGTCGATCAGCTCTTCGGCGCGTATGCCCATGACGTCCATCGACATCTGGCACGCGACGATTTCCGCACCGCCCGCGATGGCGCTCTGCATCAGGCTCTCCAAGGACGCAACGCCCTTTTGCTGCATGACATGGCGCATGAGGCGCGTGCCGAATCCGCCCATGTGGAGCTTCGAGAGCGAGAGCGCCCGGCTGCCGCGCGGCATCATCCAGCCGAACATGCGGTCGATGATCCCTTTATTCACGGCGGCGCCCTCGGGGCGTCGCAGAGCGTTGAGTCCCCAGAAGGTGAAGAACATCGTGACCTTGCTGCCCATGGCAAGCGCACCGTTCGCTATGACGAACGCCGCAAGCACCTTGTCGAGATCGCCGCTGAAAACGACGATGGTCTTATGCTTTCCGCGTGATGCGTTTCGGCAAGTTGCCGTCTCCCGACTCTTTGTGCGCGGCGTGCCTAGCCGTCCTCCGAGGCGTCTTCTGCCTCTTTCCTGCTTCCCGCCTTCTCGATCTTCACGACGACAAGCCCGTTTTCCTTGTGGCGGGAAAGCATCTTATGTCCCGAAGTCTGCGCCCATGCCGCGCTATCGACATAGAAACCGGGATCGGAAGCGCGCGCCATCAAAACGCCGCCGGGCGCGATGCGTTCCATTGCCTTTTGCAGTTCCATCAAAGGACCGGGGCAGCTGAGTCCCGTGAGATCAAGTTCTGCTGACGCACCCGCAGCAGTCTGCGTCACCTCCGTGCTGCAGCCCGCTGCATCGTCCCCGCCTTTGCCGCAAGGTGCGTCAGCTTCGGGCGACGCCTCGAATTCCTCCATCTTCAGCGACGTATAGCCGCCTTCGATGACTTCCGCATCGTAGCCTTCCTGCATGAGAATGCGCGCCGCATTATAAGCGCGCTGTCCGACCTTGCAGAGCACTGCCCAGCGCACCGTGCGGTCAAGCTCAAAAAAGCGCTCGCGCAGCTCATCGAGCGGAATCTGCGCGTCAGACGCGGCGGGCGCACTCTGCAGCTCGATCGCCGTGCGCACGTCGAGCACGCGTACGCCCGCTTCCCGCGCCTCCTTGAGACGATCTGCGGGCAAGAAGCGCACGAGACCCGCCAGATCGTTTTCCGCCATGTATCCCGCCATGTTCACGGGATCCTTCGCCGCGCCGAAGGGCGGCGCGTAGGAAAGCTCCAAGCTCGTGAGGAAATCCACGTCCGCTCCCATGGCGATTGCTGCCGCGAGCACGTCGATCCGCGCCTTCACGCCGCCCGCACCGATGATTTGCGCGCCGAGAATCTTGCCGACAGACCCCTTCGTGCGATAGAGGAGCTTCAGCGTCATCGTCTGCGCGCCCGGATAATAGCCGACATGTGCGAGCGGATGAAGCTTCACCACGCGGTAATCCTCGCCATAGGAAAGACCCTCGCGCATCAGCGTGCGCTCATTCTTGCCGACAGAAGCCGCCGTCAGGCCGAACACCTTGAGAATCGACGTGCCGACGAAACCGTCATAGACGCGCCGCCTGCCCGCCATATTATCGGCGGCGAGACGGCCCTGCCGATTCGCCGGCCCTGCAAGGGGCAGGACGCCCGCCTTCTTCGTCTGACGGTCGAGCGTCAGCACGGCGTCGCCCACGGCGTAGACCTCGGGCACGCTCGTCTCCATGCGCTCGTTCACGAGGATGTGTCCGCGCTCGCCGAGCGCGATGCCGCTCGCCTGCAAAAAGCCTGTGTCGGGACTCACGCCTATGGCGAGCGCGACGAAGTCCGCCGCTACCTCGCGCCCGCTCGCAAGGCGCACGAGGACGCCCTCAGCGTCTTCCTTGAACTCCTTCACGCCATCGCCGAGGACGAGTCCGACGCCGTTCTCGTTCATCTCTTTTTCCACGATCTTCGCCATGTCCGTATCAAACGGCGCGAGCACATGCGGCGCCGCCTCGACGAGCGTGACGGCAAGGCCGCGCGCACGAAGATTTTCCGCCATTTCGACGCCGATGAAGCCGCCGCCCACGACGACGGCGCGCCCCGTCGCCGCATGAAGATCCGCCAGACGGCGCAGAGCCTCGGCATCGGGCACGTTGCGAAGAGCGAGGACGCGCGGGCTCTCGATGCCCGGAATCGGCGGACGCAAGGGCTTCGCACCGGGCGACAGGAGGAGCGCGTCGTATGGTTCTTCGTATTCCTCTCCTCCCGCCGTTTTCACATGAACGCGGCGATTCTCTGTATCGACATGCGTGACCTCGCTCTTCGTGCGCACGTCGATGGCGAAGCGCTCGCGAAACAGCTCCGGCGTCATGAGCAGGAGCCGCTCGCTCTCCTTGATCTCATCGCCCACATAGTAAGGCAGTCCGCAGTTCGCGAAGGAAATATGCTCACCGCGCTCGAAGAGGACGATTTGCGCATCCTTGTCCAAGCGCCTGAGCCGCGCCGCCGCCGTCGCCCCGCCCGCCACGCCGCCGACGATCACATAGCGCTTTGCCTTTTTCTTTTCCTTTTTCATTTCCATTTCCATACGGATATGCCTCCTTCTGTGCCGCCGCGCTTCGCTTGTCGAAAGAGCGAAATCAGCCCATATCGTGATAATCCTTCTCCTTGCAGAAAAGCCCTTCGAGCAGCTGTTCCACTGCCCGGCTCTTGAGGCGATAGACGACTTCCAGCCCGTTGCGCTCGCCCTCGATGATGCCGACGGCACGCATCTTCGCGAGATGCTGCGAAATCGTCGACTGCGGCGCTTCGAGGCACTGCTGCATGTGTGCCACATTGCAGCCGCCGCTCTGCCAAAGCCCGCGCGCGATGCAAAGGCGCACGGGATGCGAGAGTGCCTTGAGCATCTCAGCCGCGCGTGCAAGCTCTTGATCTTCTGCCATAGAATCAACTCCAAAATCGTTATATTTATATATTACGATATAGCGATTTATATGTCAAGAAAAACTCCCCCTCATCGAGCGATTTCAGCAAATACGAAAAATCCGTCCGTCCAGCAAGCAACGCATTTAATCGAGTTGTCAACATACCGGCTACTCCCAGTCGATATCATCATGCGATACGGTTTTTCCACACATATATTCCTGCATAGCGATGTGATGCGCCTCCCTGTCGTCCTCTGACGCAAAATCCTCCATCTCTTTCGGCAAGAATCGCCTCACGACCTCCAGAAGAATCGGCAATTCGCGGTCCGGAATGAACTCTATCATCTCCACAATCTGAGCTTTTACCGTCATAGCAGGAAACCTCCCTTGTAGACATCGCCTCGCGGCGCAATTTTTTCAATCAAGAGCGTATCCTTTGCAGGATACGAAAATACGATTCGCCAACCTCCAACGCGCAGCCGATAGAGTCCGTCACTCCCCTTGAGTCGTTTCACATCGCCTTGCGGCAGACCTTCAATTGCCTGTTTGATGCGCTGTTTCGTCGGCCTGTCCATCGTCTCAATGCTCTTTACCGCAAGTTTTGCATATTGTATCTTCATGGATGGATTCCTCTTCTCATCAAAGCCGCAAACATCAAGTCGCAAGACCCTTTCCGCTAAGGAAATTATAGCAAAAAGAGATGGCGTCCGCCATCTCTTTTTGCTGTATTCACCGACCCTTGCCGTGATCCTTCAAGGCGCGCTCGATGTCGCGCTTGGCGGCCTTTGCCGCCAGATCCCGGCGCTTGTCGTAATTGTGCTTGCCGCTTGCAAGTGCGAGTTCGAGCTTCGCCCTGCCCTTCGAGAAGTAGAGCTTCAGCGGCACGAGCGTGAAGCCCTTCTCGCGCGTCTTGGAGAAGAGTTTGACGATCTCCGCCTTGTGCATGAGGAGCTTTCTCTTCCGCAGCGGCTCGTGGTTGAAGATGTTGCCCTGCTCGTAGGGGCTGATGTGCATGTTCTCCACGAAGATCTCGCCGTTCTTGATCGAGGCGAAGCTGTCCTTGAGGTTCACTCTTCCCGCACGCAGGGATTTGACCTCCGTGCCCTGCAGCACGAGTCCCGTCTCAAAGGTTTCGTGTATGAAATAGTCGTGACGCGCCTTGCGGTTTTCCGCGACGATCTTCACGCCGTCGTTCTTGCGTCCCATCGCTTCCCCCCTGCTTCTTTATGCGGCAATCGCCGCTTCCTGCAGCATCCCTGCATCAATCGCTGTTCGCTGTCGCTCGCTGCGTCTTGTTGTGCGGGCGGCGCTTCTTTTCCGGTTTGGGCGCAGACTTCTTGCCCTTCTTGCGCAAGTCCTTCGGCGGCTTCATCCAGAACGCCTTGGGGCGGCTGCTGCTCGACTCGTCGGCGAGAGCGCCCTGCCTTTCCGCCTGGAATCTTTCCGGCCTCCTCGCGCTGCGCCCTTTGTCGTGCGGCTTCGCCCCCTTATGTCCCTTACCGTGCGGCTTGTGTTCGCCCGTTTCCGCAGGGGCGGATGTCTTCTCCGGACGCTTGTCGCCCTTCACATCAGCGATGATCTCATCCGTACGCTTTTCTTTCGCCGCCTTCCGACCTCTGCCCTTTTTCGAGCGTGCATCCTTCTTCGCGCCCTTTTCTTTCAAAGATTCACCACGCTTTACGCCGCCTTCCTCGGGCTTCTTCTTCGCAGCGACAAAGACGCCGTTGTCCTCCAAGATGAAGTCGAGGTTGCGCTCGGCGATATTGGCACGCACGAGCACGACGCGCACAGGCTCGCCGAGGCGGTAGGAGACGTGCGTCGCACCGCCGACGAGCGCGTAGAGGTCTTCGCGGTACTCGTAGTAGTCGTTGACCATGCTCGATACGTGCACGAGTCCTTCGACGCCGTTTTCCAGCTCGCAGAAGATGCCGAACGCCGTGACGCCGCTGATGACGGCATCGAAAGCGTCGCCGACAAACTGCGCCATGTACTCGATCTTCTTCATGTCCTGCGTCTCGCGCTCTGCCTCGATGGCGATGCGCTCACGCGCCGAGGTGTGCTCAGCGATCTCGGGCAGGAGGCTCCTCAGGCGTTCCTGCCGCTCAGACGCGATCGTGCCCGTCGCAAACGTCTCGCGCAGCAGGCGATGCACGATGAGGTCGGGATAGCGGCGGATCGGCGACGTGAAATGCGTGTAGTGACGCGCAGCGAGTCCGTAGTGGCCGAGCGGCGCGTCGGCGTAGCGCGCCTGCTGCATCGAGCGCAGCGAGACGGCGCTGACGATGCGCTCCTCAGGCCTTCCCTTGACCTTTTCCAAGACCTGCTGCACGTCCTTCGGCGCTACCTCGCCCGCCTCGTTCGGCACGAGGTGCAGTGAGAACGTCGCCAGAAGATTGTTCAGCCGCTCGATCTTCTCGTCCGACGGCTGCTCGTGCACGCGGTAGAGGAACGGCTGCTCCTTCTTCTCCATGTGCTCCGCGACGGTCTCGTTCGCCGCGAGCATGCACTGCTCGATCATCGACTCTGCGAGCGACCCCGTGCGCTTGATGAGCGCGACGGGCTTGCCGCTCTCGTCGAGCTTCACCTTGATTTCGGGCACGTCGAAGCCGATGGAACCGCGCTCATGCCGCGCCTTTTCCATCGCGTCATGCACCTCGCGAAGAGGCGTGAGAAGCGGCAGGAGGTCGGCATTCTCCGTGCGCACCGCATCCGCTCCCTCGGCGAAAATCTCGTTGACGAGCGTATAGGTCAGGCGACGATAGACGTGAATGACGACGGGCAGAATCTCGTAGCTCTTGACGAGTCCGTCCGCGCCGATCTCCATCTCGCACGCCATCGCCAGGCGGTCTTCGCCCGCGTTCAGGCTGCATATACCGTTCGACAGCTTCTTCGGCAGCATGGGAATCACGCGGTCGACGAGGTAGACGCTCGTGCCGCGTGCACGCGCCTCGCGGTCGAGCGGTGAATTCTCGCGCACGTACCAGCTGACGTCGGCGATGTAGACGCCGAGGAAGAAGCTGCCGTCCGCGCGCCGCTCGGCGTAAACGCCGTCGTCCAAGTCCTTCGCGTCCTCGCCGTCGATCGTCACGATGCGAAAACCGCGGCGGTCGCGCCTGCCGCTGAATTCTTCTGGCGAGACGGCGTCCTCGATCGCTGCCGCTTCTGCCGCCACATCGGCGGGAAACTCCTCCGAAAGCCCGTATTGGCTCATGACGGAGAGCACGTCGACGCCGGGCTCGCCCGCGCGGCCGAGGATTTCCTCCACCTCGCCCTCGGCGTTCCTCCTGCCCGCCGGCCACTTCGTGATGCGCACGACGACCTTCATGCCCGCCTTTGCGCCATGCACGGCGCCCTTGGGGATAAAGATGTCCTGCCCGATCTTCTTGTCATCGGGAGTCACAAAGCCGAAGTGACGGCTCTCCTCGAACGTGCCGACAATCTGCTCGTTGGCTCGCTCGACGATGCGGATGATCTCGCCCTCGCGCGAGCGTCCAGCAATCTCCGACGGCGAAATCCTCGCGACGACGCGGTCGCCGTTCATCGCGCCGCCAAGACTCACGCCCGGCACGAAGATGTCGCTGTCCGTCTCCTTCTCGCGCACCTCGGGGATGATGAAGCCGAACCCCTTCGCCGACATCGAGAGCCTGCCGACGACGAGGTTCATGCGCTCGGGCACGCCGAAGCGCTCGTGACGCGTCTTGATGACAGCCGCAGTCTTCTCCAGCTCTTCCAAAGCCGTCCAAAAGAGCGCGAGTTCTTCTTGCGCGAGGTTCATGGCGGCGGCGAGATCGTCCGCCGTCAGCGGCTTGTACGCCGCCGTGCGCATGTAGTTTACGATGCGCTCCTGCAATTCATTTTGTTCCATTCATTTCTCCTACCAGCGCCATCTTCGCCGTCGCTTCCGCAAGCACAGTGCCGTCAGCGAGCGAAAGTTTGGCGCGCATGTTCACGAACCCCTTGCGGCGGCTCTCCTCCCATCCCTCGATCAAAAGCTCCTCGCCGACGGGCGCAGGATTTCGATAGCGCACGGCCAGACGCGCCGTCACAGCCCGCTCGCCGAGTCCGTCGTAGAGATAGCCGCCCATCGCCTCATCGAGCAGCGTCGTGACGATGCCGCCGTGCACGATGCCGCTGTATCCCTGGTACTCGGGCGAAAGCGCCTTGCGCGCCCGGAATTTCCCGTCCGCCAGCTGAAACTCCAAATGAAGTCCGATGGGATTCTTCGGTCCGCAGGCAAAGCAGTAGTCCTCACCCTGCCCGATCTTTTCGTATGGCATAAATCGTTTCCTTCCCCATTCTCTCAAACGCTCCCCATCTCGCGCAAAAACGATGCCGTACGCCGAAAGACTGCCCGTCGCTCAGCGTCGAGCATCACGAGATGACCCGAGCGCACGAGCCAAAGAACTTCCTTATGCGCCGCCCCCACATGGTCATAGATATAGCGGAGGCTTCTCCTGTGCGCCGTGCGGTCGTGCAGCGAGTGCACGAGGAGGAGCGGCGCATATACCTTTGGCAAGAGCGCCTTGACATGCTCGATGAAGCCGACGAGTTCGTGGATGGCGACGAGCGGCATCCTGTCATACGTCACATTGCAGAACTCGGGCACGTCGCGCAGAGACTTGCGCAGTTTCGGATGAAACCTGCCGATGCACGCGCTGCGCGGCGGCAGGTGCTTCATGCCGCGCCCCTCGTCAATGAAGATCGGTGCGGCGAGCGTCACGACGCCCGTGACGCGCTTTTGCGCCGCGAGACGAAGCGCCAGCAAAGCCCCCATCGAATGTCCAACGACAGAAATGCGCGGCACGAGCCCTGAAAGAATCGCATAGCCGTCGAGAGCCGAATCGTACCAGTCCTCAGCATCCGTATGTGCCAGATCCTCGGGACTCGTGCCGTGCCCGGCGAGGCGCGGGCAAAGCACCGTATGACCTGCACGATAGAGCGCCTCAGCGAGAAGCCGCATCTCGGGCGGCATGCCCGTGAAGCCATGCAGGAGCAGCACGCCGTGCGGGCCGCCTGGCAAAAGGAAAGGCTCCGCTCCCTCGATGATCATCGCTGCACCCCTCCCTCGAAGGCTGTAGCCAGAAAAGTCCCACAGGCCGCGCCCCTCCAATAGAAAGAAACGCCCGGCCTTTTGCCGAGCGTCCGCCGCAAACAGCTGCCAAGAAAGCGCAGAACCCCTCTGCGCTCTATGGCCGCCCTACATCGTCATCTTGGCAATCACGAGCGTAATCGCACCGAAAAGCACCGCCAGAACGACTGTCACACGCGCCAAGAGCGCATCCATGCCGCGCGCCTTCGCGCTGAACACGGTATCGCCGCCGCCCCCGTCGAAGCCGCCCATGCCCGCAGACTTAGGCTCCTGCCCCAAGACGGCAACAATCAGGAGTATGGCGACAAGCGCATCAAGCACCATCAATAACGTAAGCAAAAGTGAACCTCCTCCAGATCAGAGAGTCTCTCCTCTCCTCCTTATTATACTATTCTATCATGAAAGCCCGAGAAGTCAAGAAAAAGGCGCGGCCATCAGACGCCGCGCCTTGCCTGTCATCATGCCGCCGGTTTTGCTTCATAGTCGACGATGGAAACCTCCACAGGAGATTTGCGCAACTCGTTGACGATTCGTTCCAATTCGTGAGCGACATCGTCAGCATACGTCGTTTCCCCACACTGCGTGCAGCGTCTTGAAGGAACATTCTTGACAATGATGATCTGCTTGTCAATCTCAACCATGAAAGCAGTCTTCTCCTCTTTCATCCATCCTCTGCAGACGAAGCAATTCATGACGATATCTCCTTTCTGATTTTTCCATCATCATCCCATTGCTCAGGATCGGGACGATATGCTGTAATAAGGTGGAGGTCGCATGGGCCGACTCCACAAACAACATGGATGCACGCATGATTCTCCACATACCCCGAAACAAGACAGCTGGGATAAGGATAATCGGTCGGATACATCTCAATGATTTCCCCCGTTTGCAGCACATGAGAAACATCCGCCAGCGAAATTCCCCGCTGCATGATCCTAAACATCATGTGGTTCGTCCACTGCATTTTTCGTCCCGCACAGCGCTGTCGAATCGTCTGCAGCAACCGTTCCTTCATGCAGCCTTCTTCAGCAGGAAACTCCATCAAAGTCATCGCACTCCTATTATAGTATCAAGCATCGTACACTACAATACCCATATATAAAAAGGGGGCTTTTGCGCCCCCTCCCATCAATATTTTCTTTCCTGTATCGCCATCGGGGCGATTTCTGCCGGATAGACGCTGTCCTTGACGAAGACCGTGCGCTCGACCTTCTCGCCGGCTAAGACCTTCTTCGCCATCTCCATCAAGAGCGGACCCTGCAACGGGTTGCCTTCGACGGTGCAGTTACTCTTGCCGTCGATCATCGCCTGGAAGATCGCACGCGTGCCGTCGCACGAGACGATCACGATGTCCTGTCCGGGCTTCAATCCCGCCGCCTCGATCGCCTCGATCGCGCCGAGTGCCATGTCGTCGTTCTGCGCGAAGAGAATGTCGATCTTGTCCTTGTAGTTCTTGAGCATCTCCGTCATGACCTGCTTGCCGCCGTCCTTCTGGAACGTCGAATTCTGTGCGACGAGAATCTCATAAGCGTCCTTGTTCGGCGACGCCGTCATCGCATCGCGAAAGCCCGTGTCGCGTCGCTCGACAACGGACGAACCTGCAGGGCCTTTGATCTCGGCGATGTTGAACTTCGCACCGCCGTCGCGCGGCTTCTTCCCTTTTTCCTGCATGTAGCCATCGAGCCAGCGGAACGCCTCGCGCCCTTCGCGCACGGAATCCGTGCCGATGCGCATGATGTAGAGGCTATCGTCGTTCGTCTGCAGGTCGCGATCGACGATGATCACGGGAATCTTCGCCGCCTTCGCTTCCTTCAGCACCTCATCCCAACCCGTCGCCACGATGGGCGAGAAGGCGATGATGTCGACCTTCTGCGCGATGAACGAGCGGATCGCCCGAATCTGATTCTCCTGCTTGAGTTCCGCGTTGGAGAACTGCAGCTCGATGCCCGCGTCCTCCGCTGCCTGCTTGATCGACGCCGTATGCGCGGCACGCCATGTGGACTGGGCGCCGATCTGCGAGTAGCCCATCGTGATCTTGCGGTTTCCGGAACCCGGCTCTGCGCTGCCGACCTTGCTCGCGTCCTGCCCATTCGTCGTACACCCCGCGGCTGCAATCGCCACGAATGCAGCAAGCAGCAAGGCAAAGATTTTCCTCATATCGCTCTCTCCTTTTCGCACCCCTTGATACAGGCATAAACCTCCACTATCCAAGGCATAGCTTAATACTATCTTAAATTTAGCATCGAACGCCGTTTTTGTCAATCCATACAATGATAATTTCAGTTGACTTATAGACCTTTAGGCCTTAAAATTCAGCTATGAGCAATGTTTTTTTCAGAGATAAGAGATAAAGGATGTGTTCCATGCTACTGCACGAAATCTTGCAAAACGGGCGCGGCGAAGACATCGCCGTCATCGACCGCGGTCGCCGCATCACTTACGACGAACTGCGCGAAGCCCTGAGAGCCTCGCGCGACCGCTTCTACGCCGCCGGAATCCGTGCGCACGATCGCGTCGCGCTCTTTTCCCATAACCGCGTCGAACTCCTTGTCGCCTACCTCGCTGTGAACTCGCTCGGCGCTGTCGCCGTCCCGCTCAACTACCAGCTCAGCGTGCGCGAAGTCGCCTACATCATCAAGGACGCGGGCGTGCGTCACCTCGTGACGGAAAAGGAGCTGCCCCTCGAATCCCACCTCGGACAGCAGGGATACGGCGGCGAGCTTTGTCAGCTGCCCCTCCTCGACGTCATGAAGCCCGCGAGCGCCATGCCCGCGCCGAAACTCTCGAACATCTTCTCAGAGGAAAATCCCTGCGTCATCATCTACACCTCGGGCACGACCGGCGCCCCCAAGGGTGCCGTGCTCAGTCACCGAAACCAGTGCACGAACGCGCATCAGGTCATGGAGCATCACGCCATCACGCCGAACGACCGCGTGCTCTGCGTGCTGCCGATGTACCACTGCTTCGCCTGGACGTGCTCCGTCCTCGCGACGCTCACAGCCGGCGGCACGATCGTCATCGTCAACGGCTTCATGCCCAAGGAGACGATCCGCGCCATCCGCGACGAGAAGGTCACCATCATGTATGCCGTGCCTTCCGTCTGCGCCATCCTCACGCGTCAGGCAGAGGCGGAAGACCTCAAGAGCCTTCGTCTGACGGGCATCGGCGGCACGGCGCTGCCGCAGGAAATCGCCGCCGCCTACCGCGAAAAGTTCGGACTCACGATCTACGAGGTCTATGGACTCTCCGAGGCCTCTCCCGTCGTCACGATGGACTCGCCGCGTCACTACCGCCCCGGCTCCATCGGCGTCCCCTTGAAGGGTCTTGAAGTCATCATCGCCAACACCGACGGCACGGAGCTTCCGTGCGGCATGACGGGCGAGCTTCTCGTCAAGGGGCCGACCGTCATGAAGGGGTACTGGCATCAGGACGAGGCGACGGCTCGTGCGCTCAAGGACGGCTGGCTGTATACGGGTGACATCGCGCGCATGGATGAGGACGGCTTCGTCTACATCGTCGACCGCATCAAGGACATGATCATCAGCATGGGCGAGAACGTCTACCCGCGCGAGATTGAAGAACTCGTCTACTCCTTCCCCGGCATCGAGGACGCCGCCGTCATCGCCATTCCCGATCCTCTGCGCGGGCAAGCGGGCGCCTGCTACTACACGGTCAAGAAGAACGAAGAGGTCGATATGCGCACCTTGAAGAAGTTCCTGCAGAAAAATCTCGCCGTCTACAAGGTACCGCGCGAGTTCTGCCAGATTCCTGAAATGCCGCGCACCTCGACGGGCAAGATTGCCAAGCGCGAGATCGCACGCCTCTATCGCGAGGACAAGTGAGGCGCACACAAAAAGAAAATGCCGCGCAAGGCGGCAAGCGAGGAAGGGTCGGGGCTTTCCCGTCCCTTCTTTCTATTTACGATCCTGCACGGACAAAAAAAAGACGCCGCAGAACGCGGCGCAAATGAAGGGATGAGGTCTTGGACGGGACGCCCTCCCCAAGGGTACCAAGAGCGGCTTGATCCGCGCCGTGTGCATCGTGCTTCTCCTGTAAGGGAGACGCGGGCTGCTGAAAGCCATCGATTTGTACGAATGTACTGCACGCTGTGCGAGGTCAGTTCCAATCCTCGGCTCCACCCGATTGTTGTCCCCTATGGCGGAGGACATCCCTTGGGCTTCCGTCTTATCCCGATTTTTCGAAAGTCCGACGGAGCCTCTCTTCTTGCTTTTAATTATACTCTAGGACAATGGTTTAGTCAAGAGATAAAGCCAACGATTTCTAATTTTTTCAATCCGACGACCCTCGAACTGGAAAACCCTGTTCCCTCTGTATTTTAATGGAATATCTGCTAGAAAGAAGTGTACTTATGAAAATGACAAAACGCCGCCGCATAAGCCTGACTATTTTTCTAGGCATAATGTCGGCTATGGCACCGCTGGCGACCGACATGTACCTGCCTGCTCTGCCCGAGCTTTCAGCAGAATTTTCCGCCTCAACCTCGGCGACGCAGCTGACCTTGACGATGACGCTGTTCGGCATGGCCATCGGGCAGGTCTTCCTCGGGCCTTTGAGCGATATGTACGGGCGCAAACGACCGCTCTTTGCGGGCATGGTCGCCTTCGCTATCGTCTCGGCGGGCTGCTTCTATGCAAGCTCCATCGAACCTTTTCTCGCACTGCGCTTTCTGCAGGGATTTGCGGGCGCGAGCGGCATCGTCATCGCGCGTGCCATCGCGCGTGACGTAGCCGAGGGTGTCGAACTCACGCGCTTCTTGTCCATCCTCATGCTCGTGAACGGACTCGCGCCGATCCTCGCTCCCGTCGCCGGCGGACAGCTCCTCGTCTTCTCCTCGTGGCGCATCGTCTTCGCCGTGCTCGCCGCTATCGGCGTCCTCCTCGCCGTATGGACGCTCAAGACGCGCGAGACGCTGGCCGAAGGGGCGCGCCAAAAGAGCATGACGGCGAGTTTCCATGCCTTTCCCACTCTCCTTCGCGACCGCTACTTTCTCGGACATTGCCTCGTGCAGTGCTTCGTCTTCGGCGCGTTCTTCTCCTACATCGCCGGCTCTTCCTTCGTCTTTCAGAACATCTACGGCGTCTCGGCGCAAGGCTACAGCCTAATCTTCGGCGGCATCGGCACGGGACTCTTCCTCGCAGGGCTTCTGCCCGCACGCCTCGCCGGACGCATCAAGGACATCTCCATGCTCAAGGCCTCGCTCCTCGTGCCTCTCGTCTCCAGTGCGCTCCTCCTTGCCTCCCTCCTTGCGGGATTCGCCCCGCTCGCGCTCACCATCGTCCTGCTCTTCATCACCGTCGTGCCGCTCTCCGTCATGGGCACGGCGAGCTTCTCGCTCGCGCTCTCACGCCAAGGCAGGAACGCGGGCGCAGCGTCGGCGCTCATCGGCTTCTTCTCCATGGTGCTCGGCGGCGTCATGATGCCCCTCGTCGGCATCGCAGGAGACCATACGGCGATTCCCATGGCAGTTCTCATGCTCACCGGCTACACGCTCGGCGCAATCGTCTTCTACAGCAACGTTAAAAACGGCTGAGGACGCCTTCGTGCTTCCTTCAAATTTCCGCTGGGTGCGCCTCTTCGTCGTCGAGCGTTCCTTCGAGATCGTGATCCGTCATGGCACAGACGGCGGCATCGGACCAGACGTTCTCCGCCGTCTCGATCATGTCGATGATCGTGTAGATCGGCAAGATCACGCCCATCAGCCCCAGGGGCGCACCGAGCGAGGACATCAAGGAGAGCGTCAGGAAGTAGCAGCCCATGGGCACGCCCGCATTGCCGACAGCAGCGAGGACGGCGACGAAGAGCCAAGTGACCATCGTGCCGAGCGTAATCTCGAAGCCCGCATTCTGCATGACGAAGAGCGAGGTCACGAGGATAAAAGCCGCGCAGCCGTTCATGTTAATCGTCGTGCAAATCGGCAGGACGAAGCGCGAAACGGTCGGATTCACCTTGAGATTCTTTTCCGCCGAAGCCAACGTCACGGGCAGGGTGCCTGCCGAGCTCTTCGTGAAGAGCGCCACGGCGACGGCCGGTGCCATCTTGCGGAAGACATGGAGCGGATTGAGGCCGCGCACGAGGAGGAAGAGCGGCAGGATGATGAAAAACTGGATGAGGTTGCCGCCGAGGACGACAGCCGTGTACTTGCCGAGCGCACCGACGATGACACCGGCCTCGATCTGTGCCGAGAGCTGCGCGGCAAAGGCGAGAATGCCGACGGGCAGAACGTATAGCAGTGCACGGATCAGCGTGAAGAGAAGCTCCTGTGCGCCATGGAGCGCCTTCAACAGCACGGTACGATTTTCCGTCTTTGGCATGAAGGCGAGCGCTAACCCGACAGATGCCGCAATCAGCATGACGGAGAGCACGTTGCCCGAGAGGAACGGCTGCAGCAAATTGTTCGGAATGACCGAAAGGATGTGGTCATAGTAGGAAAGCGTCCCAAGCTTCTGCGGCACATCGGCTGCACCCGCACCGATGACCTCGGCGGGCAAGTTGCCCGGCGCGATCCACACATAGAGTGCAAGTCCGACCGTCGCCGCCGAAATGGTCGTCAACAGTGTATAAGTGACAGCATGAGCAAAGATGCGCCCCGTATCCTTCTTCGCGCCAAGCGCCGCAAGTGTCGTGATGACAGCGAGAGCGATGGTCGGCACGGCGATGAACTGAAAGAGGCGCGTGAACACCGTCGCAACGAAATCAAACAGTTCGTTCAAAGGCCCGACGTTCAGCCAACCAAGGCCGGCACCGACAATGAGCGCGAGAAACCACAGGACAAACTGCCTGCCCTGTCCGCTTTGGCGGCTCTTCGCAATCGCCGCCTGCGCCGTCTCCTCGACGGCCGCATGATTCTTTTCTTCCGACATGATACCCCTTCTTTCTGCATGGCAGGAAGCTTCCCACCACGTCGACGAACCAATCGCCGCTTCCTCAGAAGTAGGCGGTTGATAATTCATATAAAATCAGTATGGTTTATATTATACGAATCTCCGCCTGCACTGTCAAGGGGCACGACAAGAAATCTTACAAAATCCTCGAAAGCGCAGAAAAGACGGGCTATCATACGAAGCTTTTTCCGCTCCGTATGACAGCCCGTCTTTTGTCCAGAGAACAATTGCGTGCGCCGAAGCCCTCTCATTCGGCATCGCCGAAGCCGTAGCTGCGGCGCACCATCAGATAGACGAAGCACGGCGCACCGACCAGTGAGACGAGGATGCCGATCGGCAGTTCCGTTCGCGGCAGGATCGTGCGGCACAGCACATCCGCCCAGACGAGCAGGATCGCACCGGCAAAGGCGCTGGCGGGCAAAAGCCTCCTATGCTCCGCTCCCGTGAGCATGCGCATGACATGCGGGCAAATCAAGCCGACGAAGCCGATCATGCCCGCAGAATAGACGACGAAGCCCACCATCAAGGACGACAAGACAAGATAGCCATGGCGATAGCGCGTCAAATTCCTGCCTAGAGTAATGGCAGCAGCATCGCCCACAAGCATGAGGTTTAAGATCTGGCTCTGCGTCCAGAAGAACGCCGTGCCGAGCACGATGATCGGGCAGATCACCGCGAGATTCTCCCATTTGGCATTCGCCAGACTACCCATGAGCCAATAGGCGATGGTCTGCATGCCTTCACGATTGTTGGCAAAATAAACGATGAAGCTCGAAAACGCACTGCAGACAGCGCTCAGCGCCATGCCCGAGAGCAGCAATTTGACGGGGCTGGAATGCCCGCCGACGCCCGAAAGGACGAGGACGCCCATGGAGACTGCAAAAGCGCCTCCGGCGGCTGCAAGCCCGACGAAATTCTCGCCGAGGAAAGCGCCAATTCCCAGCATGATCGCCGCCGTAGCTCCGAGCGACGCTCCCGAGGAGATGCCCAAGATGTACGGATCGGCCAGCGGATTTTTCACGATTGCCTGCATGATGACGCCGCAGACGGAAAGCCCCATACCCGTCAGCATAGCGAGCACGATGCGCGGCAGGCGCAGCAGCCAGATGATGTCATAGACAGCGCTGTCGCCATAAGAGGCAAAACTCTCGCAGCCCGTGATACCATAGACGATCGAGCCGAAAGCCTCCGCAAGGGAGACGTCGACTGTGCCGACCGTGACGGCGCACAAGACGGATGCGATGAGCAGCCCGCTCAAGAGCCATGAGGAAAGACTGCTCTCCCACATTTTTTTCTTCATGCAGCGTCCCCCTCCAATGCAGCGGCCTCCTGCAATCCGTGCTTGAAACAGCGGATGCAGTCTAATACCCGCACGCCCGGGCAGCGCATGAGATAGAAGGGCACGCAGTAGATGTGCCCTTCCCGCACGGCACGCAGTCGATGAAGCGCGGGATTGGCCAGCAGCTGCTCGCGCGGCCCTTGATCGTGCGGCGACGTGGACTGGACAAATATGACATCGGGATTGAGCAGCAAAAGCTGCTCATAGCTGATGAACTCGTCCTCGCCCACCATCTGACGATCTGCGCCCAAGACCTCCGCACCAAGCTGCTCCAAGAGGTCGCCCGCGAGCGTGCGCGGCGTATAGATGGTCAGTTGGCGTGCGACGGAAGATACGACGAGGACGCGCAGCCTTTTCCCCTGCATTACGGGCGTCATCTCAGCGCGAATCTCCTGCTCGATCTCTGCCGCCCTTTCCTCGCGGTCGACGATCGTGCCGAGATCACGAATGAATCTCAGCTCGTCTTCCAACGTATGAACGTCCTTGAAGTCTGCGCCGTTCATCGTCGTCATATAGACGTTCGTGCCGCGCTTCTCCCAGAAATCGCTGCGCCCGACGCCGTTGCTCTGCCGCGTAAAGTCGAAGAGCCAGCCGACGATCAGATCGGGCTGCAGCGTCAGCATCGTTTCCACATCGGGCACTTGCTTGAGCCGCAGCGGAATCGTTTCATAAGCTGATACGTTCTCCGGCGCAAGGACATCCGTATTCGACACCCCTCCCGCGACGATGATACGGTCTGCCACTCCCAAAGCCAATAACGTCTCAATGGAATTTTGCCAAAGCGCCACGATACGCTTCGGATGCTCTGAATAGTGATAAACATGCGGTCGCAGAGCCGAATCATAATTTTCTACAGCAAACCCATCCGCCTGCAGCGCCTCCCGTTCACCGCCATAGGAGAAACCCGCTCGAATAAGCGCGAAAAGGAAAAGTGCACCGAGAAGGACGCCGCCCATATACAATCGCCTCATCACACCATCTTCTCAAAGAAAAGACCTAACGAATGAACAAACATTTCCATACATCAGAAATCGCAGCTCGCCGACAAGGAAACCGTACGCGGCATGCCCAAAGCGATAGAACTTCCTGAAGCATACCAGTAGCGCTTGTCAAACAAGTTATTGCACATCAGGGAGAACGTCACATCCTTGCTCGAAATCTTTGTCTTATAATTCAGTCCCAGATCGAAGGTGGTATAAGCAGGCACATCCAAGGGATCGCTGTGGCGAATACGCGCCTTGGCACTGTAGTTCAACCGTCCGATGACCGAGAGATCTTCCGTCGGCTTATAGACGAGCGCCGCCGTCCCTGCCCACTTCGGCAACCCCAGGACGGAATTGCCGTCCGTCTGCTCCGCCTGCAGCCAATTCAGCGCGAGGATCATATCGAGCTGCGGCGAAATCTTGCCGACGGCCGAATACTCAACGCCCAAATACTTCTGCTCCTTATCGATTTCCAAATATTTTAAGCCGCCCCGCAAAACATCGTTCGTTCCCTGCTTGCGCATATTGTAGTAACTAAGCGTCTGCAAAAGCCCCTTGCTCTGATACTTGACGCCGACCTCGTTCTGCTTCGTCTTTGCCGGCGGAATCGTCTCGCCTGCATTTGCATAGCTGGAGCCGACGACCGTCCCCTCGTCAAAGCTCTCGCTGTGATTCGCATACATCATGAATTGCGGCGTGAACTGATACGTGACGGCAACTGTCGGGCAAGTCGCGCTCGCATCGATTTCTGACGCACTGCTGCCCGCATAGTTTCTCGCGCGGATGCCGCGATGCCCGTGCAGACCGAGCGTAATGCCAAACTTATCTCCTGGCGCGGTAAATGTATCCACGACATGCCAACCAAGCATCTGCAGATTGTACTGCGTCTTCAATGTGTGCTTGGGCAACGGCGCGGGAAGTGGTGTGGAATTGGAATGATAGATATTACCGGGTGCTGGGACGTAGATATCCGAAGGATCAGAACCGTAATTCCCTATGACTTCACGCCGAAACCACATTTTGTCAAGACTCAGCACATAATCGTTCTTCCATTCGCCAAGCTTGAAATCGCCCTTGACGCCGATGCCGATATACTTCGTCTCATGCGCTACAGGCCATTGCGAATAGCCGCTACCGTACCCAGATGACCGCAAAGAGGCATAATCTCCATCCAGATTGAGCAGCGTACGACCGTAACCTTGAATCCAACTCGTATAGTTTTCCTTGTGATACCCAGCATTCAAAAATGCCTTCGCATGTTCGCTGAGCTTCTGCTCGTGGTTCAGAATGAACGTCCAATCGTTATACGTATCCTCCGCCCAATCCGGGGAGAAGTTGACCGAACCGCTGGGCGCTTTCGGCAGACTCTTGAGAGTTTTTGCTACACTCAAGCTATTTCCATCGCCGCGCTGGCGCGTATAGTCGTATCCCATAAGCAAATTCGTCGTGCTGTTCGCCGTCTTGTGATCGAGGTTCAGATAGACGCCCCACTTCCACATGCGTGCATGATCGACCGACAGTGTACCCTGCCCCTGCAGGACATTGAAGCGCATGCCCCATTCCTTGTTCTCGCCGAAGCGCTCACCGAGATCGACCGACTGCGAGACATAGCTCTTGCCGTGAAACGAGAGCTTCGCCTCGCGATCACCCTTCGCCGACGCCTTCTTGGAAATCATATCGACGACGCCGCCCGCATTTTCCTGCCAGCCCGCTGTCGTGCCGCGTACACCGAGCGCCGGTCCCGCAATCACGGTGACGCTGTCAATGAAGTTCGCCGTCATATCCTTTTGATGCGCCATGCCGGGCACACCGTTGATATACCACTTGTTGCCGTTGGAGCTGAGTCCGCGAATCGTGACATTGCTGTCCGTTGCACCTTGGCCGACGCGAACGGCGGGGCTCAAGGAAAGTGTGTCGAGAATCGTCCGATCGGGTACGCTGAACTGCTCCAAAGCTTTCTTGCCGAAGGTCATCGCTTGAAACGGCGTCTCCATGACGTCCTTCGAGCCGAGCAGGCCGATGTTTTCCCTGCGCTCGACAAGGCCGCCCGCGAGCTTCGCTCGTCCAGCCTCCACGACCGTTTCTGACAGCTCGTGCGCCGTTTCCTCCCCATCAGCCTCTGCCGCATGAACACTGCCGTGCAGACTCATGCCCGTCAATGCCCCCACGATTGCCAAAGCCAGCCAATTCTTTCTCTGCTTACCCATCCTTGAACGACTCCTTTACTTGCTTGCTACATGATTCCTTGATACAAAAAAACCTCCCCACAGCCTGCAGGGAGGACGAAGAGCATCAAAAAGACACCCTTTCCTGTCGCTCGCAAGAAGGTGTGGTTTCACAAATCAAGGCAGGTCTCCTGGCTCTGCATCATCGTCTGTTCCGCCTTCCCAGAGTTTCCTCCAGTGACATCATGGAACATCCTCCGCATCACAGTGACGGGATCGCATCGGGCTTGCACCGATTTCCCTATTAAGCTCTCGCGAGCGCCTTGACTATGTATGAACTACACGCACAAACGTCCACTTTGTGGACATTGCGCGCCGCCCTTAATGAAAGTCATCCAATCAGTCTGCGCCTTCAGCTTGACTTCTTAGACTTTCATAATAAAGCCTTTCAAAGGTGAAGCGCGTCAAACGCCTCACAGCAGGAAGTATACCTTAAGCTCTGTCTAATGTCAATATCACTTATGAAAAGATAGATCTATTTCATGCCTGCACATCCTGTTTCGGTTCAAAAGATATCTTGAGAACTAGGCCAAGACCTTCTGCGAAGCGTTGAAGCAATTTTATGGACGGATTCCTCAAACCATTTTCCATTCGGCTAAGTTCCGCTTGAGCAATGCCGGTTTTCTCCGCAACTTCCTTCTGCGTCAGATTCTGCGCGATGCGCGCCTCCACTATGGCACGGATAATGTTACGTTCCGGTTCCATCTCTTGATATACACGGGCAAACGCAGGATTCTTCATTTGCTCCCGCTTGAAATCCTGCAATGTTTTCATTCTGCACCCTCCCCAAAACGGCGAATATAATCAGCTCTTCTCTTCTTTGCTATCTCTATTTCTGCAGGCGGCGTTTTCTGCGTCTTTTTAACAAAACCGTTTGTCAAAATAATTTTTCCACCGATGTAAAAGAAGAACATTACACGTGTGATGTTGCCAGCAAAAGAGCAACGCAACTCTAAAATTCCATCATCCAAAGGCTTGGTATAAGGCTCACGCAGTTCAACACCCTTCTCCTCAAGGATTTGCATGAAGCCAAGTATCTTCGCTCGCATCTTGACGTTCAATCCAAGCAGAAATTCTTCGACAGGGCACTGACCGTCTTCCGTTTCATAAAATTGCACTTCAAAATTCATCGAGTACTCTCCAATTAACAATATGATATATATATCATATTGTCAAGACACAGTCTCATCCTTTTAATGTAGAACTATAGCCCCTCCGTCCCTCACCTCACATAATGCACCCGCTCCGCTTCAAACCTGTCTGCGTGCAGCTTTCTCTCATTCGGGTAGCCGAGGGCGAAGAGGGAGAACGCCTTGAGGTTCGCGGGCATTTCGAGGATTTCTTCCACCTTCTTCATGTTCTCCTCGTAGGGCGCGATGCCGAACCAGACGCCGCCGAGGCCGAGATACGTCGCTTCGAGCCAGATGTTCTGCTGCGCCGCTGCCATGTCGATGTGCGAGAAGCGCGGCACGGTCAGGCCTTCCGTACGGTAAGCGAGCGCTAGGAGGAGCGGTGCACCTGCCGCGCAGCCCGTATAGGGCGTGACCTTGGCGAGCGCGGCGATCTTCTCGCGGCTTTCGACGACGAAGAACTCCCACGGCCGCTGATTGCAGGCGGACGGCGCCTGCATCCCGGCGCGCAGGATGCGCTCGACCTTCTCCGGCTCGACCGGCCTCGCCTGATACTTCCTTATGCTGCGGCGCTGAAACACGACGTCATTTTCCATCGAAAAGCACTCCTTCCAACCGTTTCTCTATCTCCTCCTGCGAGAGCATGTCGACGAGCGTCAGTACACCTGCCCGCTCTCGCCAAACCGCTTCTTCATACCGTTCAATTCGCATCTCAACGCTGGCATGTCGTCAGAGACAATCTCCCAGATAAGACGCAGATTCACGCCTTCGTAGTCATGAACGATGCGATTCGTGATCTTATCGCGCATAAATCTCGATCCCCGTCTGCTTAATTTCCTCGGCAATCCGAGACTTCGGCTCGATATGGGCGACATCGAACACATCCATATCCTTATCGTCCAAAGCTTCGCGCAACTCCTCCACGAAACCCATGAATTTCAGTCCGCGCAAATCGCTGTCCACCAACAAATCCACATCGCTTTTTTGCGTTGCCGTCCCCTTGCCGTAAGAACCAAAAAGAATCGCCTGACGAATCCGATGGCTGGTAAAAACTGGCTGCAATCGCCGTTTTATTTCATCGAACGTAAAAATCCCCTCCGGCATATCAATCCCTCCGATTCTCGAACAGCGGGAAAAGCACTCCTTCCAACCGTTTCTCGATCTCCTCCTGCGCGAGCATGTCGACGAGCGTCAGCGAGGAAATTGCGTTGAGGCGCGCAAGGAGCGCCTGCAGATGCTCGCGCTTGACCTTCCTCCCACTGCGCTCGAAGCGCTCTAGGAGCGCGAGCACGGCGAAGCGCGTCTCCCTGCGGCTCATGAGGCTGCTTGAAGCGAGGAGCACGAGCTGCGAGGCGAACGCTTCTTGCGCGAGCACGGGCAGAAGCTCGAACGGATCGCGGCGGCGCTCATCGAAGACCATGTGCCCCGCCCACCACAGGCGGGCGATCGGATTCACGAAGAGCGAGCGGCGCCGTCCCTGCGCGAAGAAGAAATCGCTTCGAAGCGCAGCGGCCTTGACTTCGCCGAAATCCTTTTCCTTGCGGTAATGGATGTAGCGCCAGAAGAGCGTGTGAGAAAGCCCCGCCCAGAAGCGCTCATCCGCCGCCGTATAGGGCGCGAGCGTGCGCCATGCGCCGTAAATGCGCCGCACGTTCTCCACGTCCGTCGAGGCAAAGTCGCCCTCTGTCAGAAGCTCGACGGGCGAAAGTGCGGCAAGCTCCGTCTTTTCGAGATAGCCGCGCGCCGAAAGATGCGCGAGCATCGCCGCATTGTCCGCGCTCTGATACATCGCGGCATATTCTTCGACATGCGTCTTCATATCGTCGATGCCCGCCTGCGTCATGAAGCTCAGTTCCATGCGCCCACCTCCTCGCGCTGCGCCAGATCCTCCAACTCCTGCACGGCGCGGTTCAGCGGGTCACGCAGGAGGCGCTGGGCGACGGCAAGAGGCTCTGCGTCCTTCGCCGCGAGATCGATCTTCTCTTCTTCCAAGAGGTGCACGAGCACCCTCCGCCAGCGCGTCCTCGGCTCTTCGCCCGCACGCAGCGCACCCTGCAGCTTTTCGAGCGCCGCAGTGAGAGCCGGCTGGACGACGCACGAAAGGAACGTCGCGCTGTAGACTCCCTTCGCGTAGCGGCGATAAGCGTCGTACATGCCTTGCGGCAGGCGGGCGACGATGTAATCCGAGCCGCAGTCGACGCGAAGCGCCGCCTCGCCCGCCTCGCGCCCCAAAGGCTCGACGCGCACGATGGAAGGAAGCGTCTCACGTTCGTCATGCGCCTGCAGCAGGAATTCCGTCGTCTGATCGACGGCGAGGATATGTCCGCGTGCGAAGGAAAAGACCTGCCCTTCGTAGGCTTCATGAAAATCATCGCTCGCGTATCCCTCGATCGCCGCCTTCGCGACGACGAACGGCGTGACCTGCAGAGAGACGCGCACCTCGTCCGCCGCCAGCGTCAGATGAAACGGCGCATCGTTGAACTCAAAGAGGCGGCGATACGACGTGACGGGCGACTCGACGTGCAGCGCATAGCCCGCAAGCCCTGCACGCACGAGGTTTCGGAGCGAAGTACAGCGAAGCACGGCGCGAAATTCCAGGCGCAGTTCTTTCCCCGACGCCTTCAGCTCGGCGATGCCGTCGAACGACGACTTGCGGTAGCTGTCATTCGTCTTCGCCAGCAACGGATACGGCGCCAGACGCCCCCGGATTTTCAACGTACTTCACCTCCATCAGGCAGTAGTCACGATAGTCCATCGTATAGTCGACAAAGAGTTTCGCGCCCTTCGCGACATTCTGCAGCTCGATGACGTTCTTCTCGAACCTTGCCAATTTCGCCCTGGCTCTGCCCGAAAGCGAGGCCGCGAGCAATTTGACGGGAACATCCGTCTGCTCGCCCGCGAGAAAAAGCTCCAGGCGCACGCGCTCGGCCTTTCGCGGCGCGATGAGGCTCAAGCGATAGCGCCCCTTCTCGCGCTCGACGCAGAAAGAGCGCATGTGGAGCGGCGAGAGGCGCGACGCCGCCGCCTTCTTCTTCCGAACCTTCTCAATACAGCTTTGAAGCTCCTCCCGGCGCTTTCCCTTTCGTGCAGCAAGGGCGCGGCGCACGGCCGCATCTTCCAAGTCAGGCAGGAAATCGCCCGCGCCGAAGGCGTCGACACCGCGCTCCTCCTCCGCCATCAGCCGCTCGCGCACCTTTTCCTTCAGGTAGCGCTTGAGCCCCAGATACATCTCCTTCGCCTGCTTTTCCTCTGCCGCGTCCTGCACGACGCCCGGCTCCCACGCGTCGTGCGACGGCACCTCGATGCGGCGGAACGCCTGTCCCATCGCGTTCTCCTTGATGAGGAAGATGCCCGTAAAGTCGATGCCGCTCGGAAAGCCTTTCTGCTCGAAGAGCTTCATGCCGATGTGACGCGACATGAGGATGCGTCGGTTCAGCCCCTCGCCGCGCGTCAAAAAGAGCGTCGCCGCGCCGTCGGGAAAGCCGTACTTCGCACCGTACTCTGCAGCACGAAGCTCGATCCTCTGCGTCGCCTCGTCCTCGCCTAGAAGCATGCGCGCGTAGCGCTGGATCATGCGGTTCTCTTCATAATATTCCTTATGATGCGGACTTCCCGCCGTCTTCTCGACGGGAAGCGAATCCGCGTAAAGCCCGAGGCTCGTCTTCGTGATGCGATGATCGCCGATCTCCACCTCCAGATTGCCCAGCCATATCGCAAGAAGGAAATTGTCGAGAACGGCGCGGATCATCTCCTGCTCCAGGCCCTCGATGGGCACGAGTCCCATGACGAAGATGTCCGTGCCGCTCGTGCGCCGCCGAAAGGCAGGATCGAGCGTGAAGATGTCCAAGAGCGCCTTCTTGTTCTCGTCGCTGTAGTAGACCGTGCCCGTCGTCCAGCGCTCCTTCTCATCCTTGTAGGAGACGAGCTTCGCGACGCCCGTATACGATTCCACGCCATCCTTGTCCAACGAGGCGAAGAACGCCGTGCGAAGCTCCGAGCAGCTGTAGACGACCGCCTTGCCGATGCCGAAACTGCCACCCGCGTCATTTTCCTTCTGCACGGAAAAGCCCTGCTCCTTGACGAGTCCGCTCCAAAGCGAACCCTTCTCGCCTGCGAGCGCCCCTTCAAGCCCGCGCGTGCGAAAATCGCTGATGCGAAGGACGGCAATTCGCTCCGCCCTAAGGACGTCCGCGGCACGCTCGAAAGCCTCGCGGCACTTCTTGTCCTCACGATTGCTGAGGAAGCATCGCTCCAGGATATTCTGAAAATCCTCGCGCCCCGGAAACTTCTCGCGCGGGATGTCGAACGACTGAAAGGAAACGAGGACGGCGCCCTCGGCATCCTCTCTTCGCGCATCGAGCGAATTCTGGATCGTCTCGCGCACGAGGTAGTGCACCGTGCGTATGCCGAAGGAAACGCGCGCGAGGTCGTTGTAGCCGACAAGCTCGCCGCTGTCGTTCACCGGCGCACGCCAGCTGCCCTTCTTCCTGTCCATGAAAGGAAACAAATTTCCCACCTCATTCCTGTATGTCTCCTAGTATAGCAAAGAGACCGCCCAGTGACAATGCGTGAGGTGCATCCCAAAAATTAACAAAAGCTAAATATTGCAAAAATTTACCTGTCCCCTCTTGCATATACGAACCAATATGCTATAATAAAGGTGCGGCAGGTGGACTAAGCGTCATCCCGCCTTTAGTGCCGTACCTTACTAACCACCAGAAGGAATCATCGCGTATGGTTCCTCCTGGTGGCAATATAATCGAATCCCGCGCAGGGATTCAGGCTGCAAGGCCAACAGAAAAGAACAGGCAGAGAGCCTAGGCTCACTGCCTGTTTTCTTTCGCGTTCTTTCCTTTTCCAGTATTCTCAATTTCTGGTATTTTCCCTCAACTTTTTTGCACCCGTGCGGGAATTGTGCTATAATGAGGCTCGTGCGGCAGACCGCACGCCTTCATACATTTCATCATTCTTCAGATACGGCACAGCTTATCGCCATTGTGCCGCACAAAAGCGAAAGGAGTCTTTTCCATGCCAACAGCAGCAAAATCGAGCGGCGCAAGAAAGACCGCCGTCCCAAAGAAAAGCAGCGCCCCCTCGCGCACGCGCAGGGCCTCGAACGTCGCCTACATCTTCTTCAACTGCGACGCCGAAAAATCCCACGGCTCTATGAACATTTTCTACAACCATGAGATCTACCGCGACACGCAGGCCTCACGCAAGGCTCTTTGGCAGAAAGTCAAGGCGGAGCAAGATGCCTCGCGCATCGAAATCGCCGAGGACGATCTGACGAGCGTGCGCACGGCAATTCTTGAGAGCGACCCCGCCGAAGCGAGCCGCTACATCCGCTTCGGCGCGATTGAGACCTTCACCTGCCACTGATTCGTCCGCGATTTTCGTACGGCCGAACGAGAAAAGCCCGAGGGCGTCCCTAGCGGTCGTCCTTGGGCTTTTCTTTTTCAGGAATGTCAAGCTCCTCGGCTTTCGTCTGCGTCGTCGGCACGCCCTCGGGCGTAAGGCTCGGCGCATAGCGCCAGCTTTCCTTGATCCTCTTTTCCAGACGCTCTTCGAGAAGGCGGCGCTCCTTTTCGTCGGCAATTTCCGGCTCGAACTGCCACGCTTGGACACCCGTCACGCGGCCTTCTTGCGAGATGTCCGCGAAGAACTGCACATGCCCGCGGTACGCAGTCTCCTTCTCGGTCAGGCCGCGCTTCGTCTCCTCACGCAGCACGGCAGGCTTGTTCGGCTTGCGCATCGCAGGATAGTCTCGCTTTTTCGGCGGCTTCGCTTTTTGCCTCTCGATCGATCTTTTCTCTGCCTCGCTCGGCGACTTCGCCGCTTCTTGCGAAGGCGGCTTCCAAGGCTCGGGAGCGCTCTCCTCTTCCACCGCCAACGTCTCATTTTCCGCCGGCGGCTTCTCCTCCGTCCGTAACTTCTCCTCTCTAGGAGGTGAAACTTTCGCGGCGGTTTCATCCGCCTCCGGCACATCGAGCCATGTGATTTCCTGCGCCGTGTCCAAAAACGACTCCTCATGCGGCAGAAGAAGCCCCGCGATGCCAAATGCGAACAGATGCAGCAAAACGGCAAGAAGCACGACAGTCCCCCAGCGTTGGCGTACGATCACAATCATCCCTCCCCACACGTTTCGTCCCTTCATTATAACACACGAACACCAATCTCAAGGCAAAACCTATTGCACTTTATCCAGTATTCATGGACGAGATTCTTCCCTTTTGGAGCAAAATATAGTATCATGAAGATGAGTGGATATTTCTTCTTTATATATTTAGGATAAACAACCTAAAATTATTCGTCGGATACAAAACGGTGCTCGAAAACTGCATCCAGTAAAATGATAGGCGGGTAAAATGATTCACATACCTATAAAAAAACTAAAGAACGGCATGATTACGGCGCAGAGCATATACAATCCTCTCGGCGCCAGCTACCTGACGAAGGGCATGGAACTCAGTCCGACATACATCGAGCGTCTGGAAAAGGCGGGATTCGACGGCGTGACCGTCACCTCCATGGATCCCAAGCTCAAGCTCGCGCCGCCCGATGATATCGTGCAGGAAAAGACGCGCATATCCGCCATACAAAACGTGGCGACAGCTTTTCACAGCGTCGAGGAGAACGGCACCTTCGACCCGGCGCCGCTGCAGGGCATTTCGGAAAACATCCTGCAGGACATCATTGCACAGCAGCAGAACCTCGTGCAGCTCACGGACATCCGCCTGCACGACACTTACACCTTCGCCCATTCGGTCAACGTGGCTATCCTCTCGTCTCTCCTCGGCGTGCTTCTGAAGATTTCCAGGGAAGAGCAGCTGAAGCTCACGCTCGGCGGCCTCCTGCATGACATCGGCAAAGTCACCGTACCCTACGAGATCCTCACGAAGGCCGGCCATCTGAGTGACGACGAGTGGAGCGTGATGCAGGGACATCCGGAAGCCGGCAGGCAGCGTCTGAAGAAGATGTTTCCCAACGACACGCTGCTCTCGACCATCGCCCTGCAGCATCATGAGCACATCGACGGCTCGGGCTATCCCAACCATCTGAAAGGCGAGCAGATCCATCGCTACGGGCGCATCGTCGCCATCGCCGACGTCTACGACGCCCTGACGAGCGTGCGCCCGTACAAGAGGGCGTACACGCCGTCCGTCGCGCACCGTCTCATGGCGACATGTTCGCCCGGCCATTTCGATCTTGATCTCCTGAAGCTCTTCTTCGACAACGTCGCGATCTACCCCGTCGGCACGATCCTCAAGACGCAGGAGGGATACGCCATCGTGAAGAAAGTCGAATTCGGCCACACGCTGACGCCCGTCGTCTGCATCTTTGCCAACCGCGAGGGCAAACTTCTCGACGCCCCCCACGACCTCGATCTGAAAGAAGCACCGAAGGGAATGCTTGAAGGCGTGATTTCCGACAGCGAGCTGTACCATTTCATCCACAATATCAACGTCGATCCGGCCATCTTCCTCCAGGAAAACGCAGAGAAAGAAGACGCGTCCCAAGAAAATGCCGAATGAACCACGGCGCATCTCAAGGTGTTCCGCCACTGAAACCGGGGTGTTTTCTCCATGATACGCTTGAAATCGAATCAGCTCAAAACCGGCATGGTGACGGCGCAAAGCATCTTCAACGAGAAGGGCGCTGCCTTTCTCGTGCGTGGCACGCCGCTGACCGATCGCTACATCTATAGGCTTCGTCAGCTCAGCGTGCCCGAACTTCACGTCACCTCGCTTTCTTCTAACTTTCAGCTGCAGCCGCCCCCCGACATCATCAAGGAGCACACGCGCGTGCAGGCCGTCGAAAACGTCGCGGAGACCTTCCGCCAGGCGGAAATGCATGGCCAGTTCAACATGAGCCTCATGGAGCGGTGCGCCGATCTCCTCGTGCGCGACATCATGTCGAAAAAGAAGAATCTCGTGCAAATCACGGACATTCGTCTGCACGACTCCTACACGTTTTCCCATTCGGTCAATGTCGCCGTCCTCGCGACGATGCTCGGCAACCTCTGCGGCTACTCCAAGAGCAAACTGCAGGTCATTACGCTCGGCGGCCTCCTGCACGACATCGGCAAGCTCGCCGTGCCCACGTCCATCCTCAACAAGCCCGGCGCCTTGACGGCGGACGAATTCAAGATCATCCGCCGCCACCCGAGCGAAGGCCGCAGACTCCTCAAGGAATTGAAATCGCCGATCGCCTCGATCCTCGCCATCATTGCAGTCCAGCATCACGAGCACATCGATGGCTCAGGCTATCCCAATCATATACGCGGCAAGTCCATCCACCCGTACTGCCGCATCACCGCCATCGCCGACGTCTACGACGCGCTGACGAGCGTGCGCCCCTACAAAAAGGCATACAAACCGAACGTCGTCTATCAGATGATGATGCACAACTCGCCCGGGCACTTCGATATGGATCGCCTGCGCCTCTTCTTCGACAACGTCGCCATCTATCCCGTCGGCACGGTCATGAAGACGAATCTCGGCTACGCCATCGTCAAGAAAGTCATCTTCGGGCATACGCTTGCCCCCGTCGTCATCGTCTTTGCCGACAAGAACGGCGGACTCCTCAAGAAGCCCTTCGGCGTCAACCTCGCCCACTGCCGCCGCGATGCCATACAGTACGTCATGGACGACGTGGAACTCTTGAACTTCATTCGTCATACAGGCATCGACCCCGCCGTATTCCTCGACGACGATCTTCGCGCGATGAAGGACTATCCGCGCATGGGGAAGCATGAAATCTGAGTTGATAAAGGTATACAAAAAATCCCTGCCAGACGGCAGGGATTTTTTGTATACCTTTATACCTCGCGCAGTTCTGCGCGGGCGAGCTTGTACTCCGTCTTGTCGAGAACTGCATGAAGCTCCTCGTCGGAAATCATGCGCTCCATCTTGAGGACGGCGATGTTTTTTCCGAGGTCGACCTCAGCGGCAGCGCCGTCGATGCCGTTGAGCATACGTTCGACGGCGTTCTTGCAGTTGTCACAGTGCATGCCCTCGATGTGCAGCACCTTCTCGCCGATGACGTCGTGATAGAGCTTCTTCTTCGAGCCGCCCTCGATGCTGCCGCCCCCGCCGCAGCACGCACCGCCGCCGCCGAAATGACGCACCATGCCGCGCACAGCGAAGAAAAGTCCGACAAGGAGCAGCGCTCCCAAAATATACGTTGCCATGATTTCTCCTTCTTTCCTTACCAAAGGGCATTGCCCTTATATATCATGCTACCGCTCTATTTTACCCGCGCTTTATCGGCTTGTCAATAGTGATTCTTAGTGTTGACGATGTGCCTTGGGACGAAAACAGCCTCCCCGTCGGGGAGGCTGTAACTCTTGGAATCACTGAAACTTTCCGTTCAAATTCACGGCAGAGGCACGTTGAAGGCGTTCTTACCTGCGAAGACGGCGTTCTTGCCCAGCTCTTCCTCGATACGCAGGAGCTGATTGTACTTCGCGACGCGCTCGCTGCGGTTCGGTGCACCCGTCTTGATCTGTCCGGCGTTCAGCGCGACGACGAGGTCGGCGATCGTCGTGTCTTCCGTCTCGCCCGAGCGATGCGATACGACGGCCTTGAAGCCCGCGTTGTGCGCCATGGCGACAGCGGCGAGTGTCTCGCTCAGCGTGCCGATCTGGTTGACCTTGATGAGAATGGCGTTCGCGGCCTTCATGTCGATGCCCTTCTTGAGGCGCTTCGTGTTCGTCACGAAGAGGTCATCGCCGACGATCTGCAGGCGGTCGCCGAGTTCCTTCGTGATGAGCTGCCAGCCCTCCCAATCCTCTTCATCGAGCGGATCTTCGAGAGAGACGATCGGGTACTTGTCGACGAGCTTCTTCCAATGCTCGACGAGCTCTGCCGTCGTGAAGACCTGACCGGACTTGGGCTGCTTGTACTCGCCCTTCTTCGCTCCCTTCCACTCGCTGGCGGCCGCGTCCATCGCGAGCACGAAATCCTTGCCGGGCTTGTGGCCTGCCTTCTCAATCGCGCGCATGATGTAGTCGATCGCCTCGTCGTCCGACTTGAGGTTCGGTGCGAAGCCGCCCTCGTCGCCGACGCCCGTCGCATGGCCGTCCGCCTTCAAGAGGCTCTGCAGCGCATGGAAGACTTCCGACGACCACTGGATGCACGTACGGAAATCGGGAGCGCCGACCGGCATGATCATGAATTCCTGCACGTCGATGCTGTTCGCCGCATGGGCGCCGCCGTTCAGGATGTTCATCATCGGCACGGGCAAAAGACCGCCCTGGCTGCCGCCCAAGAAGCGATAGAGCGACGTCTCCTCGCTCGCAGCGGCTGCCTTCGCCGCTGCCATGGAAACGGCGAGGATGGCGTTCGCGCCGAGCTTCGACTTGTCTTCCGTGCCGTCCGCTTCGAGCATCGTGCGGTCGACGAGAGCCGTATCCGCAGCGTCGACGCCGACGACCGCCTTGGCGAGCGTCGTATTGACGTTCTCGACCGCCTTCAGGACGCCCTTGCCGAGGTAGCGAGCCTTGTCGCCGTCACGCAGCTCAAGCGCTTCAAACTGGCCCGTCGATGCGCCCGACGGCGATGCCGCACGACCGAAGCTGCCGTCCTCCAGAACGACGTCGACTTCCACCGTCGGATTGCTGCGCGAGTCAACGATTTCGCGTGCATGGATGCATTTGATCTTGCTGTTCCTCATCGTATCCACTCCTTGTAAATCTAATGAAACACTATACTCTTAGCTTATCACGAAAGCGGCGGATGTCAAGCCTTTTGCTGAAAGCAATTCGCATTTGTCGCCGCTTTCATAAAAAAAAGCGCACGGGCTTCGTCCTGCCCGCACGCTTTTTCCACTTGCCGAAGCCGTACAGGCACAAACATGCCTGTATTCGTATCGGTTTAAGCAAGCTCCAGCATCAGCGCCATCTTGAAATTCTTCACGGCACGCACATAATGTCTGCCGTTCTTCGCGAACTTGAAGTTCTCGCCCGCGTGAACCGTGTATTCCTTGCCCTCGTAGCCGATGACGGCCTCGCCTTCGAGCGCGAAGACGAGAGCCTCGCCCGGCGCCGCGTGCTCGTCAAGCCCCGTGCCCGCGCCGAAGCTCATGAGCACGAACTTGAGGTTCGGGCTCTGCACGAGATCCATGTTGACGATCTTGCCCTCCTGGCACGGCAGAAGCTCCGCCAGTTGAAATACCTTCTTGTCCTCGATTGCCTTGTTCATGGTCTTTCCCTCCTGCAAACTGATCTCAAGATAAACGGCACCGCGCTCCGTCTTTACGCCCACGGGCGTACCGACGGGTACGACGAAGAAATCTCCTGCGGCGAGCGGCGTATTCCCGCTTTCCTCGACCGCTTCCATCGCGCCCGAAGCGACGTACCAGAGGCGGCGGCGCTCGTAGCTCTCCGCGCTGATGTCCGTCGCTTCTGCAAGCGAGAACCAGACGACGTTGTTGCCGCCCGCCGCGCTGATGGCTTCCGACACCGTGCAGCCCGGGACGGGCGCCATTTCCTCCGCAGGGCTGAATACCTTGCCTGCCTGACCTTTCATGGCTGTCATCTCCTCTCTTTCTGTTTCCCAGTTTATCACTAGAGAATGATTTTTTCGGGAACATTTGTTACAGCTTTTGAGAATTTTTCTTGTTTTTGAAATCCAAGAAAGGACGAAACACGATGAAGTCGAGGGGCTGAACATATCCGTGCTTCCCCATGCGCCGCAAGACTTCCTGCGCCAAAAAGCCCGTAGCTGCGCCCGTGACGAGTGCGAGAGCAAAAAGTACGGGCGCATAGTAAAAGACGTCGAGCGTGCCGAGCCAGAAAGCGGCGGCAAGAAGCTGACCCACGTTGTGCGAGAGCGCGCCCACGACGCCGAGCAGCGCGAGCGACACGCGCGGGACTGCCCGCAGCAAGAGGACGCCGACCGAGAGCGCCAAAAGCCCGCCCGCAAGGCTGAACGACAGCGCGGGCAGGCTGCCCGCGAAGACCGATCCGAGCACAATGCGCAGGACAAGCAGCAAGAGCGCTTCCCTCGCGCGAAAGAGACGGAGCGCGGCGACGGTCACGATGTTCGCGAGACCGAGCTTGAAGCCCGGCACCGCCGCGACAAGCGGCAGGCGAAGCTCGATGAAGAAGAGCATCAAAGAGAGTGCGAGGCAGATGGAAAGAAGCGTCAGCCGCGCCGCCCCCTGCTGCGCCAGCCCCGCTTCCTCCGCTCCCTCTGCGCATATACGCGTCCGCGCGGATGCGCCCTGCCGAACGCCGCGCTCTCGCCGTGCGCCCCTCACCTCGCCACCGCGTCCGGCGCATCGGCCTCGACCGCCGCCTCGCCCGCGCTGCCCGCTTTCGCCCAGCGAATCTCCAGGCGATGCGGCAGGCAGATGATCGGTGCGCCGTCCCCCTTCAATTCGCCTGTATTCACGCAGATCTGATCGGGACAGTCGGCGCTCTCGATGCGGATCGTGCCGCCGCCTGTCGCGATGACGTTCTCGTGCTCGCCATAGGGAACGCGGATATGGCGCTCCTCCTGCAGCTCCTCCTGCGTGAAGTGATAGATCACCGCGCCGTCCTGCACGACCTCGACCGCACCCGATTGTGCCGCTTCATCGCCACGCGAAGCGGCTGCGGCGAGCCACGCGCCCGCCGCGCCGAGCAGGAGCGCGGCGAAAAGAGCGTAGAGACGCGCCTTCTTTCCCCCGTTCATCGAATGACCTCCACTTCTCCCGTCAGTCCCTCGCCCGCCGAGAAGCGGTCAAGAAGCCCCGGCGTAATCTGCACATGACCGTCCATGCCGACGAGAACCATCTCAAAATCCTGCCGCCCGCGCCAGAAAGCGGCGGCGCGATCCGCGCCCATGACGAAGAGCGCCGTCGAAAGCGCGTCCGCTCTGCCGCCCGATGACGCGACGACAGTGGCGGATGCAAGGCCGCTCGCCGCAGGTTTTCCCGTCGCCGGATCGAGGATGTGCCAATAGCGGTTTCCCGCCTCATCCGTGAAGAAGCGCTGGTCAATCGCCGAGGTCACGACGGCGGCATCGGCGACCGCCACTGTGCCGAGCAAAGCGCCGCCAAAGGGATTCCGAAGCCCCACGCGCCACGGCGTGCCGTCCTCGCGCGCACCGATCGTCTCGATGTTGCCGCCGAGGTCGAGGAGCGCCGAGCGCACGCCGCGCGACTTGAGCTCCGCCGCGACAAGCTCGCCCGCATAGCCCTTCGCCACCGCGCCGAGCTCGACGCTGCTGCCCTTTTCGAGCCGAGCCATACCCGCCGCCTCGTCGAGCTTGAGCTTGCCCGCGCCCGTCAAGGCACGCGCCGCTTCGATTTCCTCTGCCGTCGGCACGCGATGCACGCCGCCCGTGAAGCCCCAAAGCTGCAAAAGCGGCGCGAGCGTCACGTCGAGCGCTCCTTTCGTCTCCTCGCGCACCTCCTCAGACATCCGCAAAAGCCGCATCGTCTTGGGAGAGAGCGCGATTGCCTCGCCCGCGCCGCTGTTCAAGCGCTCGACATCGCTTCCTTCGCGCGTCACGCTCCAAAGCGCATCGAGCGCTTGAAGCCGCTCCTTCGCCTCCCGCGCCGCCTCGGGTGCGCCTTCGCCGTAGACCTTGACCGTCATCTTCGTGTCCATCGCGAAGAACTCCTCGCTCGCCTCCTCTGGCGCGCGGGAAGCGTCGCCGGAAGACATACGGTTCATCTGCTCGGGCAGGCATCCCGCCAAAAGAGAAGCGGTGAAAAAAACGAGCAAAAGGCACAGGGCAAGATGCCCTGCGCCTTGAGCTGCCAAATTCTGCAAGCGAATCATAGCTACTTCTTCGCTTCATCGAGCGCCTTCGTCGAGGCCTCGATGAACTGCTCGTAAGAAATCGTCGCACCCGAGATGGCATCGACCTTGCCCGGCTGCTGGCGCTCGACGAGCTGTGCGCCGTAGGCCGCATTCGCCTTGACGGCGTTCTGCGCCTTCTTGTAGTTCTGCGCGTCGCTGACCTGGCCGTTCTTCTTGCCGTAGTCCTCACCCTTCATCGTGCCGTCCTTGTCGATACCGAAGTACGTCGCGCTCTCGATCTTGTGATCCTTGATCGTGATGGCGATCTTGCCGTGGCCGTACTCGGAGTTCTCGCTGCTCTCGGCATTGTACGTGCCGTCCTTCGCCTGGGAGAGGTCGATGTCGGCGATCTTCTTGACGGCGACGCCCTGCGCCCCGCCGTCTTTCGGTTCGTTCTTCGCCGCATCGTCGCCGCAGCCCGCGAAGAGCGACGCCGCGAAGGCGACGCCCAAAACCAGCGTCAGAGACTTCCTGCCCAAATTCATTGTTTCGCCCCTTCCTTTAGCTTTGCCGCCGCCTGCTCCTCGGCGCTCTTTTCCACCATGCGCCCGTGCTCGATGATGACGCAGCGCTCCGCTGCCGCGCCGACCTCGGCGGAGTGCGTGACCGTGAGAATCGTATGACCTTCCGCGTGCAGTTCGCGGAAGATCTTCATGACGAGGTTCTGATTGACCTCGTCGAGGTTGCCCGTCGGCTCGTCCGCAAGGATGAGCACGGGATAGTTGATGAGAGCGCGCGCAATGCAGACGCGCTGCTGCTCGCCGCCCGAAAGCTGGCTCGGCAGATGGTCGGCGCGGTCGGCAAGCCCCACGCGATCGAGCGCTTCGAGCGCTTCCTTCTTGTCGGGGATGCTGTGATAGTACTGCGCCGCCATGATGTTTTCGATCGCCGTCAAGTACGGGATCATGTGAAACTGCTGGAAGACGATGCCGATCTTGTCGCGGCGCAGGAGCGTCAGCTCGTGGTCGGAAACTTTCGTGATGTCAATGCCGTCCAGAAGCACCGTGCCGCTCGTCGCGTGATCCATGCAGCCGATGATATTCATGAGCGTCGTCTTGCCCGAGCCGGAAGGCCCCATGACGGCGAGCCAATCGCCCTTTTCCACCTTGAGGTTGACGTTGTCGAGCGCCTTGACCTTGCCGCCGTAGGCCATCGTCACGTCTTTCAATTCCAATAGACTCATAAAACCCTCCTACTCTCCCCGCAAGACGATGGCGGGGTCAACGCTCGTCGCGATGCGCACGGGAATGAGGCTCGCGACGCCCGTCACGATGACGGACAAGACGACGGCGAGCACGGCGATGCCCGGAGCAAAGGCGATGCCGCGCGAAAAGACGTTGATGCTGACGCTCTGTGCGAAGAGGTAGCCGAAGCCGCTGCCTAAAAGACCGCCGACAAGGCCGAGCACGCAGCCCTCGCCGAGAAACTCCATGACGATGTTCGCATTCGAAGCGCCGAGCGCCTTCTTGAGACCGATCTCGCGGCGGCGCTCCGTAACGACCGCCGTCATCGTCGTCGTCACGCAGATGAGCGTCAAAATGAGGACGATGATCGTCACGAGAAGGATCAGAACTTCGAGCTTCTTCAAGACGTTGAACTCCGAATGCGCGATCTGCTGCACCTCCTGCGGCTCGATGCCGATATTCGCGGTGCGAATGGCGTCCTCGACGGACTTCAAGCTGTCGCCGTCGGCGACGACGCTGAGCTGCGCGAGTCCGACGGCGCCGGGCTTCTCGACGATCTTTTGCAGCTCGTCGAGGTTCAGGAAAGCGAACTGCTCCTCCTTGCCGCCCGTCGAGACGATGCCCGAGACGGTGAAAGAGAGCATGGCCTTGCCCTCGCCCGCGCTGACCGATACGGTCTGGCCGATGAGCTTGTCCGTATCACGCGCGATCTTCGAGGCCATCTCAGCGCCCAGAAGGATCTCGCGCTCGCCCGCCTTCGGGTACTCGCCCTTGACCATCCAATAGGGGCTGACCTTCTTGATTTCCTCGAAGTCCGTGCCGCCTGTCAGGACGGGCTGCTTGTTGACCTCAAGGCGCTCGTAGAGAAATGGCGCAAGACCGACGACGTCGCGTCCCGCCAGTGCCTCACGCGCCTTCTGCAAGGCGGCGGAGTCGAAGGTCTTCGCCTCGCCCGCCGGCAAGAGCAGCACGTTCGCGCCGTAGGCGCGGAACTCGCGCCCGAGCTGCGCAGGCACCTCGCGATAGACCGTGATCATGCCCGAGATGATCGCCGCGCCGACCGCGACCGCCAGGAGCGCAACGAACATGCGCGACTTCTGGCGGAAGAGCGCCCGCACGATCATGCGCAGAAACATTTCCAGTATCTTTATTCTTCCTGCCATATCAAATCACCTGCCATGAAGGACGCTTGCGGGCTGCAAGGAGAGAAGCATGCGGATGGCGGGCAGGCTGCCGATGAGGAGCATCAGCGCCATGAGTCCGCCCACGATGGGGATGACGACGAGGTTGTTCGCAATGCTCGATCCGAAGACCGTCTGCCCGATCGCCTGTGCAAGCGCCAGGCCGCCGAAGTAGCCGAAGAAGCCGCCCAAGGCGCCCGCGATGAAGATCTCGGCGAGCACCATGAGGACGACGGAGAGGTCTGTCGCGCCGAGCGCTTTCATGAGGCCGAACTCACGGCTTCGCTCCATGATGTTCGCGCTGACGAGGTTCGACACGCCGAGCGCCGCCGACAGAAGCGAAAGCCCTGTGATGAGCAGCATGAGCATCTGCGTCTTTTCGAGAATCTTGCCCTCGGACTCGGCGATCTGCCGCACGGGCTGCGCCGAAGAGCCGGGAATCGCCTCCTCGATCTGGAAGGCGATGGAGCTGACGTAGGCCGTGCAGTACCAGATCTCGCGCTCCTTCTGCGAAAGGCGCTCGGGGTTCTCCGCCGCCTTTCGTGCAAGGTCGTTTTCGGGCGTCGTGACGGCGGAGACCTCAATCTTATCGATCTTTCCGGGTGCGTCCAGGAGCTCCTGCGCGAGCGCGAGGTTCACGGTCAATGCGTCGTCCTCTGTGCCGCCGCCCGTGACGACACCCGTGATCTTCAGCGTCCTTTCCGCGCCGTCCTTCGTGCGATAGGAAACCGTATCACCAGGCTTCAGCCCCAGAGCGTCCGCGAGCTTCGCGCCCGCCAGCGCCTCGTCGGGGCTTTCCGTCGGCCACGCACCGTCGATCTTCCACCACGACTTCATTTCCTTCTCGCCCGTCTGCATCTTCTCGCCTGTCGGCAGTTCAAGCTCATGGTCGAACCACGTGCCCATGAGCGGCACATTCCTGCCGTCCGCGAGAGCGATTTCGCCCGAAAGTTCGGGCGCGAAGGCGACGATGTTGTTCGTCCAGAAGATTGTCTTGATCTTCGCCGCATCCGCCTCGTTCAAATATTCTTTGCGTCCGCCCTCAAGGCCGTAGACGTCCTGCAGCACGGAAGCCGTCTTCGGCGTGACCGTGATGTTCGCGCCGTAGGCTTTTAGCTCCTGATTGACCTTCTCGCCGATGTCGAACATGACGTTGAGCATGGCGGCGGCCAGCGATACGCCGAGAGCCGCCGTCAGCGCGATGAGGAAGAAGCGCTTCCTCTGGCGAATCAGCGCGCCCTTTACCATCTGCCAAAACATTGTATCCCTCCTTCACGCATCAGCGGAACACGTCGCGTGCCTTGTCCAAGGCGTCCTGCGGCACGCGCAGCTTGCCGTCCGCCACGCTGTACTCGATGGGAATCGGGTTGCAGCCGCCCTTCGTGCCGATCGTCGCCTTGTTCATCATGACGTCGCACAGGCGGCAGATGACCTGCCCGTCTTTTTCGTAGTAGCCCGTCGGACCGCAGATCTCGCAGGCGTCAAGCCCGACGCCGTAGGAATTTCCGCCCTTCAAAATCACGATGTAGCGCACCATCTGGCCGCTCGCCGTCTGATAGACGAAACGATGCAGATGTCCGTCGTTGACCACGGAGAGATCCACGTCGACGAAGCCGTCAACCGCCGTCACAGGGACAGCGGGCACGAGTTCTTCCTTGCGGTTCGCATAGCTCGCGCCGAAGCTCGACAAGAAGACCATGCCCGCGAGAAACAGCACCGTCGCCGTACCCCAGCGCCTCTTGTGCATCGCCTGCATGATCATGCGGCGGTACTCGGCGGGATTCGTGCCGGCAGGACGCGCCGGCTTCTTCTGCGAAAAGAGCGTCAGCGGCACGAAGAGCAGCGCGAAGAAGATGATGAAGATGAGCCACGACGAGTGGTCGATGATCGGCGCCATGATGGAAAGCAGCGCTGCGCTGTCGAGGATGTGCCGCGCCATCAGCACCTGCACGAGGAAGATCCCCTGCTGGATGAACATGGCGCCCGCCTGAATGACGAAGACGAAAAAGAGCCGCCTCGGGTTGAGCGCCGCCGCCGCCTTGTAGGCGACGAAGGAGCTGACGACGCCGAAGAACAGCCCCGCGGCAAAGCCCGCGAGCTTCACGGCGACCGTCTGCGTCATGTAGTCGCCCGCCGCCGAGATGATCGTGCCGACGGGGATGAGCCAAAGCTCCATGCCGTGGTAGAAGAAGAGCAAGACGCCGATGACGCAGGCGGAAACCTGCAGCGGGCGCGAAAGCTCCTCCTTCTGTCCCGCGCCGCGCGCGAGCATGGCGACGAGCACGACCTCGGCGATCATGGCGAAGGCGATCGCGCCAGCTTCGGCGACCTCGCGGCTCACGGCGTTTCGCGTGCCGACGCGAGCTGCCACGATGGCGACGGAAAGCCAGAAGCCCCAATGAATCGCAGTGTTATAATTGCGGCGATACTTTTCGAGCGGCAGCCGCCGCAGGATGGCGAAAAGGATGCCGAGCGGCACAGCAAGCGTCAGCACCTGCTCCATCGCCGGCACAAACTGTTGCAGGAACATCTGCAGCATATTCTGCACCTCACTTTATCAATAGGAATATGAAAGGAAAGCCCACCGCCACCCATTGGATGGTGGTGGGCTTATGCCCTTTAGGAGAGACTTGCTTCACGGACTCGTGAGCAGCAACAGACTACCAACGACGCGGGACGTAGTTGAAGACCCAATCCATCGTCACAGGCTCATCCCAGAAGCGACCCTTGACACCCGTCTCTTCATCGACGTGCAGACCGTAGTTCTGGCGATACGGGCTTTCGATGGAGAAGTGCATGTCGTAGGTGCCCGCGCCGAGCATCTTGACGTTCGCGCCGTAGTGCGGGCCGTCGTCCGCGTTCATCGGCATGAATACGCCCTCAACGCTCTCGCCCGTCTCACGCTTCGTGAACTTGTAGTGAATCGTCAGATACGGAATCCATTCGCCGACACCGAAGCCCGTGTCGTTGCCTTCCGTCGCATGGATGTCCGTCTCAATGTGCATATCCGCCTTGTCCGGCGAAAGCATCATGCCTGCGGGCAGCATCTCGATCGGCTGGAAGTAGACGAGCGCTACCTTGAAGTGGTTCGCCTCGTTCTCGATCTCATCGCCGATCGGGTACTCCGTGAAGCCCGCCGCCGACGCAGAGCCGCCGAACGTGAAGAGCGATGCTGCTACCGCGCAGACCGCCAGAGCCGACTTGAGTTTCTTGAGCTTGAACATTTTCATAAAACACACTCCTCCGAAAAATGATGTAATGAAATTCCTCGCGGACGCCCCTTACATAATACGTCCTGTATAGATGCAGCAATCTGCCGCACCTGCAAACGGAGCACTTCGCTCCGCCTTTGCCAATGATTCTTGAAGCGATGGTCACGCCGTCTTAGGCTTGCGCTTCTTCGCGTAGATGACCATGCCCACGCCGAGAAGCAGCACGAGAAGCTGTGCGCCGAGCGTCTCCGCCGTCGGGAAGATGCCCAGAAGATCGACCGTCGGCCAGCCTTCGAAACGCGTGATGCCGACGACGCCGCCTTCCTGCAGTTCCTCGATGCCGCCGCCGACGAAAGTGACGGCCAACAGGAACATCAGGATGCTCGTAAACAGGAAGAACGGACGCAGAGGAATCTTCAAGATGCCATGCTGCATGCCGTAGAAGATCAAGGCCAGCGTCACGCAGCCCGCGCCGAAGCCCGCCCAGATCATCGTGACGTCGGCGGCCGCGTTGTTGAAGAGCGCCTGATAGAAGAGGATGACCTCCGCGCCCTCGCGGTAGACGGCGAGAAACGCCGCCATGCCCAATGCCCTGGCCGTGCCATGCGTGATGGATTCTTTGACGAGTCCGTCGATGTACTGCTTCCAGTTGTCCTTGTTCGCCTTGCCGCCGAGCCATGCGCTCGTCAAGAGCAGGACGACGACGGCGAAGAGTGCGGTCGCTCCTTCGAGCACCTCACGGCTCATGCCGCCCGTCGTGTTGTTCAGCAGCGTGTTGAACAGATACGCCGAGATGAAACTCGCGACGACCGCCGCAATCGAGAAGTTGTAGACGGTGCCGAGATGCTTCTCATCCTCCGCGCGTTTCAGATAGGCGATGATCGCGACGAGCACGAGGATTGCCTCCAATCCTTCGCGAAGAAGGATCAGATAAGCGGGCAAAAACGCCGCCCAACCCGAACTGCCGTGCGCGTTTTCGAGCGCCTTGACATTCTCATTGACCATCGACTTGAGCTTTTCGGCTTCCTGCTTGACCGTGTCTACGCTCTCGCCGTTTTTCATGCTCTTCTTGACCTTGTAGAACTGGTACTCGGTCAGGCTCGTCTCCTTGGCGGAGACGGAACTGCGCATGACGCTCTCCAAACCCTCTTTTTCATAAATGCCATAGTAGGACGAATTGACAAGGTCGCGTGCGCCCTCATAGTCGCCCGTCTCATAGACAGAAACCGCCTGGTCGACCGTCTGTGCGATGCGGTCGGCGACCTCCTGCCACTTCGGCGCCGCATCTGCGCGCGGCACGGCAAAGAGCACGAGCACCATGCAAAGGAATAAGATCTTTTTCAAAACTCTCACCTTCCTTTTGGAAGTTCCGATATGATTTCCCTGCGTCGCCCTTTACGTCGGCGGCGCTTGTCCCCTCGCATGAAGCTCGCGGAGGAACATCTCCTTGTTCACGCGGATGCGCTTGTTCTCATCGTCCTCGTAGGCATGACTGCCCGAGCCGTCGAACGGGAAGCGCAGGAGGCGCATCGTCTTCATCGGCTGTCCGTTCGTATCGAGCGCCGGCTCGAATTTGAAGTTGCGGACGGCGTTCAGGACGATCTGATCGACGACGCGGCGTCCCGAGGTCTGCGTGAAGCGATAGCCCGTGATATGCCCCTGCGCGTCGATGCTCACGAGGATGCCCACCGTGCCGCGAAAGTCCGTGCCGCGCGTATCGGGCGTATTGCCCGCCGTAATGAGCACGCCGACCGCTTGCGAGGGCGGCGCGGGCGGCAGAGCCTTGCCGTCCTCGCCGCTCTTCTTCGCCTCTTCCTCCTGCTTCTGCAGCTCCGCCACCGCCTCGTCCAACTCGGCGGCTTCCGTCGGCGACGTCTCCGTCGGAATGACATCCTCGGGCGGCGTCTCCACAGGCGGCGTCTCAGGCTTCGGCGGTTCGGGCGGTTCCGGCTTCGGCGGATCAGGCTTCTTCTCTTCCATCTCGCCCGAAGAGCCTTCCTCGGGAAGGTCTACGACCTCCATCTCCTGCACCGCCAAGGGATCGCCCTCGAAGTCGAGCAGGGGCAGTGCGAGAGCCAGTCCCAGCCAGACGAAGAAGTGCAGGAAGATTGCCGCGACGACCGTCGTGCGCCAGTAGCTCTTGAACCGCATCTCACTGCCTCCCCGCCGTCTCCGTCGCGATGGAGACGTGCTTCGCGCCCGAGCGCTTGAGGAGATCCAAGACGCGCACGACGGCTTCGTAGTCGGTCTTCTTGTCGCCGCGCAGCACGAATACCGTATCGGGATCGCTTGCCAAGGAAGCCTTCATCTTGTCCGCAAGGTTTTCATTCGGCAGCTCGTCCTTGTCGTAGAGCACATCGCCCTTCTCCGTCACCGTGATCGGCACGATGTTCGGGCGCGTCTCCATCTTGCCCGCAGCCGCCTGCGGCAGAGCGACCTGCACCGTGTTCGTCTGCACCATGTAGATCGTGCTGATCATGAAGAACACGAGCAAAAAGAGCATGATGTCGATCATCGGGATGATCATGACGAGCGGTTCTTTCGTAATACGAAAATCACGCCGCATGGCCATCCTCCCCCGTATTCTTCAGCGCGTTCCGCACAGCGGCGGCCGCCTTGTCGAGCGTGGCGAGCATCTCATCGAGCTTCTGCACGAAGTACGTATGCACGATGAGCGAAAAAATTGCCACGCAAAGCCCCGTCGCCGTCGCGATCAGCGCCTCGCCGATGCCGCCCGTGATGGCAAGCGGCTCGCCTGCGCGCACGCTGAAGATGCTGAACGACTCGATCATTCCCGAAATCGTACCGAGAAGCCCCAAGAGCGGCGCCATCGTCACGATCATCGACAAGTAGTTGAGCCTTTCCCTCAGACGCATCGCCATATCGGCGTACGCCGTGTCGAGCGCGAGCGTCAAGTCATCGCCCGCCGCCGCCGCACGCACGCCGATTTCGGCGATGTACGCGGGCGCCGTGTTCTCCGTCTGGCAAAGCTCCGCAGCCTGCTTCAAATCGTGCTCCTTCAGGAAAGTCGGCAGCTTCGCGACGAAATCGCTCGCCCCCCTGCCCGCCTGACGGTAGAAGCGAAAACGCTCGATGGCGATGACCGCGACGGCGATCGAGCAAGCGAGAAGGACGTACATGACAGGCCCGCCCTTTTGAAACAATTCCCACGTATTTTCCACGAGAACATCTCCTTCAATGATTTTCTATCTGAATACCGCTGATAGCGGTTATTCCTATCATGTTTGTGAGTATAGCACATACATCGTTAAAATTCAATCTGAAAATGAAATTTGTTCATTTTTGAAGAAAGATTCACTTTTTATTCGACCTTATATGCAGCAGGTGCATGCTATCCGTAAGGAATGCAGCGTCGACATCTGAAAACGCCGCAACAGCAAAAACACCGCAAGCATGATGCCTGCGGTGTTTTTGCTGCGCCTAAGCGCACACTTTCATATTTCTACGAAGCGAAGCCGCTCTTACTCGGCCGGAATGATGAACGAAAGCGAGCTGAAGATCTTCTCCGTCACGATCGGATCGTCCGTCGGGAAGCCGACTTCGACGCCGATGACGTTGAGGCCGTTGTTCGCCACATGCACGGTAATGTAGCCGTTCGCATCCGCGTTCGCTTCCGTCGTGAGATCGCCGAGCACGTCAGCGATGACGGGCGCATTCGCATACGGCTGACCGTCCTTGTAGATGCGCAGGCGCAGCGCGTCGCCACGGCGAAGCGTCAGAGGATTGACTGCGGGAACGATCTGGATCGGCACATTGTAGAGCCCGCCCGGCTTCACAGCCGCGTTCCAGTAATGCACATTGTACTTGCGCGCGTACGTCACTGCCTTGAGATTTTCAACGCTCGCGTAATCGCGCGTCGGAATGACCTGTCCGTCCGTCGTCTTGGCGAAGTAGCCATAGTCGAAGAACGTCGCCGTCACGCCGAGGTCGTCGCCCGGCACGATCGTCACATGGTTGCCCGCGTCGACGCGCTCGACCGTCGTCGGCTCGAAGTTCACATCATAGGCGTCGATGCGCTGCACGCATGCGGGATCGTAAGCGTTGTCCAACGGACCTTCACCGAGCACGAGCGCCTTCTGATCGAGACGGTTCGCATAGAACACGCCGTGCGCGTCCGTCGGTGCCGCATACATGCCAAGACCTACAAATGCGCCAAGCGCCGCTGCCAAAAGCTTCTTCTTCATTCTTCATCCTCCCATCGAGAACAATTCACTCTGCGGAACACATTTGTTCCATACCTTTACATTATAGTACAAATGAAATGAATTTGCAACTCCCCCTCAGATCACATATTCTTCGCAAAGCGCACGATAGCGCTCCACCCCCTTATCCGTCAGCAGGTAGTAACCGCCCGAGCGGCGCACGATGCCGGCTTCCTTCAGTCTCTCGCTGACACGCCGCATCTCCCTTTCACTCCAGCGCAGGTGCTCGGCGATGTCGCGCACAGCGTTTTCCTCGCTGTAAAGGTTCTCAGCGGTATGCGTGCCGAGGTGGATGATCAAAAGCTCCTCCTTGAGCCGCGCCTTGCGCCGCATGCGCTTCAAGCGCCGCGTGATGACGCCCTTCGGATAGACGAAGACGGCGACGACGTAGCCGAGCATGTTGACGAGAGCGCACATACCCGCCATCGAAGCGTTGAAGTGAAGTGCAAGGCCGTAGCCGATGGCACTGCCTAGGACGCCGAAGGACACGGCGAGAAAGAGTGCGTGATGCAGGCGCTTCGTGAAGAGAAGAGCCGCCGCCGCGGGCGCGATGAAGAACGAGATGACGAGGATCGAGCCGACGGCGTCGAATGCCGCGACCGTCGTCAGGGAGATCAGCGTCATGAGCGCGTAGAAGATCGCGCCCGTCGCCATGCCGATGAGACGCGCGTTCTCCTCATCGAAGGTCGAGAGCTTGAGTTCCTTGTAAAAGAGCGTGATGAACGCCGCATTGACGAGGAAGATCGCGCCCATCTTGACGGCGGAGGACGCGACCTCGTGCCCGAAAAGCGTCACCGTATCGAGTCCCGCATAGACGACCTCGCCCATCAGCACCATGTCGGTGTCGAGATGCACGTTGCCCGCATACTTGCTGATGAGGATGACGGCGAGGGAGAAGAGCACGGGAAAGACGATGCCGATCGCGTCGTCGCTCTTCGTCGTCTTCGTCTTTCCCAGAAGCTCGACGAGCAGCACGGTCACGACGCCCATGAGCGCCGCGCCGAAGAGCAGCCACGGCGACGAGAGGTCGCGCACGAGGAAGAACGCGAGGACGATGCCGAGGAGCACTGTGTGACTGATCGCATCCGCCATCATCGAGAGATTGCGCAGGAGCAGGAACACGCCGGGCAGGGCGCACGCCGCCGCCGTCAGGGCGAGCACGACGAAAGAATCGGTCATGCCTCTTCCCTCCTTCCGCGCTTTCTGAACGCACCCCGCTTGCCGAAGAACATGGACAAAAAGGCGATGGCAGAGGCCGCGAGGATGATGCTCGGCCCCGTCGACATTCCCTGCTCCAGCGTGCTCACATAGGTGCCTGCGAGAGCTGCGACGACGCCGAAGACGGCGCTCAGGAAAAGAACGTGTGCAAAATCATCCGACCACTGGCTCGCCGCGACGCACGGGATGATGAGGAACGAGCTGATGAGAATCGCGCCGACCGCCTTGATGCCGATACCGATGACGGCGATCGTCAAAAAGGGCAGCAGGACTTGCAGCAGGCGCACGGGAAGCCCCACGGCACGCGCATACTCGGCATCGAAGACGAAGACCTTCAGCTCCTTGTAGAAGGCGAAGAGCAGCGCCGCGCAGAGCGCAGCGACGAAGGCGATGAGCTTCACATCGGCTTCGAGCATGTACGCCGCCTGCCCGAAAATGTACGTCTCAAGCCCCGCCTGTGACGCGCCGCGATAAGCTTCGTTCCCCTGAATGAAGCTCTTCAAGACCATGCCGAGGCCGAAGAAGCCCGAGAGGAATACGGCGAGGTTCGCGTTGAGTCCGACGCGCGTGTTCTCGTGCGCCGCCTGAATGGCGAAAAAGGTGACGGCGGCCGCCGCCATTGCGCCGACGAGCAGCACGGCGGGACTCCGCGTCGAAAACGCCATGAAGGCGAGGACGACGCCCGGAAATGTCGCATGTCCGATAGCGTCGCCGATGAGGCTCTGACCCTTGTAGACGCTCAGAGCGCCGACGGGCGCCGCGACCGCAGCGAGAAGCGCCGTGCCGAGGGCGATGATCTGGAAGGCGTAGTTCATCAGAATGTCCATCGTCAACGCTCCTTCGGACGGAAGGCGAGCGCGAGCGCCGCTTCCTTGTCCATATCCTTCAAGTAGCCGCTCGCCTTGATCGTGCGGTTCAGAACGACAAGGTAGTCGAAATACATGTCGAGCGTCGAAAGATCGTGATGCACGGCGATCACCGTCTTCCTTGCCTTCTGCAGCGCGACGAACTTGTCCATGACGATGCGCTCCGTCGTCTCGTCCACGCCCGCGAGCGGCTCGTCCATGATGTAGAGGTCGCTTTCCTGCGCGAGTGCGCGCGCGATGAAGACGCGCTGCTTCTGTCCGCCCGAAAGCTCCGAAATCTGGCGCTCGGCGAGCTTTTCGAGCTGCATCTCGGCGAGAGCCGCCCTCGCCCTCTCGCGATCCTCCCTGCCTGGGCGGCGCATGAGCCCGATATGCACATAGCGTCCCATGAGCACGACGTCGAACACTGTCGTCGGGAAATCCCAGTTGACCGCGCCGCGCTGCGGCACATAGGCGATGCGCTCGCGCACCTCGTCGATCGTCTTGCCCCAAAGGCGCACATAGCCCGCGACGGGCTTTTCAAGGCCGAGGACTCCCTTCAGGAGCGTCGATTTTCCTGCGCCGTTCGGCCCGACGATCGCACATCGTACACCCGTCGGCACATCGAGATCGATGTCCCAGAGCACCGCGCTCTCGCGGTACGCCATCGTCACATCCTCCACATGAAGCAGCATCTTTTCTCCCATATTCCGCCTTCTTTCCCTAGAATCAGCCAACTCGACCGCATCGAACGGAAAAAGCAAAAAAGGGCGGTCGCCCGCCCTTCTTCCCTTTTTCCTTACTTCAGATGACTGACAATCAGATCGACGTCAAACCGATACATGTCGATGAACGTATCTCCCTTCTGCCCTGCGGGTGCGAGCGAATCGGAAAACAGTTCATTCCCCTCGCCGCCGACGATCTCGACATCGAAGCCCTTCGACCGCACGATTTCCTGCAGCTTCTTCATGCGCTCGGGATTCGTCGTGCTCTCGGCGAAGACCGCCTTGACCTTGTGTTCGACGATGAAGTCTGCGGTCTTTTCAATGTCGGCATTCGCCACCTCGGAATTCGTGCTCACGCCCTGCGGCGCGACGACCGTCATGCCGTAGCTTTTGGAGAAATAGTTGAAAGCGTCGTGCGGCGTGACGAGGTTGCGCTTGCCCGCTGGGATGGACGCAATCTTCTCCTTGACCTCGGCGTCGAGCGCATCGAGCTTGGCGAGGTATGCAGCCGAGTTCGCCCGAATCTCCTTCTCATGCTCGGGCACGAGCTTGGAGAGACTGTCTGCCGCCTTCTCCGTCGCCTTCTTGTAGAGCGCAATGCTGAACCAGAAGTGCGGATCGACGACGCTCTCGCCGTCCTCTTCCATGCGCAGTACAGCATCCGCAGGGAAGTCCGCCGTCACCGCCGTACCGCGCTTTTCAAGAATTTCGACCATCTTGCCCTCGAAATGCAGCCCGTGGTAAAGCACGAGGTCGGCGTCCTTGAGCTTTTTGAGATCCGCTGGCTGAGCGACGTAAAGATGCGGGTCTTCTCCCGCCGGAATGACGAGGTCGATATCGACGTAGTCGCCCGCCAGCTCCTTCGTCATGTCGGCGAGAAATGACGTCGTCACCGTGACCTTCTTCTTGCCCGAGGGCGCATCCCCCGCCGCACCGCCGCAGCCCGCTGTCAGAAGCGCCGCCGCGAGGCACAAAGCCAGCAGAAACAGCCCCTTGCCGTTCCCACGAAGCATCCTCTTCAAAAAATTCATACTGCACCTTCTTTCGAGATTTTCTTAGCATGTAGTATAGCACGTTCCTCGAAGGTTGTAAATGAGATAGACTATCATTATTTTATTTATATCTGAAGGTTTTTGTGATAAAATTCATCTATAAATCACTTCCTCAAAGCTTCCTAAGAAAAACAGCATGCGTTCCCATCGGAAACACATGCTGTTTGACTGCCTTGCAGCATTTTGCCTTATGTGATTATGCGGTATGCAGGATGCGTCGCCTTATCCCTTCTGCACTTCTTCGCCGAGAAGCCGAAATGCCGTAGCGCATACAAGGGCCGATACTGCCAAAACAATGGTGCTCATAATGAATAACCTCCTGTTTTCATCCAAATAAATCATGCAATACTTCAAATCAAATGTCCGAAGCACGAAATTTTCTCTTCATCCATATAAGCAGCTCTTTTCCTCTTCGCGTTTGGGGGAAGCTGCTTACATGTTCTATTATACACACAAAATATATTTTGTCAAATACAATTTTATAAAATATCATTTTTTCATGTTTTATTTTTCTACATTTCATTTGCTTATATTTTATTTATCTGCTAAAATATCGAAGAGGTACTGAAACAAGAATCATTCTATGGAGATGTTGTCAATGGCAAAAAAGGAATTCGATCCGCTTCTGCTGGAAAATCAGTTTTGTTTCCCGCTCTACGCCACAGGCCGCAAGATCGTGGCCGCCTACAATCCCTTTCTGAAAAAGATCGGTCTGACCTATGCGCAGTACGTCACGATGATGGTGCTCTGGGAAGAGCACACCGTCACCATGCACGATCTCGGCAAGCGCCTGTACCTCGATTCCGGCACCTTGACGCCCGTGCTCAAGAAGTTGGAAAGCATGGGGTATCTGAAGCGCCGCCGCAAGGCGGACGATGAGCGCGTGGTCGTCGTGGAGATCACGAAGGAAGGGGAAGCCCTGCGCGAAGAGGCGGAAAAGATTCCCTATGCGATGGGCTGCCTCGTCAATAAAAAAGGCACACTGTTCACCCTCGAAGAGGCCGAGGCGCTGAAGGAGCAGCTCTATCGCATCCTTCGTGCATTGGAATGACACAGCGCAGTGCGGCTATTGACAATTCAAGAAAAAGGGGTAATATAATGAATATACCCTATCCATTCAGAAAAATTTTCCATTATATGTATAGCAAAGGAGAGATTCATCATGAGTGAAAATTGCAGCAGCGGCTGCAGCAGCTGTTCCTCGGCGGGCGGCTGCGGCGGCGCACAGCAGGAGCCGCAGAGCCTTCTTACACCGCCGAACGAGCACAGCAGCGTCAAGCGCGTCATCGCCGTCATGAGCGGCAAGGGCGGCGTCGGCAAGTCCCTCGTCACCTCGCTCCTCGCGACTGCCATGGCGCGGCGCGGCCATCGCGTCGGCGTGCTCGACGCCGACATCACGGGGCCTTCGATCCCGAAGGTCTTCGGCGTCAAGGGCGAAGTGGAGAAGGCATCTGCCGATGCCGCGGGCATCCGCCCCTTGAAGAGCGCGGGCGGCATCGACATCATGTCGATCAACCTGCTCCTAAAGGACGAGTCCGATCCCGTCGTCTGGCGCGGCCCCATCGTTGCGGGCGTCGTGCAGCAGTTCTGGCAGGACGTCGTCTGGGAGAATGAGGACTACCTCTTCGTCGACATGCCGCCGGGAACGGGAGACGTTCCTCTGACCGTGCTGCAGTCCCTGCCCGTCGACGGCATCATCGTCGTGACCTCGCCGCAGGAGCTCGTCTCCATGATCGTCGAGAAGGCGGTCAAGATGGCCGGCCTGATGAACGCCCCCATCCTCGGCATCATCGAGAACATGGCGTACTTCAAGTGCCCCAACTGCTCGGCCGAGCACAAGATCTTCGGCGACAGCCACATCGAGGAGATCGCCCGCGACTACTACCTGCCGCTTCTCGCACGCCTGCCGATCGAGCCGAAGCTCGCCGCGCTCTGCGACGCCGGCAAGATCGAGTCGTTTGAGGGCGACTGGGTCGACGCTGCGGCGCTGCTCTTAGAAGAGCTGCCCGAGCATGACGCAGCCGAGGTCGATGACTTCAAAGAATCGTAAACCGCTGCCCTGCAAGGGGCGCAAACTATAGCGAAAAGCCGCTCGATACCGCCATCTCAGCACGGAAGGCGTATCGAGCGGCTTTTTTCTTCTTCCATTCTCCGCGATGCGACAAAACGAAAAAAATCCATGAAAAATCAGAAAAACTGCCTTAAAGGATTTCTTCTCCCCATGTCGAAGGCTAAATAAGATTAAGTTTCAATATGATTCAATGGAGATGGTTTTTCATGAAAAACATGACCGTGGCAAACAAGATCCTGTTCTCTTTCAGCATCTTGCTCATTGCCTTCATCGCTTTCGGCGTCTTCGCCTACCATTCGGTCGGCGAACTCGACGATCTCAACACGGGGATCAACCAGCGCACGACCCTCGTTGCCACTTCGAACAGGGTCGCGCAGGCCATGCAGAAGACGCGCCTCTACGTCTTCTATCAGGTGGTATCGGTCGACCCGGCGAAGAAGCACGATTTCGCCCAAAAGGTTCAGGATTCGCGTCAAGAGGTAGAAGATGCGTTCAATGCCCTGCGCGAGGCAAAGAAGAACACGGATTTCGGCTCGCCCGACATCACGAAGCAGGCGCTCTCCGAACTCGATGCAGAGCAGGAGCTTTGGGAGAGCTACAAGCGCCTGAGTCAAGCGGGCGACGCCATGAAGGAGTCGAACAACCGTGAGGAGGCCGAAGCCGCCATCCTCTCGCCCGAGATCGTCGAGGCGTTCGACGCCGCTGTCGCCGGCATCAATCAGGATGCTCAGAACTGCATCAAGGACGCCGCGGCGCAGAAGGAACGCAGTCAGGCGAAAGAAGCGCAGATCGCCGTCATCACCATCGTCTCCCTGCTCCTCGTCATCGCCTTGACGCTCGCCGTCCTCTACTGGCTGCGCCGCGAGATCAACAACGCCGTGCAGGGATTCCTGCAGGCCGTGCGCCGCGCCGCAGGCGGCGACCTCAGCGTCCATGCGCCCGTGGAGAATCAGGACGAATTCGGCGAGATGGCAACGGCGTTCAACGGCATGATCGACAACATGCGCTCAATGACGAAAAAGATTCAGGACACCGCCGCTTTCGTCTCCGACACGTCCGAGCAGCTCACGGCGAATGCCAACCAATCTGCCGAGGCCACGCAGAGCGTCGCCCAGTCCATCACGGAGGTCGCCGAGTCCGCTGCCGTTCAGATGGATTCCCTCGGCGAAACGAAGCATGAGATTGATGCCCTGTCCGACGGCATCAGTCAGGCCGTCAGCCGCATCGCCACGATCCGCAAGAACATCGAAGACACCGTCGAGCGCGCCAACGAGGGCAATGAACTCGTGAAATCGACCGTCGAGCAGATGAACACGATTTCCGAAACGGTCGACCAGTCGGCGCAGATCGTCGAAAAACTCGGTCAGCGCTCGCAGGAAATCGGCGAGATCATCTCGACGATTTCGGGCATTGCCGAGCAGACGAACCTCCTCGCTCTGAATGCCGCCATCGAGGCGGCACGCGCCGGCGAGAACGGACGCGGCTTTGCCGTCGTCGCCGAGGAAGTCCGAAAGCTCGCCGAAGAATCCCAGCAGGCGGCACAGCAAATCGGCGACCTCATCAGTTCCATCCAGACCGAGACGGAGCAAGCGGTCAGCGCCATGAAGGACGGCCGAGAGCAGGCGGAGAAAGGGCTGGAAAACGTCTCTTCGACGGGCCATGGCTTCTCGCGCATCCTAGAGCTCATCCGCATCTGCAGCGATGACAGCGCACAGATCACCGACACAATGCAGATCCTAGACGGACGCATCCACACGATCGTGAACCTCAGCGAGAACGTGAACAACTCCGCGAAACGCGCGAGCGACGCCTCGCAGAATGTATCTGCCGCCACCGAAGAGCAGGCCGCGGGCATGGAAGAAATCGCCGCAAGCTCGCGCGGCCTTGCAGACTCCGCGAAGAACCTGAAGGAAGAATCCGTCAAGTTCAAGGTGTGACGCCGCATCTTTACATGCTAAACCCCCGCAGGATTTACGCCTGCGGGGGTTTACTATGAAAGTCCAAGAAGTCAAGCCCAAAGGGCGTAGACTGATTGGCAAACTTTCGTTAAGGGCGGTGCACTTTTGTCCACAAAGTGGACGTTTGTGCGTGTAGTTTACTATGCACGGACACATAAAAACTCCGGCAAAAATCTCTTCCTGCCGGAGTCTCTCATTCTTCCTATGCGTCTTGTTCGCCCGACAGCACGATCTTGCCGGGACGCTGCGGCGCCCAGAGGCTGCCCATAAGACTGAAACGCGCGGGAGCTTCGATCTCCATGTGCGTGTACGTCTTGCCCTCCTGGTAGTTCGAAGCGAACGCTTCCTTCATGCCGCAGAAGCGATGGCGTTCCTCACTGTACGGAAACATGGGATCGGGAATGACGTAGTAATCATCCGAACCGTCGCCCTTTTCAACAGCCCAGAAGTCGCCTTCGTCCCTCGTTTCAAAGGTCGGCGGCGCATTCGGGTTCGTCTTCCTCGCCTCAGGATTCGTGCAGGTGAACCGCTTGCCGGAAAACTCCGCCAAGAGACTCGCAAAACGCGCTTTCTGCAGGGCGGGATCTTCTATATCGTTCACCTCGTTGTACGCTTCCAGAAAGCGCACGATCGGCGGCGATTCAGGCTCAGGCTCCGGTTCAGGCTCAGGCTCTGGCTCAGGCTCCGGTTCAGGCTCAGGCTCAGGCTCAGGCTCGAACGACGGCATCGGCTCAAAGGGAGAGTCGACGTCCTCGGGCGTCTCTGCCGCAAAATCGTCCTCGCCGCAAACGAGCCGTCGCAGTTCCCGGACTTCCTTTCTCAGCTTGATATAGCCGACAAGGCCGACGACGATCAGCGCCAGCAGCATGACGAGCATGAACGATTCAATCAAGAGCGTCACATGGTAAAATTCCTCGACGTCTTCGAGCAGCATGCCGACCGTGCCGCGCAGCTGCTCAAGCTCCTGCGGGTCGATGCGGGCGGCGAAAGCCTGCGTGCTCCATCCCCCAAAAGCACATGCGCCAAGCGCGAAGGCTCGCTGTCCCGCGCGCTTCATCCAACCCCTTTTCATTTCCAGCATTCCTCCCCTGCGCCAGAACGATTCATACCTCCGCATGAAATCGTCCTCGTGCAACTTCCTCCATCACCGTCCGGCTTCAGAAAGCGCAAATACATTCGACGCTTCCTTGAAATACTTTGCCTCGAACTCCTCGACCGGCATGGGCTTCGCGAAGAAATACCCCTGGAACATATCACAGCCAAGCGACCGCAGATGCTCGACCTGCTCCTTCGTTTCCACACCTTCCGTGATGACGCGCATGCCGAGCCACTTTGCCATGGCGATGACGGCGTTCAATATGACGGAACTGCGCTTCGGATTGCCCGTCTGGCGCAGGAAACCCATATCGATTTTCAGAATGTCCGCCTCGATGTCCTTGAGCATGGAAAGCGAGGAGTAGCCGCTACCGAAGTCATCGATCTCGACCTCGAAGCCCGATTCCTGCAGGCTGCTGATGAGCTTTCTGTACTTTTCGATGTCTCCCATCAAGGCCGTCTCCGTGATTTCCAGCTTCAGCTGCTTTGCGTCGATGCCATAGCGCTTCACGATGTCCGTCATCGTCTGGAAAATGTCGAGATGAAGCATGTCGTTCACGGAAATGTTGACGGAGATCGTCAGCCCCTCCTTTTCCGTTCCCTGCCAACGTTTCAGAATCGCCGCCGCCTCTTCCCAGACGTACTGGTCAAGGCGATGGATCAGTCCCGCATTCTCCAGGATGCCGATGAACTGACCGGGCGCGAGGAAGCCCTTCTCGGGATGATTCCAGCGCACGAGCGCCTCCGCGCCGAGCAGATCGCCCTCCGTCGAAACCTGCGGCTGCAGGTAGACGGCGAGCTGGCGCTCAGCCAAGCCTTCCTCGAAGCTGCCCAGGATTTCCTTTTCGCGCAGCGTGCGCTCCATCAGGGCGTCGTCATAGAACGCCACCTTGTTGCCATTCTCGTCGCGCACGAGAGAGAGCGCGAGATGCGCCCGATCGCACATGACAGAAACGGGCATCTGCGTCTCCTGAATCTTATAGATGCCGAGATGGATGTTCAGCTTGAATGAATTGCAGTCGAACGCCCGCCCCAGATGTTCCAGGCCGTCGAGCAAATCCTTTTCCGTGAAGCGCGCCCTGTCCACATAAGCGGCAAAATGGTCGCCGTGCAGACGGGCTGCCGCGCCCGAATCCATGGCAAGGTCGGAGAAAAATTCCGCCAGGCTCTTTAGAATCTCGTTTCCCTTCTCCTCGCCGAGAAGCTCGTTGACCAGTTTGAAATCCTTGATGTTCGAACAGATGATGCAGCGTTCGCCCTTTATGCCGTAGTCAAGTTCCTCGCGCACGGCGTCGTAGAAGCCCTCGCGGTCATACAGTCCCGTGAGCTTGTCGCGCGACCATGACGTATCGCTTTGCTCCTCCATCGCTCCCTGCCGATCGCGAATCGTGTAATAATAGCCCTTGTAATGCCCGTCCGCATCAAAGAGTTTCGCCATCGACACCCGATAGACGAAGCGCTCGCCTTCGAGGAAGAATTCCTGCTCCCACGCCGCCGCGCTTTCCCACGGAGAATCCCAGCTTTCATCCTTGAGCCACGTCATGAAGAAAGTGCGCAGCGCCTCCAGCTCGCCCGGCGGCACCTGGAAGGCACGATATGCCTCAAGGTTGGCATAAATGCAGGAATCTTCCACATTGAAGCACAAGACGCCCGCATGAGCCGTATCTTTCGCACGCGAGAGAAGCTGCAACACCTCGCGGTCACACATCGCGCGCGCATCCGCATTGCGCGGGTAGTTTGTCACCAGTTCCATCGCACAATGCAGGATGCTCTTGTCCGGCATCTCGATCTCAACCGGTGCGGAAAGGACATGGTATACCTTGTCGTCCGAAATCTCATCCTTTTCAAAGTTCGACTGCGACTTGGCCGCGCAGAAACTCGTGCAGTGCCGGCAGCGGCGCGACCTTCCCCAAGTGGTGAAGCAGCGCCCCTCGCGCCGCACCGTGCCGTCCGCTTCAAAATGAAGCAGCTCACATGCCTTTGCATCCACAAAGCGAGCGAAATCATATATATGCGCAAGATTTTGCTCCAGCTGACGCGCTTCCTGCATACTGAATCTCGCCATGCATTTCCCTCCTAAAGATACCATGGAGAGGACAGTCGCGCCATCCAAATTCCTTGGCGTAGTTCTCATGAAATCTCAATCAACCAAGTCTATTCTACCATGTTCCAACAGGAAAAGATAGCTTTTCTTTTGGAAGAAAAAACCTTCTTTCATTTTTTCATGGGACGGTATATGCCGCACCTGCGGCAGGCGGCAGTTTCCGAAAGATCCGCCAGCCATTCGTCGATTTTCCTGCCTCGGACAATCAGCCCAGGTGCAATCTCCGCCAAGGGCAGGAGGACGAAAGCGCGTTCGTGAAGATACGGATGCGGCAGGCGAAGCTCCGGCGCTGCACTCTCGAATCCTTCAGCGAAGAGCAAGTCGATGTCGATCGTGCGCGGTCCCCAATGCTCCTTGCGCACGCGGCCAAGCGCACGCTCGATGCGCTGAGCGCGGCGCAGGAACACGAGTGGCGAAAGGCGCGTCTCCAAAGCGGCGCAGGCATTGAGAAACGGCGGCTGCTTCTCGTTTCCCCACGGCGGCGTCTCATAAAAAGAGGATACGCGCAGGAGCTGCGTATCCTCAAGACGAGCCAAAAGTCGCAAGGCTCGCCGCAAGGAAGCGCGGCGGTCGCCGAGATTCGCACCGAGACCGAGATAGATGCGATATCTTCTCTCTGCACGCCCTGCGATATCGTGCGCCAGTCCCCGCTCCGCAGGGTGCACGCTCGCCCCCTCGACGGCTCTCGCCTCTTCGCCGTTCATGCGCGACTCCTCTCGATGCGCGCGCAGACGTCACGGAATGTGCCCGCAAGCGGCGCCTGGGGCTTATGCACGGCGATTTCGACGCGCGTGAGCGCCGCATACTTCTTGAGGAGCTGCGCCGCGATTTCCTCCGCTACCGCCTCGATGAGATTTTTCGCTTCTCCCTCGACAATGGTGCGCACGTCCTCGAACACCTCGGCATAATTGACGCTCCTGCAGAGGTCATCCGTGCGCCCCGCTTCGGCAAGGTCGAGGCAGAGCACGGCGTCGACGATGAAGTTCTGTCCCGTTTGCCGCTCTTCGGCAAAGCAGCCGTGATAGCCGAAGAACTCCATGCCCGAAAGCTCAATCCTGTCCATGCTTCCCGCCCTCCAAGATGACGTCCGACATGCGGCACATGCGCACGATCTCCTTGACGTCATGCACGCGCACGATGGATGCGCCTGCGGCGACGCCGAGCACCGTCGCCGCGCCCGTCGCTTCGAGCCGCTCCTCTACGGGGAGATCGAGCGCGTAGCCGATGAAGCTCTTGCGGCTCGCGCCCAAAAGCAGCGGATACGCTTCTCCGTCGAGCTTCATCAGCTCATGCAGACGATGCAGCACCTCGATGTTCGTCTCGGGCGTCTTGCCGAAACCGATGCCCGGATCGAAGATCAGGCGCTCTTTCGCCACGCCCGCCTCCTCGGCAATGGCGCAGCTCTCGCGGAAGAAATCCTGCATGGCTTCGATGACGTCCGTCCTGTACGTCGTGCCCGTCTGATTGTGCATGACGACGACGGGGGCGTGGTATTCAGCTGCAACGCGAGCCATCGCGCCGCGCTCTTCCGCCGCGTACTGCAGACCCCATATATCGTTGAGGATGTCCGCGCCGAGCCGCAAGGCAGCGCGTGCCGTCTCCGCCTTGAACGTGTCGATGGAAATCGGCACGGGAATCTTCGGCGCAATATGCTCCAAGAAGGGCGCGAGCCGCTCGATCTCCTCTGCCGCCGACACGGGCACGAAGCCCGGGCGCGACGACTCCGCACCGACGTCGATGATCGCCGCGCCGTTCTCGACCATCGAAAGCGCGTGGTCGAGCGCCTTATCGAGCGTGTTCCACTTGCCGCCGTCTGAGAAAGAGTCGGGCGTCACGTTCAATATGCCCATGACGAGCGTCCCTTCGCCGACCGTCAGCTCCTTGCCCGACGGCAGTCGGTAATGCCTCTTCGCCTTCATCTGCCTCATCCCTCCTTCGCTCCGCGCATCAGAAGATCCCATGCCTCCTTACCAAGAGCCGCATCGGCGGTGATCGTGCCGCCCGTTTCCGAAGTCAGCGTGCGCGTTCCGGGCGCAAGCTCGCCGCGCATCATCATGCACAGCTGCCGCGCCTCGACAATGACGAGCACGCCCTCTGCCGAAAGCCCGTCGAGCACGGCGTCCGCGATCTCGCGCGTAAACCGCTCCTGCAGCTGCGGCCTCCTCGCGAGAAGATTCACGACATGGACGAACCTGCTGAACCCCGCGATCCTGCCGTCCTTCGGCAAATAGGCGATATGCACCTCGCCGAAGAACGGCACGAGATGATGCTCGCACAGCGAATAAAACGGGATATGCTGCACCGCCGTCAGACCGCGCGCCTTCGTCTCGAAAAGCTCGCCCCAAGCCGAAGACGCATCTTCGCCGCAGCCCGAAAAGAGCAGCTCAAACATCTCCGTCACGCGCTCCGGCGTCTTCTCCATGCCGCACGCCGCGAGATCGAGTCCCATCGCTTCAAGGAACCGGCGCATCGCCGCGCTCGCCTTTTCGTTCATCGTACCTTCCGCCTCTCGCAGATATGATAAAAAGGGCGCGAAAGCGCGCCCTCCTTCAAATCATCCCATGGTGCGCTCGGCGGGAGTCGAACCCACGCTTTCAGCTCCGGAGGCTAACGTCCTATCCACTGGACTACGAGCGCATCAATAGAAACAATATATCACTTTTCCCGTAGGAATGTCAATTTTTATTTGCAGCAACCGGTTGCATCTGCTGTCGATTTCCCTTCAATCATCCGTGCGGCGAATGTCCGCGCCAAGCCCCACGAGTTTCTCCACGAGCTTGTCGTAGCCGCGATCGATGTGGTGGATGTAGCCGACCTGCGTCTCTCCTTCGGAGACGAGACCCGCGAGCACCATGGCAGCGCCGGCACGCAGATCGGTCGCCTTGACCTGGCAGCCCGTCAGATGATCGACACCCTCGACGATGGATGTGCGCCCGTCAATCTTGATGGACGCCCCCATGCGCTTCAATTCATCGACGTGCATGAAACGGTTCTCGAAGACCGTTTCCGTCACGAGTCCCGCACCGTCCGAGACGGCGAGGAGCGCCATGAACTGCGCCTGCATGTCCGTCGGAAAGCCCGGATACGGCATCGTCTTGATGTCGACCGCCTTCGGCCTGCGGTCGCAGGTCACGCGAATGCCTTCGACAGCCTCCTCGATCGTGACGCCCGCCTCCTTGAGTTTGGCAATGACGGGCTTCAGGTGCTCGGAAATGGCGTTTTCGATATAGACGTCGCCCTGCGTCATGGCGGCGGCGACCATGTAGGTGCCCGCCTCGATGCGGTCAGGGATGATCGTATAGTTGTGCCCCGTGAGCTTCTTGACGCCTTCGATCTTGATGACGTTCGTACCCGCACCGCGCACCTTCGCGCCCATGACGTTCAGGAAGTTTGCGAGATCGACGATTTCCGGCTCCTGCGCAGGGTTTTCGAGCACGGTCTGCCCCTCGGCCATCGAAGCCGCCATGAGGATGTTTTCCGTCGCGCCGACACTCGGGAAGTCGAGGTAGATGCGTGCGCCCTTGAGTCCCGCGTCAGCACGCGCCTCGATGTAGCCATGCCCGATCTCGATCTTTGCGCCCAAGGCCTCGAAGCCCTTGAGATGCAGGTCGATGGGGCGCGTGCCGATGGCGCAGCCGCCCGGCAGCGAGATCTTCGCGTGACCGAGGCGTGCGAGCAGCGGCCCCATGATGAGGAAAGAAGCGCGCATCTTGCGCACAAGCTCGTAGGGCGCTTCCGTCCGCTTGATCTCGCAGCTGTCCACGGTCAGCGCGTTCGCCGCATTGTCGAACGCCGCATGTACGCCGAGCGCCTGCAGCACCTCCGTGATCGTATGCACATCGTCGAGCGAAGGAACCTCCTCCAAGCGGCTCGGGGCGTCCTGCCCCAGAAGCGTCGCGGCGATGATGGGCAGCACAGCGTTCTTCGCACCACTGATCTTCACGCGTCCCGCAAGCCGACAGCCGCCCTTTATAATCAACTTCTCCATGAAAGTCCCATTTCCTCCCCCACACACTGCAAGTTCCATCGAGCTAATGTGGCTAATATAGCAATTTATAGTTTACCATGAAAGTCCAAGAAGTCAAGCCCGGAGGGCGCAGACTGAAAAAACGCCTGCACATGCACTTTTGCACATGCGGGCGTTTTTCGATGCTGCCTGCAGCAGCAGTCACTCTCTCAAGGAATCGCTGAATTTATCCGTGCTTCCTTATATACCGAGAATCGCATCGAGCTTCGCCTTGTCGAAGCTCACGACGAAGTCCTTGCCGTTGACCGTCGTCACCGGCACGATGAGATCGCCCGAAATGGCCTCGCACTCCTTGCGCGCCGCCTCGTCCTCCTCGATGTTGTGCTCCTCGTAGGCGATGTTCTTCGACTTCAGATACTTTTTGACCTTGTCGCACCAAGGGCACTGTGTGATGGAATAGACCTTTACCATGATGTTTTCCCTCCTGTGATGTACTTCTCGGCGAGAAGCGCCGCCGTCGTGCCGTCGGATGCGGCAGTCGTCAGCTGATGGATCTCCTTCTCGCGAATGTCGCCGGCGACGAAGACGCCGGGGATATTCGTGCGGCAGTCCTCGCCCGCGACGATATGCCCCTTCTCGTTGATCTCGACCTGTCCCTCAAAGAGCGCCGTGTTCGGCTGCACGCCGATGTTGACAAATATGGCGTCGACGGCAAGTTCCCGTGCCTCGCCCGCCTTCTTGTCGAAAATCTCGATAGATTCGAGCTTTCCCTCGCCCCGCAAGGCACGGATCTCCGTTTCGAGCAAGATCTCCGCCTTGGGATTTTCTCGGAGACGCTTCTGCGAAACTTCGTCGGCGCGAAGCTTGGAGCGATGCACGAGGTAGAGCTTCTTCGCGTAACGCGAGAGGAAGTTCGCCGCATCGAGCGCCGCATTGCCGCCACCCATGACGGCAATGATTTTATCTTGATACATGTGTCCGTCGCAAAGCTCGCAGTAGTGGACGCCGCGCCCCGCGTACTTCGCTTCCGCAGCGAGCGGCAGCTTCCTGCGGCTCATGCCCGAGGCGATGATGACGACGGGCGTCTCGTAAACGGCGCTCTCCGTCTCGACGCGCTTGACCGCGCCTTCGAGCGTAACCTGCTCAATCGCATCGAACTCGTCGACGACGGCGCCGAACGTCTCCGCCTGCTGCTGCACTGTCTGAATGAGGTCGCTGCCCGAGACGCTCAAAAAGCCCGGATAATTCTCAATGCCCGTGGCGTTCGCAATCTGCCCGCCGACGATGGCATTCTCCAGGACGAGCGTCGAAAAATTCATGCGTCCCGCGTAGAGCGCCGCCGTCAGCCCTGCCATGCCCGCACCGATGATGACGACGTCCTTCTGTATCGTTTCCTTTGCCATGGAATCCCTCCTCTATTTTGATGAGCGATATTATTCTTTTCTCCATGAAAGGGCTAAATCCTGCCGTTTTCGTCAAAACGGCTTGACACACTGTTCCTTCCATGATACGATGATAACACAGTTACCGACATATGTCGATAACAAATCCGTAAAAATATTTAAGGAAGCGCTGATAAAATGAGGTCGCCCAGATTTGCACAGATGCGCTGTATCTATCGAGGAGACAAACCGCAGGCGTAGCGGTGCTACGTCGAGGATTTGTCGACGACGAGAGGACAGCGCAGATGTGTGAAGATGGGTGGCTGAATTTATCAGTGATTCCTTAAAGGAGGCGAGGACTGTGCCAAGACCGACGCGGGGGCGAAGGATCTGCGTGCGTCCCGCCTACGAGCGCTTCACGCCTGCGGGCTTTCCCGGCGGCGAGGCCGTCACCCTGCTCGTCGAAGAGTACGAGTGCATACGCAGCATCGACCACGACGGGCTAAAGCAGGAGGAATGCGCCAAACGCATGGCGATCTCGCGCACGACGGTCGCCGAAATCTATGCCGCAGCGCGCAAAAAAATCGCCGAGAGCCTCGTCCACGGCAGACCGCTCGTCATCGAAGGCGGCTTCTACCAGCTCTGCGACATGTCCGCACCGTGCGGCAAATGCTGCCCGCGTGCCGAGGCGCGTCAAGGCTATTGCTTTTCGCCCCCGAGAAAGAAAGGAGAAGGAACGATGAGAATCGCAGTCCCCTATGAAAATGAAAACGGCACGGTGTTCCAGCATTTCGGACACTCGCAGGCATTCAAGCTCTATGACGTCAAGGAGGACGCCGTTGAGAAATCGGAGGTTGTCAGCACGCAAGGCAGCGGTCACGGCGCACTCGCCGGCCTTTTGAAGGAAAACGAAGTCGATGCGCTCATCTGCGGCGGCATCGGCGCGGGCGCGATCGAGGCGCTCACGGATGCCGGCATCCGCGTCTATGCCGGCGTCAAGGGCGCGGCGGACGAGGCTGTCGCACAGCATCTCGCCGGCACGCTTGAGTATACGACGGAAGCAAACTGCTCGCATCACGGCGAGGGACATGAGCACGCCGAAGGCGGCCATCGCTGCTCCCACGCGCACGGCGCGGGCGAAGGTCAGCACCGCCACGGCGAGGGTCACGGCCACTGCGGTCAGCACCACGGCGAAGGACACGGCGAAGGACATGCGCAGCACCACGGCGAAGGCCAAGCGCACGCACACCGCCACGGACAGGACGCCGCCATGGGTGAAGGGCGCTGTCCGCATCGCGGCAAAGGCGGCGGCCACGGCCACGGTCGCGGCGGCCACGGAGCAGGCCACGGCCCGCACCAGCAGTAACCGCAGATACGGCTTGCCCTTCTCCATCCGCTGAATCCTTATCCGTGCTTCTCCGGCACTTCCCGGCAAAATTGAACGTTCATCTTGTCGGATGATCGACTCAGTACGGCATCGAAAGCAAAAAGCATCCATCGAGCTAAGCTGCCGCCTCGCGCAGAGGCAGTGCGCTCAGACCGATGGATGCTTTTTTCGTATGCGAGGCTATGCCTTCGGCTCGATCACGCCGTTCTGATAGGCGATGAGCAAGTTGTAGAGGTCAGCGATTTCCTCTTGGATGTCCTTGCCCTCGTCCGTGTCGCCGAGCGTCGTGAGCTTCGTCTGCAGTTCGACCGTCTCGGAGACGGATTCGATGTCCTTGTTCTCCTTCAGCGCCTGGCGCACATCGGCGACCTGTTGGTGCATGAGGAGCCGGAAGCCGCGCGAGTTGGAGATGAGCGTGAAGCCCGAGATGCCCGTTTTCTTGTGGTACGCCTGGCAGAAGCCGCCGTCGATGATGATGGCCTTGCCGTGCGCCTTGACGGGCGTTTCTCCCTTCTTGACCTTGACGGGCACATGACCGTTGATGATGTGCCCGCTCTCGGGCAGGCCGAATTCCGCGAGGATGGAGCGGCAGAAATCCTCGTCGTCCAGCAGGCGGTAGTAGGGATCGGCAGGCTCCTTCCATGTGCTCTCGTCTTCCAGGAGCGAGCGCTCGAAGGTCTTGACCTCGCGTCCCGAGCACGGCGACGTCCTGCCGCACCACAAGAACCACATGAAGTCGAGATCCTCCTGCGCCCGGAAGAGGTAGGCGCGGCGCGCGCGGCGGTCGGCATAATCGAAGTAGGCGCGTCCCTTGTAAGCCTTGCCGTCGAAGATGACGTCGCGAAGCGAGCCGTCCTCGTTGACGGGAACGCAGCCGTGGTAAAGAAGGTTGCCGTTGCAGCACTTGTAGAGACTTCCCTTCTTGTAGAGGAAGTCGACGTGCTTTTGCAGCATCTCGCTCTCCGTGAAGTACGATTTGAGGTCGGCGATGATGCGCTCCTCCTCCTCCGAGAGCGCGAACGGATCTTTCGGGTCGATCGTCGGGAAGTAGGCGCTCTCCAGCTCGTAGCGGCGATCGCCGAGCATGACGTAGGAGGAGTTGTAATTGATCTTGTCGAGGAGACGGCGACTCTCCATCTCGAAGTCGGGATTCCTGGCGATGAGCTGGCCTTCGAGCTTCAGCATAATCATCGTGATCGCCTTCTCCGAGGCGCGGATGGCATTGGAATCGGGATAGATGCGCGTCGAAAAGAGCGATAGGGGACGCAGGCTGATGCCGTAGCCGCGCTCTAAGACGTCGGTGTTGTGGTAGCGCAGGCTGTTTCTCACGACGCCCGCGATGCAGACCTCACTGCCCGCTGCCGCGCCCATCCACATGACGTCGTGGTTGCCCCACTCGATGTCGATATCGTGGTAGTCGAGGATCATGTTGAGAATCGCGTCGGGACGGCTGCCGCGGTCGAAGAAGTCGCCGACGATGTGCAGATGATCGACGGCGAGACGCTTGACGAGCACGCAGAACGCTTCGATGAAGCCCGCGCCGCTGTCGATCTGCACGATGGTCGCGAGGAGGCGGCGATGGTACTGCGCCTGCGCCGTGTCCTCCTCGGGGCGCGTGTAAAGAAGCTCGACGATGACGGACTCATAGCGCTTGGGGATGAAGCCGCGCACCTTCGCCGCCGGGTACTTGTAACTCATGAGCTTCGACAGCTCCAAGAGCCGCGCGAGGTTCTCGCGATACCAGGCGGGCGTGTCCTTGCGCTCGGCATGCATGCGCTCGATCTTTTCCTTCGGGTAGTAGATGAGCGTGCAGAACTCCGCCTTCTCTTCATCCGTCATGCGGTCGGCAAAGACGTATTCGACCTTCTCGCGAATGACGCCCGAGCAGTTGTTCAAGATGTGGAAGAACGACTCGTACTCGCCGTGCAGATCGCTCATGAAATGCTCAATGCCCTTGGGCAGACCGAGCTGCGCCTGCAGGGAGATGAGCCTTTCGTAGACGGATTCCAGCGTCGGGTACTTCTCGGCGAGAAGCCCCAAGAGCTTGTTCTTCTTCTGCGTGCCCTGTTCCATCGTGATCCCCTCCAATGTGACCTCTTCTCCTATGCTTATAGACTTCCCCGCAAGCAAGGCGCTTTCCTTCTTGCCTGCGGCGGTGCAAAAATAAATTTCTCCTATAAAATTACCGGAAAACCAATCGTCCGATTCCATAAAAGAAAAGGACGAGGACAAGCGCGAAGGCGTACTCGCCGAACGAGCCGACACGGAAGAGGCGCACGCCGACCTTCTTCTTCGGATGAAGGAGCGGCACCTTGCCGCAAAGCGCATCCTCGGCGATATGAAAGAGTGCGCCGAGGAGGATGAAACGCCCCGCGAGAATGAGAGAGAGGGCGTCCTCGCCCAGCTCCTCGCCGAAAGCGCCCAGAGCGAGAAAGCCGAGGACGTAAAGGAGCGGCCAGTGCGACCAGCCGCGATGGGCGAGGAGTCCCGCCCACGGCAGGCGCACGCCGCCGCCCTTGCCCTCGATCCAGTCGGGAAGCACCGCGCCCGCCATGGCGCACGCTGTCGGCACGAGAGCGCCCGTCAGCGTATAGACCGCCATACCCGTCACAACCTCATGGCTGACCCATTTCATGCCCGCACCTCCTGCTTTCGTTGACATATATGCTATAATAGGACGATAAGGAGAATTTCTATGGACGATTATACTTGGCGGCTGCAGCTGCGCGCCCGAAAGATCAGCTCATACAATCGCACGCTCACGATGCTCGTCATCATCTTCTTCGCGCTTGCCGTCGGCTCCGTGCTCTGGTACTTCTTCATCCACGCGAGAAGCCCCGAATACGCGCTTGCCGAGATTCAAGAAGCGGCAGAGAAGCACGACGCCGAAAAATTCGAGCGCTACGTCAACGTCAGCCTGAGCATGGGCAGAATCTATGACGATCTCACGCGCAGCCTTTTCGCCGCCGACACTTCCCTGACGAGCGACGAACGCACGGAAGCCGTGCGTTTCTACCAACTCATCAAGCCGCAGGTCACGGCGGGGATGCGCACGACGCTCACAGGCCGCATCGAGACGGGCGAATGGCAGAAGCCCGGCGGCCTCCTGCAGGGACGCCAGCTGCGCATCGACTTCGAGAACCTCTTCGAGCGCAGCCTCTTGAAGAACATCACCATCGTCGGCCTCGACTCCATCGACCGCGACGGCGCGACGGCGACGGCGCACGTCAAGGCGAAGGACGAACTGACAGGAACGGAACTCACGCTGCTCCTCGCCATGGAGCAGGCGGGCGACGGTCATTGGCAGGTCTCCTACATCAAGAACTACCGCGACTGCCTCGACCGCCTGACGCCGCTCCTCGAAAAGGACGTCGCCTCCTACCTCGAAGCGTCGGCACCCATCGTCGAGCAGTACAACAAGCGCTTCGCCAAGGAGCAGCAGCGTTTTTCCGCGCTGACCGACATGCCGTGGGACGGTACGGGACTTCTCTCCAGCGCACAGAAAGACGGGCTGAAGAAGCTCATCCGAACGGAGATCATCCCGACCCTCAAGGAGCGCCAGCAAAAGCTCTCGGCGCTCTCCGTGCCGCCCGGCGCACGCTATTTGAGCCAGCTGCGTGCAGAATCCACCGAGCTTTCCATCACGGCTTGGGAGCACTTCGCCAACGCGCTCGAAACGGACGACTTTGCGGAGTTCGACACGGCAGAAACCGTACACAAGGAAGCGCTCGACATCGAAATGCGCCTCGAAGACCTCCTGCACCACGCGGCCCTTTGCAGCCACCCGCCCGAAATGCCTTGAATCCCGAAAAGCGAGAATGCGCCCCGAAGAACTTCCTCTTCGGGGCGCATTTTCGCTAGATCTCCGTCAGAAGAAACGCTCCCTCGCCGCGCATCGTGTAGTCACCGAAGCTCGCCGGTATGAAGTACGAATCGCCCTTCTCCAAAATCTCCTCGCCGCCCGACCACGAAAGCTCCATAGGGCCTCCGAGCGCGACGATGGACTGGAAGCTCGTGCGTCCCGCCTGCAAGTGGCAACGACCCTTGAGGGCGAAGTGATAGACCGTGAAAAACTCGGTTCGTGCGACGACCGTCATCTCATGCTCGGCGAAAATGGAGAACTTCTCGCCACGGTTCACGTCATACGCCGGCGGCGCGAACGAGAGCACGTCGAGCGCCTTGTCGATGTGCAGGTCGCGCAGCCTGCCGTCCGCGCCGCACCGCGCATAGTCGTAGACGCGGTACGTCGTATCGGAATTCTGCTGAATCTCCGCAAGGAAGATGCCGCGCCCGATGGCATGGAGCGTGCCTGCCGGAATCACGATGGCGTCGCCCGCCTTCACCTTGACGCGCCGCACGACGTCCAAGAGCGTGTTCTCCTCGATGCGGCGGCGGCACTCTTCGCGCGAGATCTCTTCCTTGAAGCCGTAGATGATCTCCGCCCCAGGCTCGGCATCGAGAATGTACCACATCTCCATCTTTCCGTACTCGCCCTCGTGCTCGAAGGCGTAACTGTCGTCTGGATGCACCTGCACCGAGAGATCGTTGTGCGCGTCGATGAGCTTAATCAAAAGCGGGAAATACGGATAGCGCGAACCGTGCGAGCCGAGCGCAGCGTGCGCCCCTTCGCGCGCGATGTACGCTTCCAGCGTCAGACCCGCGTCCGCGCCGTTCTCGATAACGCTCTGATCCTCTTTGTGACACGCAAGCTCCCAGCTCTCCGCGACCTTCGCGAGAGACGTCTTTCTGCCGTACTCCGTCTTGAGGCGCGTGCCGCCCCAGATATAGTCCTTGAGCGGCGCTCGAAGCTTCATCGGGTATATCATTCGATCCATCCTTTCTCCCGGGCTTGTATTCCTGCCGTGCGCATGTTACGATACATGCACGATAATGAACTCTTCGCGAGTCAGCAGGACAAGCCCTTGCCCTGCTGACCGAATCCAGCAAAAGAGGCCTCTCATGGACGAAAAACTCTTCCGCATCCTCTACGTATTCAGCGACCTCGCCGCGCCCCTTCTCGCGGGCTACATCGCCTATCAGCGAGGCCGCATCTCCGACGCGCTATGCAATGCCATCATCCGCTTCAACATCATCGTCATGGCGACGCTGCTCGCCGTCTTGAGCTTCTGGGTCATGCCGCTGTCGAGAAGCCTCCTGTGGCTGCCGCTCTTCAGTGCGCTCTTCATGCTCGTGCCCGGCACCATCGCCTATTTAACCTTCGCTCGCCGCCACAAGGACGCCCTTTCGCGCGGCGCCTACTACATGAGCGCCATGCTCACGAACATCGGCACGATCGCGGGGCTCTCCGCCTTCATTCTCTACGACGAGACTGGATTCGCCTACGTGCAGATCGTCTCATCGTTCCAAGTCGGCCTCCTCGTGCTCGTATGCTTCCCGCTCGCCGCGATGTTCCGTGCGCAAGGGGCGAAAGAGGGGGCTCGCGTCCACCTGTCGCTTAGGGAACTCTTTCTCACGCCGAACCAGGTGCCCGTGCTCGGTCTCATCGCAGGACTCGCACTCAACGTCTTCGGCGTCGAGCGTCCTGCCGTGCTCGGCACAGCGTTTCAAGCGCTCGTGCATATCGGCGCCTGGACGGCGCTCTTTCCCGTCGGCTGTCTCGTCGACTTTTCGCGCGCGCGTCCCTACATCAAAAAGACCGCCGACCTCATCCCCCTGCGCTTCCTCCTCACGCCGCTGATCTTCTTCGGACTCTGCCGCCTGCTCTTTGCGGACTCCGTGCTCATCGGCAGCGTGCTCCTCATCGCTGCCGCGCCGACGGCGATCAACGCCGTCCTGACCGCGCGGCTCTACAAGCTCAACGTAGACCTCACCGTCGCGAGCTTCCTCGTCACGACCGTCATCTACCTCTTGCTCTTCTACCCGCTCTTCTTCCTCTACGTGACGCACGGCGGCAGCTTCTGAGGCAGAAGTGATACATACAGCGCTTCCTAAAAAATGGACGTGGATCACTCCACGTCCATATTAAGAAACCACGGATAAATTCAGCCGCCCATCTTCACACATCCGGACGACTTCATTTTATCAGCGCTTCCTTTGCCTTCTGCTGGCGGCTGCGGCGATAGCGCCAGTAAAGACCGGCGACGATGATGCAGCTTACAATGACGAAGGCGATGCTCACCTCATGTCCGACCTTGAGCATGATCTGCCAGCTCTCGCCAAGCGCCATGCCAATGCCGAGGATCAGCGCCGTCCACGGCAGAGAGCCGAGGAACGTGTAGAGGAGAAACTTCTTCATGTCCACATGCGCAAAGCCCGCCGGAAGCGAGATGAACGTGCGCACGACGGGAAGCATGCGGCTGAAAAACACCGCCTTGACGCCATACTTGTCAAACCAGCGCTGCGCGATATCGACGTGCGACTTCTTCACGAAGAAATACTTGCCGTACTTGTCGACAAAGGAACGCCCGCCGTAGCGCCCGACGAGATAAGCGAAGATCGATCCCGCCATGCCGCCGACCATGCCGGCAATCATCGCCCCGACGAAACCCATGCGGTCGGCGAAGATCAGATAGCCCGAAAATCCGAGGATCAGCTCACTCGGAATCGGTATACAGGCATTCTCCAAGGCCATCAAGACGGCGACCGCCACATAACCCCAGGCATCAATGAACTCCAAAAATGTCTGCGTGAACTGCTCCATACGCCCTGCCCTTCCTCAAGAGAAACAATCATACAGCTTCATTATACACTACCGCCAGCAGAAATGCTATAGCATTTCTGCTGGCGGTAGACACCAAAAAGCCGCCCGGCGAAACTTCTCTTCCGCGCCGGGCGGCTTTCCTGCTTCCTATACGTTTTAAGCCAGCGTTAGCAGCTTTGCAGCCGCTTTATCACCGCGATCAAGTGACTGCCTCTTCTCCGCCGTTTGCAAAAGCTCATGGAAAGACGTGCCGTCCTCCGGATAGTACGAAACGGCGATGCGGCACTCTAAGCCATAGCCGCCGAACTGCGTATTCTCACCGCCGAACAGCGTGCGGATTGCCCGCGCCTTCATATCCATGACCTCCGTGCGCTCCATATCCTTGACAAAAACGGCGAACTGGCCGTCGCCCAGATGCGCAATCACGTCGCCCGCACGGAAGAAACTGCCGACCGCCTTGCATATACGCACGAGAAGCTGATCCGTCCAATGCTTGCCGCGCTGCTCTGCGAGCTGGCAAATATTGCCGAAGGAAATGGCCATCAGAGCGTTGCTCTCGTCGCGGCCATGACCTGCAAGATACGTCTGCACCGCTTTCTCCAGCCCTGCACCGTTCAATATGCCCGTGACCGAATCGCGCTCCGAGCGGAAATGCGCGAAACTCTGCTCCATCTTGCCCATGCTCGACTCGATGTCCCAGAGGATGCCGATCGTGCGCTGTACGCGCCCCGTCTCGTCGCGCAGGAGCTTCACGGCGACCTCGTACCACGAATAGCGCCCCTGCGGCACTTCTGCCATGTCGAGCAAGACCTCGCGCACGCCCGTCGTCTGCCCACGGAAAAGCGCCACGAGCTGCTCGACCGAATCAGGATGAATCATGCCGCGATTTTCGGTGCAAAGGGTGCGGCAGAACCCCTCGAAGCGCTTCTCCGTCATACCGTCGCGCGCCTTCGCCAAAAGAAGCACATCGTGCTCAATGTCGTAGTCAAACGTGACCACACCCAGTTTTTCCAATAACAGCTCTACGCATTGATTCTCGTAACCTGCTACCGGAGTCTTATATCTTTCCATAATATAACCTCCCCAAGATAGACAAGCATAACTACCAATGCCTCTCCCCCATAACTCCCCATACAATGTCCCCACAAAATGGCGAAGTTATTCTAACATATAGTATAGCGCGAGAACACAAAAAAATCCAGAAAAAAGTGACAATGATTCAAAAAACTTTGCTATCTGCAGGCATCTGCTCCTGCATAGAAAGAAAGAGCGCACATGGCTTCCATGCGCGCCCCTTCCAGTGCCCAATATCTTCAATCCGTGCGCACGACAAAGGCGCCCAGTTCCTCCGCCGCATTCGTGACGCGCGAGAGGTTCGCCGTGATCTCCTCAGTCGAAGCCGCCTGCTCCTGGCTGATTGCCCCCGTCGTCTCAATCGTCTTCGAGATTGCCTCGACCGCCTTGTTCATCTCCGCCAGCGTCGCCTGAATCTTCTCCGTCGCCTCACGCGACTGTTCAGCGAGCTTGCGAACCTCCTCCGCAACGACGGCAAAACCTCTGCCCTGCTCGCCCGCGCGCGCCGCTTCAATGGCGGCGTTGAGGCCGAGGAGGTTCGTCTGCTGCGCGATGTTGTTGATGAACTCGATGACCTTGATCGTCTCGGCATTGCGCTCTTTGAGGTCGGCCGCCTGCTGCACAGCCTCCTGCCCCGACTTCGCCAATTCGCTCGCACTCTCCGCGACCTGCTCGACAGCATGGTAAACCGTCTCCGTCGACTTCGTGACCTCGTCGACCGCATGGGCGAGCTTTATGTCCTGCGCAACATCCATCGCCGTCACAAGCGTGCCGATGATGTCACCGCTCACGCCGTGAATCGGCGTGATCATGCTGCGGACGCCGCGTCCGTAGAGCTTCTCATCAATCAAGCCAACATAGTCTCGCCCCGTATCGATGACGTGCCTCGTATTGGGCGAAATGGGCGTCCCGACCGGAGGAGAGAACTCCAGCTTGGCATTCGGTATCAACGCCAAGGTCGTCTCCTTATCCGTTACGCCAACAGCAATATCCTGGCGAACGACATGATCCAAATAAGGCGCGACGGCAATGAACGCATCCAAAACATCTTGATCCGTCTTGATCGTATCGGGGTAAACCATAGAAATACAACTCCTCTACCTACGCATTCCAAAGAAACAACGGCCGCCATGCTTTGCTTTGAACACTCACGAAAAGAAAACATGAAAAAGAAATCCCCTATATTTTATTATATCGTGAATGCGGCCATAAAATATAAGCGCTTTAGAAAAATCTCTGGTAGAATCCGACTTTGGGATGTATTCCGTCTTCCTTCTGGGAAAAAACTCTCTCTTCAAATAAAAGGCCGCGGCTCTCTGCCCCAAAACCTAGATCCGCAGCATCTTTCATCGCGCACTCTCTATTCTGCTGTTTAGCGCAGAGACTTAGCCTCTGTCATTACAAGATTCATCAAATCAACATTTTTCTGTTCATACAAAACGGAATGGTAATGTGACGGCTTGCGTCCCGACGCTGTATAGAGCTTTCCCGGCACGACATTTCCCACGCCATCTCTATCAAACAGCCCGTAGACATTAAAGACATGCGTCGCTCCGTCCCAATATCCCGCATTCCGATCATTGTCCCTCGCGTCATTGGCGACATAGAACCTTGCCTCAAAGACCTCATGCCCAGCCTGTTTGTGTGTCAATACGCTGAAATCGGTGATTGGTTCGACGACTGCCACACGATGATTCTTGCGATCACATACAACCAGCTTTCCCGTTCCAGTCTCCCGTGCAAGAAACCCAACGCTGCTGTTGCCATAGGAAGTTTCCTTGATTTGTCCGCTCACCGAATACCCTAAGCTCTCAAGCTCCTGCTTCGCCTTTTCGCGCGGATCTGCCGCTGCCCCTTTTTGCGGCTTTTCCTGCATCTTCTCCTTTGCTGAAGCTCCCTTCTTTCCCTTCTCCTCCGGATTCTCATCAAAAGCCGCCATTCTCACCCGCTTCATTGCCGACTCTGCCGAGCCCATACGGCTCATGATCTGGATTCCATTTACGCTCTTCATCAGACCGATCTCTTTTGATTCTGAATCAGACATATCCGCTAACAATCCGATATATTCCGCTTCTGCATCCAAAAAATGACTCCGGAGCGTCTCATAACGCTTGACAATCTCTGGATCATCCTCACTGGAGAACTGCCTTTCCCAATACCACTCAACGCACTCCAAAAAACCTGTCGTAAGCATCCCGCCGCTCAGAGGAACCTTATGCAACCAGCTCGATACCAGGAAGATTGTACCCTCCGCCTCGGTCAACTTCTTTGCCACAGGCTCTGTCTTCGTGATATGTTCTTGCAGAACGCTCTTCTGCGCTGGATCCTTTGTCATCGTTTCGATGATCTCATCCGTGATCTTCTGATCATCCTCCTGCAGAGCGCCGACAGCTCCTTCCACAGCAACGGCAAGCGCGTCGAGCGCATCGGCATGTGCGACCTTCGCCAGCGGTACAAAGGCAAGCAGAACCGCCATGCAGGCAACGATGATTTTTTTCCCGTGACTCATATCAGCCTCCTTGCTGAAACAATACCAGTATATGACGCATTGTGCGGAAAAAGCATGACAAGCAAAGCTTCTCCCATCTGATGCCTACCCACGAATGATGGCCATCGCCTGCGGATTGCGAGCCTGGATATAATCGAAAAACTCATTGGCTGCCCTATTCGCCCCTATGCGTTCTGCATCGTAAATTCGAAAACCACCGTTTTTATGCTGAATCAGTAAATATTTATCATGCATAAAAAGAACTGCCGGAAGAACCGTAAGAAGTCCCCACCAGTTCCCCGTTAGAACCATGAGAAGTCCCAGAACAATCAATACAATATTCAGTTTTGCCACTTTCTTCTGCAACGTAACTTTCTGTACATCCATCACATCAAAAGAATCGCTTTGTTTTCCCCATTTAAAGAACAGCGCTCTGCGACAGGTATCAATCGCAATGCGGTTCCCATTCACTTTGACATGCGTTTGTACATTCACTTGAAAAAGTCCGTAGGCAAGACGGTCTGTAGAAAATTCCCATTCGTGATGCTCTGCATTGGATCCATTATCCTGCATTATTCGGACACCTCCATATCAATCCGCCAGCCCCTTGGCACGCAGCATATTCTGCGCATCATCTATATCTGCGCCCAAAAACCAAGCCAAGCCCCCTGCCAAGCCGTCCGAATGCGTCACAATGGCAAGCAGACTTCCGAGCACGATGACGGACAGATAGACGACGAAAACCTTCTTGCGCGTCCTGGCCGCCTTGTCGCCCCAGAAGATCACAAACTTCGGCTTCACCATGCCGATGAACATGGCCAAGAACGCAAGCCGAGCCAAAAGCCAACAAAAGTCAGACAAACTTCTCCCCCCTTTCTCTATTCCGTCTTATGAATAAACTGGTCTTGCCTCCCACTGTCCGCTCCCTAGGAAGGCAAACATTCCTCTATGTGTGCAAGCGAGTGCGGCTGCGCACATAAGTCATCAATTCCCCCCATTATAACAAAGACCCCGCAGGCTTTGGTTACCTGCGAGGTCACTGGAGCAATTTTTGATTTCACAGACGTTTCTGCGGTCGTACGGTCGCAGCGGATTCTATAGGTCCAGCAATCTCTTTTGGTCGGCTACAAACTCGTCGATCGCTCGATTGCGTTCCGCCTCGTTCATGGGCGGCAGATTTTTTATAAAGGCATCTGTTCGAAGCCCCAGTTCGCCGCGCTTCATAGCCTCGAGCCGTTCCTCGTCCGAAGTATTGCCGGAGGAGAATACCTCATTCCTTATCTGCCAATAGGCAAGTTTTTCCGGATCATCCTTGAACTCTGCCAAGAATGCATCCGCGCTCTTTATGGACTTTCTTTCCTCTTGGCTGGCTGTCGGCGGTGTATAACTGTCATGAGCAGTCAGCTCGATCGATGACGATGGCGTTGGCACGGCAACTTCTTGTTCAGACTCGCTGTCCGATGGCACAAGCGATTGCCTAGAAACCCCCTCGTCAGATGTTTCTGGCGTCGGCGCAGCTGCGCTTTCTTCCGCAGCGCTCGGCAGTCGAACCGCTGGCGAATCGACCTCCGATTTGCTTGCAGGAGCGTTCGGCAGCGGCTCTGTCCCGTCAAATCTTTGCAGAATACAAAACACCACAGCAGATACGATTGCCAGCGTCCACAATGCCGCCTTTCCCCTGCCTGCCCAGAACCTGCGAAAAATCAGCGCACGGCGAAGTTCCTGCAGATTCCGATAGCGCCTGTCCGGATCGATTTCCGTGCATTTGGCAAATATCTTGACGAGATAGCCGCCATACTCTTCCGGCAGCGCTTTCCGCATGGTGATGCCGATGGAGTAGATGTCACTCCTCGCGTCCGTCTGCCCATAGCCAAATTGTTCCGGCGGGGCGTAGCCCCTTGTGCCGAGATGCATCGTGTCCTCGCCGCTGTGCTCTTTGACAGTGCGGGCAGCATCGAAGTCGATGAGCCGGATGATGCAGCCGCTTTGCAGGATGAGATTGGACGGCTTGATGTCACGATGGATGATGCCCTGCGCATGGATTTGGGCAAGGCCTTCACATAGCTGCAAAAGAACGCTCTCCGCCTCACGCTCCGAAAGATACGCCTTGCGTCCGATGCGGTCAAGCAGGGATTCTCCCTGCACATACTCCTCCACAACAACCGTCTCATCGCCATCCTCGATACAATGCAGGACGCGGGGAATCAGCGGATAATCTTTCCCCTTGAGCATCCTATAAGGAAGCCCTGTCAAAGCGATGCGTTTCAATATGACCAACCGCTGCGAAAAGGTCCCAAGAGCGCAAGCCGAAGGCGCTACGCGATTGGTTGACGTTGACCGCCCCGATCTCTCGGATGCCAGCCATACCTCTCCCTTGTCACTGGATTTAAGCAGGTCTATCTTTTGAAAAATCTCTTCAAAATATGCGGTGATATTGGCATCCAAGAAATCACCTTGCTTTCTTCTCCATATCGTATTATCCTATGTGTATCAAATCTCATAGGAGGGCAGCATCATGCCGAAAAGCACCGAAGAATTGAAAGACGATTTGCGCCAGGCCTCCGGACTGGAGGGCTTTCTCGTAGACAATCAGAAAGATTTCCGCCAATACACGCTGGCAGAATATCTGAATCAACTTCTGGAGGAAAAACACCTGAGCAAGCTGGATGTCGTTCGGGCTTCCAGCTTGGAACGAATCTATGCTTATCATATATTCGCCGGACGCAAAAAGAATCCTTCACGCAACAAAGTCCTTTCCCTCGCCCTCGCCATGAAACTCACTCCGGAGGAGACGCAGTATCTTCTATACTACGCAGGAGCGGAACACCTCTACGTCCGCAATCCGCGGGACAGCATCCTGTGGTATGCCCTCGATCACCGCCTAAGCGTGATCGACACGAACATCATGCTCCAAAAGATGTCAGAGCAACCCTTATTGAACGTCGAAACAGAGATGCCTTGATTCCAAAATCATGACCACCCGTCAAACGGGTGGTTTGCTCGCCCCCTATAAGGGGCAGTTACCAGCCAGCGTCTAAAGACGCTGGCTTTCACTACGTTCAAGCCAGATTGCTCTTGACTCGTCACCGCCCTTAAAAGGGCGTTTGTACTACTTGCTACCCTTAAAAGGGTCTTCGTATTCCTTCACACTCAACTTATCCATCGCAACATCATGCCTTTCTTGCTCTTGGATATACTTGCGAATGGTTGCTTCATTTAAGCCAACCGTACTCACATAGTATCCTTCTGCCCAAAAGTGCCGATTGCCAAATTTGTATTTCAAATTGGCGTGTTTGTCAAATATCATTAACGCACTTTTCCCTTTGAGATATCCCATAAATTGTGATACACTAAGTTTCGGCGGAATGCTTACCAACATATGCACATGATCGGGCATCAAGTGTCCTTCCAAAATCTCTACACCTTTATATGCACAAAGTTGCCTTAAAATGTCACGGATGCTCGCTTTATACTGATTGTAGATGATTTTCCTACGGTATTTAGGCGTAAACACGATGTGATACTTGCACAGCCACTTTGTATGCGATAAACTATTAGCTTTCTGTGCCATAAGCACCTTTCCTTTCTGTATACTGGCTTGAACAACCTTAGTATACTACCCGGAAAGGTGTTTTTGGTATAACCATTTGTCTTCCACCCGCATAGCGGGTGGTTTACTGTGTCGCATGCTTTGCATGCGACACTGGGTCACGACCCATAAATAAAAAACGCACCCTTTCGGGTGCGTCATCAACCAGCAGCTTTCTATCCTCCCAGGTCGTCTCCAACCAAGTACTTTCGACGTATGAGTGCTTAACGACTGTGTTCGGGATGGGAACAGGTGGAACCACTCAGCTATCGCCACTGGATTTCTAGCGGTCAACGTCAGCCAATCATGCGACGCGCTTCGCGCTTGCATTCTTGGGACGTTTTCGCATGCGACCTGTTACCCAATCGGCTTCGCCTCTTGGACAGGTCAGCAGAAGGTTTGCATAGCATACCTTCAAAACTATACAGAAGACTCAATGGAACATTTTAGGTAATAAGTCAAGCCCTCGGCGTATTAGTACGGGTCGGCTGCACGCCTTGCGGCGCTTCCACTCCCCGCCTATCAACCTCATCGTCTTTGAGGCGCCTTACCGGATTACTCCGTGAGAAACTTCATCTTAGGGCTGGTTTCACGCTTAGATGCTTTCAGCGTTTATCCTTTCCGGACGCAGCTACCCAGCTGCACGGCTGGCGCCATGACTGGTACACCGTTGGTCCGTCCACTCCGGTCCTCTCGTACTAGGAGCAGCCCCCTTCAGGTTTCTTTCGCCCGCGATGGATATGGACCGAACTGTCTCACGACGTTCTGAACCCAGCTCACGTACCACTTTAATGGGCGAACAGCCCAACCCTTGGGACCTGCTTCAGCCCCAGGATGTGATGAGCCGACATCGAGGTGCCAAACCTCCCCGTCGATATGGACTCTTGGGAGAGATTAGCCTGTTATCCCCAGGGTAGCTTTTATCCGTTGAGCGATGGCAATTCCACTCTCATTCCACCGGATCACTAAGCCCTACTTTCGTACCTGCTCGACTTGTCGGTCTCGCAGTCAAGCTCCCTTCTGCCTTTATGCTCTTCGCGCGATTTCTGTCCGCGCTGAGGGAACCTTTGGACGCCTCCGTTGCTCTTTCGGAGGCGACCGCCCCAGTCAAACTGCCCACCTGGCACTGTCCCGAGTGTCGTAACTACTCCGGTTAGATGACCAGCGAATGAAGGGTGGTATCCCAACAGCGGCTCCGGGCGTCCTTGCGGCCGCCTTTCTTAGCCTCCCACCTATCCTGTACATCATTCGCCGGGCATCAATGCCAAGCTGCAGTAAAGCTCCATGGGGTCTTTCTGTCCAGTCGCGGGTAACCTGCATCTTCACAGGTATTTCAATTTCACCGGGCCCCTCGTCGAGACAGTGCCCAAATCGTTACGCCTTTCGTGCGGGTCGGAACTTACCCGACAAGGAATTTCGCTACCTTAGGACCGTTATAGTTACGGCCGCCGTTTACTGGGGCTTCAGCTCAAGGCTTCGGATTGCTCCTGACCTCTCCCCTTAACCTTCCAGCACCGGGCAGGCGTCAGCACCTATACGTCAGATTTCTCTTTTGCAGGCACCTGTGTTTGTGGTAAACAGTCGCTTGGGCTTCTCTTCTGTCGCCGGCCCCAGCTCCAACCGCATGGGTCTTCACCAGTTCCGGCCATCCTTTTCCCGAAGTTACGGATGCAATTTGCAGAGTTCCTTAACGAGGGTTTTCCCGCGCACCTTAGGATCCTCTCCCTGCCTGCCTGTGTCGGTTTCGGTACGGGCGCAGTTCGTCTCGCTAGAAGCTTTTCTCGGCAGTGTGGTCCGCTTGGCTTCGGCTCACCCATAGGTTTGCCTCCCTGTCACGTCTCGGCTTTTACAAGGGGGATTTGCCTCCCTTGCAGCCTACCGGCTTCGACGCGCTCTTCCATTCGCGCGCCCAAGCTCCCTCCTGCGTCACTCCATCACTCAAACGACTCCCTGCGGTACTGGAATATTCACCAGTTGTCCATCGCCTATGCTTGCTGCCTCGGCTTAGGTCCCGACTGACCCTGGGACGACGAGCGTTGCCCAGGAAACCTCAGGCTTTCGGTGGGCCAGATTCTTGCTGGCCTTTTCGCTACTCATACCGGCATTCTCACTGCCATGCGCTCCACCGCTCCTTCCGGTACGGCTTCGCTGCGCATGGTACGCTCCCCTACCCCGCATACTTTCGTATGCAGCCGCAGCTTCGGTTCTGTACTTGAGCCCCGGATATTTTCGGCGCAGGGACTCTCGACCAGTGAGCTATTACGCACTCTTTAAATGGTGGCTGCTTCTGAGCCAACATCCTGGTTGTTTTCGAATTCCTACATCCTTTTCCACTTAGTACAGCATTGGGGACCTTAGCTGGCGGTCTGGGCTGTTTCCCTCTTGCGTACGGGTCTTATCACTCGCACGCTGACTCCCGAGCTTGACATGCAGCCATTCGCAGTTTGACTGGGGTCGGTAGGCTTTACGCCCCCTTGCCCGATCAGTGCTCTACCGTCTGCATGCATCACTCGAGGCTAGCCCTAAAGCTATTTCGGGGAGAACCAGCTATCTCCACGTTCGATTGGCATTTCACCCCTATGCACAGCTCATCCCAAAGTTTTTCAACACTCACGGGTTCGGCCCTCCGCTCAATTTTACCTGAGTTTCAGCCTGGCCATGCATAGATCACTGTGGTTTCGGGTCTACCCCGTCGAACTCTTCGCCCTTTTAAGACTCGCTTTCGCTTCGGCTCCGCGTTTTCCGCTTAACCTCGCTCGACAGGATAACTCGCCGGTTCATTCTTCAATAGGCACGCCGTCGCGCATATAAAGCGCTTCGACTGCTTGTGGACATACGGTTTCAGGTTCTATTTCACTCCGCTCCCGCGGTTCTTTTCGCCTTTCCCTCACGGTACTTTCCTCTATCGGTCGTCAGGTAGTATTTTGCCTTGGATGGTGGTCCACCCGGCTTCCCACAGGGTTCCTCGTGTCCCGTGGTACTCTGGATTCCAGCCCGTTCTTCAGCCTTTCGTGTACGAGGGTCTCACTCTCTTCGCCCGACCTTCCCATGCCGTTCCACTAGACTGCTTTCCCTTTCTGCTGGTCCTCAACCCCGAAAGCCCGAAAGCTTTCGGTTTGGGCTCTTCCCGCTTCGCTCGCCGCTACTGAGGGAATCTCACGCGCTCCACTCATGGATATGCTGGCGCATCTGCTTGTCTGTGCTTCCTTCCGCTTCGTTGTCATCGCTCGACATAGCCACCGCTATGACTCGCTCTTCCGCCTCGCTGAAGAAATCACATCCTGCGCATCTGCATCCAGCCCATTCATGAGCGGAACGCTGTTGATTACTTTTCCTCCGGCTACTTAGATGTTTCAGTTCACCGGGTTTGTCTCCCTTTCGGGTAGTGCGACATGACTCGCACTGGGTTGCCCCATTCGGATATCCGTGGATCGAGGCCTATTTGCGGCTCCCCACGGCTTTTCGCAGCTTATCGCGTCCTTCTTCGACTCCTGACGCCAAGGCATCCACCGTATGCCTTTCGTAGCTTGACTTTTCCACGGCTTTCGCCGTGTGTTTCGCCTCAAGGCATCATTTCTGATGTTCTTGGTTTGGTTTGTGATCCTAAAATGTTCGGAAAATCTTTGCTGTATTTCTACAGCGTTCGATGATTTTCTTTCATTTTGTCTTCTGTGTAGTTTTCAAGGTACGCCTGACCTTACCGCTGGTATAATCCAACGAGAAGGTCAAGTTTGAGAGATTTGTGTTCCCTCAAAACTAGACAATGCAGAAAACCTGATGCCTCGACTTAAAGTTTAAGCTTTTTCTGTTCAGCTTTGCCTTGCGGCTTGCTTCACGAACAGCTCAGCACCTTAGAAAGGAGGTGATCCAGCCGCACCTTCCGATACGGCTACCTTGTTACGACTTCACCCCAGTCATCGCCCCCGCCTTAGACAGCTGCCTCCTTGCGGTTGGCCCACCGGCTTTGGGCGTGAATGACTTCCGTGGTGTGACGGGCGGTGTGTACAAGGCCCGGGAACGTATTCACCGCAGTATGCTGACCTGCGATTACTAGCGATTCCGACTTCATGCAGGCGGGTTGCAGCCTGCAATCCGAACTGGGGGATGGTTTGTGGGGTCCGCTCCGGCTCACGCCTTCGCTTCCCTCTGTCCATCCCATTGTAGTACGTGTGTAGCCCAGGACATAAGGGGCATGATGACTTGACGTCATCCCCGCCTTCCTCCGCGTTCTCCGCGGCAGTCTCCTTTGAGTTCCCGCCATTACGCGCTGGCAACAAAGGACAGGGGTTGCGCTCGTTGCGGGACTTAACCCAACATCTCACGACACGAGCTGACGACAGCCATGCACCACCTGTTTTCGTGTCCCCGAAGGGAGGAAGCTATCTCTAGCTCTTTCACTCAATGTCAAGCCCTGGTAAGGTTCTTCGCGTTGCGTCGAATTAAACCACATACTCCACCGCTTGTGCGGGCCCCCGTCAATTCCTTTGAGTTTCAGTCTTGCGACCGTACTCCCCAGGCGGAATGCTTATTGCGTTAACTCCGGCACAGGAGGGGTCGATACCTCCTACACCTAGCATTCATCGTTTACGGCCAGGACTACCGGGGTATCTAATCCCGTTCGCTCCCCTGGCTTTCGAGCCTCAGCGTCAGTTACAGTCCAGAAAGCCGCCTTCGCCACTGGTGTTCCTCCCAATATCTACGCATTTCACCGCTACACTGGGAATTCCGCTTTCCTCTCCTGCACTCAAGGCATACAGTTTCCATCCCCTCACGGGGTTGAGCCCCGCACTTTTAAGATGGACTTATATGTCCGCCTGCGCTCCCTTTACGCCCAATAATTCCGGACAACGCTCGCCACCTACGTATTACCGCGGCTGCTGGCACGTAGTTAGCCGTGGCTTCCTCGCTCGGTACCGTCACCCAAACTCAATATTCTCAAGCTCGGTTTTCGTCCCGTGCAACAGAGCTTTACGATCCGAAGACCTTCTTCACTCACGCGGCGTTGCTCCATCAGGCTTTCGCCCATTGTGGAAGATTCCCCACTGCTGCCTCCCGTAGGAGTCTGGGCCGTGTCTCAGTCCCAATGTGGCCGTTCATCCTCTCAGACCGGCTACTGATCGTCGCTTTGGTGGGCCGTTACCCCGCCAACTGGCTAATCAGACGCAGGCCCATCGACAGGCGATAGCATATTCAGAGGCCATCTTTTATCCAGGGATGATGCCATCCCCGGACTCCATTCGGTATTAGCATTCCTTTCGGAATGTTGTCCCCATCCTGTCGGCAGGTTGCCTACGTGTTACTCACCCGTTTGCCACTCTCACCTTTACCGAAATAAAGGTTCCCGTTCGACTTGCATGTGTTAAGCACGCCGCCAGCGTTCGTCCTGAGCCAGGATCAAACTCTCCGAAAAAACTTGGTCTTTCTGCGCTATGCTTCGTTGCAGCTTCGCGTCGCGTCCTCAGCGCACATGAGTGCGCTTCCGGGGCGTCGCTTCGCTGCGCCTCGCCTAGCACAAAAATCCCTGCGTTTTTTCTCCACTTCCGACTGTAGGACAGTCGTGGCAGAGAAAATCACTTTTCAAGTTTGCAGAGAGCCGAATTGGCTCTTTTTATCTTTGGATACGATTCTTTCAAATCGCATAAAGAAATTGTCGATTGCTTTTACAAATGTAGTTCACAATCGATGTTTCATCAAGATTCCTCTTGATGGACATCTGGCTTGAATCATATAGATGATTCATTTCTGCATTGTTTAGTTTTCAAGGAACACCGCCGAATTGCTTCGGCTGTTCGCCGCTCGTTCTTCACAGGCGACTCGACTATCTTACTTCATCCGCAAGGGATTGTCAAGCACTTTTTTGAAGTTTTTTCGAGCGTCTTGCTGCCGCTTACCGCAGCAGCAAGTAGTATAATACATGAAAGCGGGCGAACTGTCAACACCTTTTTGAAAAAAAGTGAAAAGTCCGCCCGCTGATGGATACATCAGAAGCACGTTCAGTCGGAATAGCCCGTCCAGATCTTATAGACCTTGCCCTTGCCATCGACATAGAAGTCCAGCGAGATCAGTCCCCAACCGTAGGAATAGCAGTAGCCCTGATTCGCCTTGTGCGCCTGCGGCAACGTGCCATAGGCGCGCTGTATCTCCGTCAGGGTGCTGCCCACATGGATGCCGCGCGGCGTCGCGATGCCATTGTCTGCCGATGTCATCATAGAGGACACCGTCGACCGTTTTGTTTCGATGCCTACAATAAAGGAATCGCCGTAATGATAAATCCAAAGCGGGATATCCCCCGACCCCGGCGTGCCTGCATAATACTCAACCCAATCGGGATCGCCGTAGACGCTCTTCACATAGTCGGCGTCGCTGCCGAACTGTATGCCGCCGAGTGCATAATCCGCATCGGGCAGACGCGCCGCCGAGCAAAGATTCGCCGCAAACAGCAGCGCGGCAATCAGGGAAAGCATCACACATCTCTTCATAAAGACCGACTCCTTTCACTGCAGCGGATCCGGACCGAAGCGATTCGGACCGGGCGTGCCCTGCTTGAAGAGGAGCAACAGCCCAAAAACGATGTTCACAAGAGGCACGAAACTGAGAAGGACGAGCCACCCCGACCAGTCGTTGTCATGGCAGCGACGGATTCCCAAGGAAATGCCGATGACTGTTGCAGGAAGGCATAAGACAAAGATGACCGCATAGAGGAATATGAAGAGCACCATGCCAAGCTCAGGCGAGCTTTCAGCAATCTTAGCGATAATGAAACCGAGGATAAAGGAAACGATCTGTACGATAACGGAACTGATAAGGCTGACCGCCAACCCACGCAGGATGTACGGCTTGCGATTCAGGCGTCCTTCAAAGGAAAGAAGTTTTTCCTTCCATTCGCCCAAACTGCCGGCCGCCCCCGCTGCACCTGTCCCGCCACCGAAAGCGCCTCCCCGAGCGCCAAACGGCGGGGTGTTGCCCGGGTGAGGCATAGGCTGTCCGCCAGTCGGTGATGTCTGCGCAGGCGGAGTCTGCATCGGCGGTGCAGAAACGGGCTGCGCTCCCGCGCCCTGCGGCGGCGCAAAGTTCTGCGGCGAAGGCGATGCAAAATTCTGCGGTGCATTTTGCGGCTTGTCGACATTCATGCTTGACGACTGCACTGCCGCTGCAGGCGGCACCCCTGGTGCTTGCGCCTGCGGCGTCTGCTGTGTCGTTCCTTCAGAAACAGCCTGACCGCATTCAGGACAAAAACGCATGCCCGCCTGCAGGTCGGTGCCGCAGTGTGCACATTTGCACTCTTCGGACTGAGCCATGCCGCATTGCGGGCAAGATTTCGCATCGCCCCCCAGCGGTATGCCACATCCCATACATTTTTTCAAAGCCATAAATCTCATCTCCTTACAACTTACAGAAAAATCATCTTTTTGTTTCACTTAAGAATACTTTTCTCTGCCGAAAGAGAAAATCCTTCCCTCTAAAAAGAAAGCAGCCCATAATCCTATGAGCCGCCAAATCCATGCATCTCTATACTGTATAATAATCAGCGAAAGATCGCCACGATGCCCCAGACGATCAAGGCGATCCACGCGATAAGCGCAATCGAGGCGAGTGCCACGATGTACGGCAGACGCCGCCCGAGCCGCTCGGCCTTCACCTGTGCATCCGCACGCACGTGCGGCGGCAGGAAGCGGATCAGCCCGAAGACAGCTGCCGGCAGAACCGCCGCATCGTCGACCATGCCGAGGACAGGAACAGCATCCGGAATGATGTCGATCGGGCTGATACAGTAGAGCAGTCCGGCAAGAAATGCCGCCTTGATCGCCGTAGGCGTGCGAGAATCCTTGAGCGCCACCATCATGATAAGCAAATCTTCACGAAACATCTTCAAAAAGGAAAAAATCTTCCACATAAAACCGCCTCCCTGTCAAAATCATCTCGCAACAGAGTCACAGGCGAAAAGAGAGAACGCCCCGCGTCCTCTCTCGTATTCTTCCGCCTTGTATGTTCACGGCGCTGCAGCGACCTTTCCCTGTTCACACATGACCTGAGCCAAATCTTCCTTGGAAACGCCCAGATCGACATCCGTGTCGACGACAGCCGTAAAGAACGAACCTTTCTTGTAAACGGCCTGCGCACCCTTGATGAAAAGGCCGCCGACAACCCCCTGTGTGAGAGCATTGTCGTGATGGGCGACCTTTTTTTCTTCCGTGCCGCGCAGTGGAACCGTGATTCCGTTTTCCGTTTGCACAGACTTCATCTCTATCACGAGGAGACCCGAGCGCCCATATACGCCGGCAGGGCGGTTCTTTGCGACAACGGCTCGCACATCCGCCTTCGAGCGAATCACCACCACGCCGTTCAGCCGCAAGTCACCGAGCACGACGACGGGAACAAAATCTCCCTCGCTTACATCCTTGGATGACACCTCTCGCTCCAAGCGAAGGGAAAGCTCCGTGCCAGCGGGGATATAGGCATGTCCTTCTTCCACCCCCTCCGGCGCAGAAGCCTCTGCAAGATGCGCAAGCAGCATCAAGCTCGCGACAAGACCCGCAAGGCACAGCAAATGCCCCCATGCCTCACTGCGCAAGGTCAACGCCGCTGTTTTCTGCCACAAACGACTGAATCTTTGCATTTCCCTTCTCCATCGCATCCGTCAGCGCATTGACGATCGGGGACTTGAAGCCGACACCGCCAAATACCGTCTTGTTATCGTCCGAACTCGTCGTTTTGAAGGCGTACAGCTTGTCTGCTTTTGCCGCATAAACTTTGTACGCGAGCTTCGTCTTCACCGTGACCTTCACCTGAAAAAATGACTCGTGGCGCGAAGCATGCAATTCGGCAATTTCCATTGCCACGACGTAGTCTGCGCCCGTCGCCTCCGCAACGGCCTTCATCTGATCTTTGTCGGGAAGCTCCTCGTCCTCCGTCGTATAGCCAGTCGTCGAGAGGGCGCTTTGCGTTTCAGCATTCGGCACGACCATGTAACCTGCCGCCGAGAAGTAATTCGTGTACTTTTCCGCCACCGTTTCGTCCACATATCCCTGGTTCTCCTCCGAAGAATTGAGATATTGAACCACGGCGATTTTCGCGCCATTTTGCATGCCCGTCTCTGCAGGAGAAGCTGCACAGGTGACGCAGACAGAAAGCGCCATAAGTAAAACACAGAGAATTTTGTTCATCCAAAACACCTCACAAAATGAAACCATAAAAACACTCTACGCCTTGTAAAATTCGACTAAAATTTCTCAAATCCTTTTCTTATCTCATATTTCTTAGCAAATCTCACTTCGCCAGCGCTTCCACTACCGCATCGTGCACGAGCTTTGCGTACTGCTCCGTGCCCGCGTCGTTCGGGTGCACGCCGTCGCCCGAGAGTCGCAGGTGTGCGAGACTCCTTGAGCGCTGCCATCATAACGAGAAAATCTTCACGGAACATCTTCAAAAAGAAAAAAGCTTCCACATAAAAGCGTCTCCCTGCCAAAAATCATCTCACAGCAGAGGTCTTCAGCCCGCTTGCGATCAAACATACGGCAAGCTGATTCAGGCTGACCCCCTCCGCTTTGGCACTGAGCGCCAGCTCTCGATGCAGGCTTTTGGGCAGGCGCAGATTGAATTTTCCGCTGAAGTTTTCTTCCGACTGCGGCTTCGGTATAGTCAGCCCCTCTTCCAATGCAGCTTCTAGCCAACATCTCTTTGCATCTTCCAGCAACTCCAGAAGTTCCGCTTTCGTCTCCGCCTGTGTAATGCACCCTTTCAATTCTGCCACATAACCGACGTAACCGCCGGCCGCATCCGCTTCGATAATTTCACGATACGGCAACGCCATATAGTATGCAATATCCCTTTTCATATCGTCACCCTCGCAAACCGACAACAAATCAAGCATCAGCATCAGCATCAGCATCATCTCACGCATCAGCATCATCCAAAGCTAGGATGACCTGCCGCACATAAGCTTCTTTCACATACGGCTCTTTCTTCGGAATCGTAAGCGGCAGACACCCTTTTTTCCGAAACGTCCAATGACTGGATCCGCTTCTCGGCTGCCGCTTCTCATACCCGATGGATTCCAGCACTTTCGCGACTTCCTCAAACGAAACCGCCTTGGGATTGTTCCGAATGCGTGCGATAAGTTTTTCCCACTTGCTCAAGGCATTTCCGCCCCCATATATAGTACCACACCCAACCCTTTGAAGCAAATCTCACTTCGCCAGCGCTTCCGCTACCGCATCGTGCACGAGCTTTGCGTACTGCTCCGTGCCCGCGTCGTTCGGGTGCACGCCGTCGCCCGAGAGCCATTCGGGGTGCTTCGATACGAGTCCGTACCAGTCGATGACCGTCACATTCTTATTCTCAGCAGCCATCTTTCGGATGTATTCATTGTTCGGATCCTGCCACGAAAGGTGCGGCGCGTAGACATTAACCCAGAAGATGCGGCGGCTCGATCCCAAAAGCTTCAAAAGACCCTGCGTCTGTTCTATATAGCGCTCGCCGGCGGCGAGCGGCCCGTTCGTGCCGAGCGAGACGACGACGATGCTGCCGAGTCTGCCCTGCGCCGCGAGGCTCTGCGCGGCTTCGATTCCGCCGCCCACATAGCGCGAGACTTCCGCATCGACCGCGCAGCCAGGCAGCGCCTTCTGCAAATCTCCCGCCGCAGACAGCATGACCGAATCGCCGATGCAGGCGACACCCGAAAGATCCACCGCCTTCATGCGTGCCGCCTTGTCCTCAGCAGCTTTTGCCGCTGCTGCCTTCTCGGCTTCTTCCTTCTGCCGCGCGAGCTCCGCCGCATTCTTTTCAAGACGTGCATTGAGCTGCGCGCGCGCCTCCGCCTTGTAGCCGGCAGGCGCCGCAAGCCCCTTGCAGCCGAAGCCCATCAAGAAGACGCCGCACAGAGTGAAAGCGAGAAAGCACGCTCCCTGCACATAGACAAGGCGATTGCCGAACGCAGGCAGCTCGCGCCTGCCGATGCTCTTCGTCAACGCCTCCGTCCACATGGCGAGTAGCAAGATGACGGCGATCTCCCACGCGGCAAAATACGGCATCGCTTCCCAGCCCTTTTGTTGAAACAGGAAGATCACGGGGTACTGCCAGAGAAAGATGCCATAGCTGCGCGTGCCAATCCAGCGAAAGACACGCATATCGAGAAACTTGCCAATCGTCATGCCGCGATCCGCCGTGATCGCGAGCAAAAGACAGAATAGCAGCGTCACGGAGAACATGCCGCCCCGATAGAGCAGCGGATTCGCGCCATCGAAAAAAACGCACGCGAAGAGGACGGCGACGAACAGAAGCTCGAAACTGACGAACTCTGCGATCTCGCGCCAAAGCGGATTCTTCTTCGCCGCAGAAGTCCCCGCACGCCAAAGCCCCATCGCCGCTCCCAAGAGGAGCGCAAAGACGCGCGTATCCGTGCCATAGTAAAGGCGCGTCACATCTGCCCCCATCGAATACGAAAGCGGCATGAGAAGCGCCGTCCCCAAACCGAGCACGGCGATGACCGCCATGCCCGCCCCTTTTCCCATGCAATGCGAGACAAGCGTATAAAGAAGAAAGAGCAGCGGCCACAAGACGAATGCATATTGCAGCTCGATGCCCATGAACCACAGATGCGTAAACGGCGATGCATTGGCGATGCGCGTGAAATAGTCGGCGTTCGCAGCAATCTGCCACCAGTTGTTATAGCCGAGCACGACGGAAAGAACCTCCTCGCGCATGTCCACGACCGTCTCGGGAAGCACGAAGGAATACACGCCGAGTGTCACGAGAATCACGACGACGAGAGCAGGATACATGCGCAAAAGGCGCTTCAAAAAATAACGTCCGAGAGAAAATTCGCCCGCGAGCCGTTCCCGCTCCGTCGTGTAGGCGAGAAGATACCCCGTCAAAACAAAAAACAAGGATACCCCGAGGTATCCCCCTTTCACCACATCGGGAAATATATGAAACAACGTGACCCCGACGATCGCCAAGGTGCGCAGAGCATCAAGCCCTTGAATCCGTGTCGTCGGCCTTCCTCCAACGTAATCTGCCATAAATCCACCATCCTTTGTGTGCCCTCCATTATCGCACAAACGAAAAGTCTCTTCAAGGGATTTTCGTTTGCTTTCGGAAGGGACGAATTGTATAATTAAGAAAGCGATGCTCCCTGCTCGGACTTTTGAAAGAGGCTCCTGCAGATCTAGATGCAGAGTCTATACGAAAGGAGCGTCTGCAGCGTCATGAAGGCTCTCTGTGATACAAATATCATCCTCGACGTACTGTTGGCAAGAGAACAATGAAAGGACGGATAAATATGGACACTCTGCTGCAAAACATCTCAGCCATTCTTGAGCACCCGGCGAGCCTCATCGCGCTTATCGCCGTGCTCTTCGCGATTCTCTCGCACCTCTACTTTAGGCGCGTACGGCTCACGACGCCGATGATCGTGACCATCGCCCTCATGCTCGCGATGACCGTCATCCTGCACCAGTTTCGCCTCTACCACATGCCGCAGGGCGGCAGCGTGACGCTCGGCGCGATGGTGCCCCTGCTCTTCGTTTCCTATCGCTACGGAGTCGGCACGGGCTGCCTCGCGGGCTTCCTCTACGGCATCTTCAACATGATGCAGGATCCGTATCTGCTGCACCCCGTGCAGGTGCTCTTCGACTACCCGCTGCCCTACATGGCGCTCTCGCTCGCCGCGCTCTTTCCCGCACACCGCATGGCGTCGACGGCGCTCGCCTTCCTCGCGCGCTTTTTCTGCCACATCGTGAGCGGCGTCGTATTCTTCGCGTCCTACGCTCCCGCAGGCACAAGTCCCCTCGTCTACTCGCTGACCTTCAACGCGACGTACCTCGTTCCCGAGTGCCTGATCTGCTTCGCCCTCTTGAAGGTCCTGCCCGTAGAAAGGCTCATGGCGGCGATGGATCGCCAAACGGCGCCGCACGCGCACTGATCATCCCATTCACACAAAACGGAAAGAAGTTTTTTATCCCATGGAACAAAAAAAGCGCGGCATGATCGCCGCCCTCTCCACCTATATCATCTGGGGTTTTCTGCCGCTCTACTGGAACCTCCTCACTGCGGCTTCCGCCGCTGAAATCCTCGCGCATCGCATCTCATGGTCGTTCGTCTTCATGCTGCTCGTCCTCGCCGTCTCCAAACGCTGGCAGAACTTCTGCCAGGATTGCAGCGCACTCCGTCAAAACCGACGGCGTGCGCTGCTCCTTTTCGGCGCTTCGATCCTCATCACCATCAACTGGTTGACCTATATATGGGCGGTCAATAACGGTCACGTCATCGACACGAGTCTCGGCTACTACAGCACCCCGCTGATGAACGTCGCGCTCGGCGTCGTGCTCTTCAAGGAACGGCTCACGCCGTCCGCACGCGTCAGCGTCCTCCTCGCCTTCTGCGGCGTCCTGCTCATGACCGTGCAGATCGGCAAACTGCCGTGGGTCGCGCTCGTGCTCGCCCTGACCTTCGGACTCTACGGCGCACTGAAAAAGAAGCTCGCGCTGCATCCCTTTTCGAGCATCACGCTCGAAACTCTGCTCGTACTGCCCGTATTCCTGCCTTACGCCATCTATCTGGCGGGCGAGCCGACGAGTCAGTTCAGCTTGGCGACGCCGCGCGAAATGCTGCTCCTTATCGGCTCCGGCGCCGCCACCGCCACGCCGCTCATCCTCTTCTCCTACGGCGCGAACCTCCTGCCATTGAACGTCCTCGGCTTCTTCCAATACCTGAGTCCGACGATCGCTCTCCTCCTCGGCGTATTCTTCTTTCACGAGCCTTTCGGCGCAGCGCAGCTCTCCGCCTGCGCCTGCATCTGGACGGCTCTTTTGATCTTCACGCTCTCCGAGCGCGTGCGGTGAAAGGGCGCCATCGGATCATGGCGCCCCTTGTGCTTCTATTCACTTCTCACAAAAGCTTCGCCCGAAGCTCCTCTGCCGAAAGCGGCGAGAGGTAGGCGGGGGCGATATCGAGGACGGTCTTGCATCCCGCGACGCCCTCCTGCGCAAGGCGGTATGCCGCCCTTGCATACGCGAGGAGGACGCTCGTCGTGAACTCGGGGTTCGAGTCGAGCTTCAAACTGTACTCGATCGCGTGCTTGTGCTCGCCATGAAGCCCCGTCGCACCCGTGCGGATGACGAAGCCGCCGTGCGCAAGGCCGCTGTGGCTTGCCTTCAGCTCCTCTTCCGTGATGAAGTGCACGGTCGTGTCGTAGTCGGCGAAGTAGTTCGGCATCTCCTTGATTTCCTTCTCGACCTTCGCAGCGTCCGCGCCCTCTTCGAGGACGACGAAGCATTCGCGCGTGTGCTTCTCGCGCGTCGTAAGCTCGGGATTGTCGCCGCGGCGCACGGCGGCGAGCGCCTTGACGACGGGGATGGTGTACTGCTTCGCATCCTTCACGCCTGCGATGCGGCGGATGGCGTCGGAGTGCCCCTGGCTGACGCCGCGCCCCCAGAAAGTGTACTCCTTGCCGTTCGGCAAGACGGCATTCGCATAGACGCGCGCGAGCGAGAAGAGCCCGGGGTCCCAGCCGACGGAAATGACGGCGACATGATTCGTCGCCTTTGCCGCCGCATCCACGGCAGCGAAGTGCGCAGGAATCTTCGCGTGCGTATCGAAACTGTCGACGACGTGGAAGAACTTCGCATACTGCGGCGTCTGCCCAGGCAAATCCGTCGCGCTGCCCCCGCAGAGGATCAGCACGTCGACCTTGTCCTTCCATGCCTCGATGTCCTCGACGCGGACGACGGGCACGCCCTCCGTCCGGATCTTCACATCTTTCGGATCGCGCCGCGTAAAGACGGCGACAAGCTCCATATCGCTGTTTTCGCGCACGGCGCACTCCACGCCGCGCCCGAGGTTTCCGTAGCCGAGAATGGCAATTTTCATATTTCTCTCTTCCTCCCAAATCAGGCGAGAACGCGTGCGAGGCGCACGATCTCGGGATCGAGCGTCTTGCGGTTCGTCACGGCGTCGTGCAGGTTGATGCTCACGACCTTGCCCATGTCAAATCCGAAGACGATGTCGCTCGCGCCCGACATCAGCGCGAGAGCCGCGCGTTCGCCGAGAAGCGACGCCTTCATGCGATCCTCGACCGTCGGCGCGCCGCCGCGCTGGATGTAGCCCAAGACGGATACGCGCGTATCGATCTTCGTCGTCTCGCCGATGAACTTGCCCATCTCGACGGCAGAGCCTGCACCCTGCGCCACGACGATGATGCTGTACTTTTTGCCCGCCTCGTAAGCGTCCATGATTTCCGTGCAGATCTCATCGAGATCGTACTTGACCTCGGGCACGAGGACGTATTCAGCGCCGCCCGCGACGCCCGCCATCATCGCGAGCCAGCCCGACTTCTTGCCCATGACCTCGATGAGGATGATGCGCCGATGCGCCGACGCCGTGTCGCGCAGCTTGTTGATGGCCTCCAGAACTGTGTTCGCCGCCGTGTCGGCGCCGATCGTGTAGTCCGTGCCCCAGACGTCGTTTTCAATCGTCGCCGGCAGACCGACGATCGGCATGCCGTGGCGCGAGAGATGCGCCGCGCCCGTAAGGCTGCCGTCGCCGCCGATGACGACGAGGCCTTCGATGCCATGCTCTTTGAGCTTTTCCATCGCCGCTTTGCGCCCCTCCTCCGTATGGAAGCGCTTGGAACGCCCCGTGCCGAGGAAAGTGCCGCCGCGCTGAATGAGGTCGCTGACGCTACGCGTCGAAAGCTCCTTGATGTCGCCGTCCAAAAGCCCCGTATAGCCGCCGTAGACGCCGAAAATCCTTACGCCCTCGGAAATCGCCGTGCGCACGACGGCGCGCGCCGCCGCATTCATGCCCGGGCTGTCACCGCCCGAAGTCACAACACCAATCGTACTGATCATGTATCTCTCTCCTATCCTATTGCCTTTTCTCAGCTGTTGACTGCACTCGCGTGGAAGAGCCGGATGCCCTTCTGCCCCACGCTCGCTGCCTTCTCCATCAGCGTACGAATGTCCGTCCCCTCGTCCATCGCCTGCGTGTTCGCCATGTCGACGAGCATCGGCATACTCACGCCCGTGACGATGCCGTACTGCTCGTTGTTGATGACGATGCGGCAGGCGGCATTGTATGGCGTGCCGCCGAAGATGTCGACGAGGAAGAGCACGCCGCCCGACGTATCGAGCTTTTCCAAGACGGCTTCGTACTTCGCCGTGATGTCTGCCGGCCCTTCGCCCGGCAGAAACGTGACCGCCGCCGTGTTCTGCACCTCGCCGAAGATCATCTCGACGGAAGAGAGCAGCTCTTCGGCCAGACGGCCGTGCGTGCCAACGATGATTGCAAACATATCCATACCCCCCAGCTGAGCTTTTGCCCAAGCATCAAATCCAGTGCTTATCGTTCTTATTATAGCAAATTTTTTCCTATATGTCTGTAAAAAAAGCCGCCTGTCGCATCTTCTGCGACGGCGGCTTTTTTTCCAATATTTGCGGCAGCTTTCACGCTACGCTTCCAAGACCTCGTCCATCGCCTGTTTCATGCGGCAGATCGCGGTATCGAGTTCTTCCTTCTCGATGTTGAGCGGCGGGTTGAAGTAGAGTACGTCGCCTAGAGGGCGCAGCAGGAGTCCGCTGCGAAGCGCCGCCCGGTAGATGGCATAGCCGAGGCGGCGGCTCGCGTCGAACGGGCGCTTCTCCCGCTTGTCCTCGACGAGCTCTGCGGCATGGATCAGGCCGATATGACGGATCTCGCCGACATTTCGGTGCGCACCGAAGACTTCCTCCATGCGTGCGGTCAGCCAAAGAGCTGTCTCTTCCGCTTTCTCCAGGACGTTTTCCTCGTCGAGGATGTCGAGCACGGCGAGTGCCGCCGCGCAGCCGAGCGGATTGCCCGCGTAGGTGTGGCTGTGCATGAACGCCTTCCCTTCGCTCCAGTCCGCGTAGAAGGCGTCGTAGATCTTCTCTTTGACGACGGTGATGGACATCGGCATGTAGCCGCCCGTCAAGCCCTTGGAAAGGCACATGATGTCGGACGTGATGCCCGCACGCTCCGTCGCGAATAGCCTGCCCGTCCGGCCGAAGCCCGTCGCGATCTCATCGGCAATGAGGAGCACGTCATGCTCGTCGCAGAGCGCACGCAGTTTCTTGAGATAAAGCTCCGGATAGATTCGCATGCCCGCGCTGCCCTGCAGAAGCGGCTCGACGATCATCGCCGCACACTCTTCGGCGTGCTCGGAAAACGCCTTTTCCGCATAGGAAAAACACTCGCAGGAGCACGTCTCGCGCGTCTTTTGAAAAGGACATCGGTAGCAGTCGGGCGCTTCGACGTGGATGTTGTCCATCATCATGGGCTTGTACATCTCGGCGAAGAGATCCATCGAGCCGACGGAGAGCGCACCGATCGTCTCGCCGTGGTAGCCCTCGGAAAGGCACAGGAAGCGCGTCTTCTTCGTGCGTCCCGTCTGCTGGCAGTATTGAAACGCCATCTTGAGCGCTGCTTCGACAGCGGACGAGCCGTTGTCGTTGAAGTGGAACTTCGTGAGCCCGGCGGGCACGAGCGCAGCGAGACGCTCCGCCAGCTCGATGGCGGGACGGTGCGAGAAATTCGCGAAGATGACGTGCTCCAGGCGGTCGAGCTGTGCCTTGATGCGCGCATTGATCTTCTCGTTCGCGTGCCCCAAGAGGTTCGCCCACCACGAGCTGACGATGTCGAGATAGGCTTTGCCGTGCACATCGTAGAGCCATGCGCCCTTCGCATGGTCGATGACCATGGGCAGGAGCTCCTCGTAGTCCTTCATCTGGGCGCACGGATGCCAGATATGGCGAAGGTCGCGTTCTTCAATCGTTGGCATGAAATCCTCTCCCTCTATGATTTCGGATGTTCAGTCGTACAGCGCGGCGAGCGCCGCCGCCGCGAGCGGCAATTCCTCTGCCCCCTTCGCGACGCACGCGACGACGGGCGCGCCCGTCATCTCCTCGACCATCTTCTTGTTGTCCTCCTGCATGACGTCTCCCGCCTGCCAGTTGTTGAAGATGAATCCCTTCAGTGGAATGGCTCGCATCTTCAAGTGCTCGGCGGTCAGGACAGCGGCGTTGATCGTGCCGAGTCCCGCATCGGCAACGACGAGAGCCGAAAGGCCGAGGCGCACGGCGAGGTCGTCGAGCACGACGTGTTCATGCTCGTCCCAGCGCAAAGGGCAGATGATGCCGCCGCTGCCCTCGACCGTCAGATAGTCGAAGCGCTCCTTCGCCGCGCGAAAATCACGCTCGACCTTGCCGAAGTCGATCGGACGGTTTTCGATTCTCGCGGCGAGATGCGGCGATACGGCATCCCGATAGATGTAAGAAACGATTGCCTCGTCTTCTGCCAGAGCCGCCGTGCGTGCGACATGAAGCGCATCGCCGGGCAGGAGCGAGCCGTCCGCGCTCGTCTCAGCGCCCGACAGCGCCGCCTTGTAGTAGCCCGTGCGAACTCCCGCCTCCTTCAGGCGCTTGACGATGAGTCCCGTCACATACGTCTTGCCGATGTCCGTTCCCGTTCCCGTGATGAACAATGCTTTTCCCATGAAAATTTTCTCCTTTGCAAAGACAGCATCGAGCGATGCATCTCAGAGCCAAAGTCCCGCCTTGCGGCAGCGAATGCCGATGAATGCGGCGGCGAGGCACAGCAAAAAGTCCGGCACGACCTGCAAAATGCCGCAGTACCAGAGCGCGAGCCACAGCGTGATGGGCGCGTCGACGATGTAGTTCGACGCGATGTAGAAGTAGGAAATGCCGAACAGATAGACGACCGCCATGCCCGCGAGGCACGCGCCGAGCACGCGCCCGAAGGTCGGCTCGCCGCCGCGCACGAGCGCCCCCGTGAGATACGCCTGACAGATGAAGCCGACGAGATAGCCGAAGGTCGGCTGCAGGACGTAGCTCGGGCCGCCGCCCGACGCAAAGACGGGGATGCCAACGAGTCCCATGAGCACATAAACGCCGACCGCCACAGCCCCGAGCCGCGCCCCGAGCAAGACGCCCGCCAAGAGCGTAAAGAGGAACTGCAGCGTGTAGACATCCGTGCCAACGGGGATGCGGATAAAGGCGCCGACGGCGACGAGCGCGATGAAGAGCGCACAGAGAACGATTTCTCTCACTTTCATGAAATTTGACTCCTCCCTTTGGGAAGCGCTGAATCCGCCAGCGCCCCTTCATATCTATCGTTCCATAAATCTTCCTTATCATACGCCCTTGTATGATTATTGTCAACTTAACATTTTTGAAAAGTTTACCTTGATGCGCTGGCATAAAGAAAATTTAGGGCTTGAAAAACTTTTTCCTTTCGGGTAAAATTGGAAAAAATACGATAAACCAATAGCAACGGAGGCGAGAATATGTTTCTTGTAGAACGCCATGATGCCATCCTTGACATCCTTGCACGCGACGGCAAGGTGCGCGTCAAGGATCTCAGTGACCGTTTTCATGTGACGGAGGACTGCATACGCAAGGATCTCGGTGCGCTCGAAAAACAGGGGCGGCTCAAGCGCACTTACGGCGGCGCCGTCATCCGGCGCGAGAATCCCCACACCATCGAGGTCAGCAAGCACCGCAACATCGACGTCGAGGCCAAGCGCCGCATCGCACGCGCCGCCATGCACCTCATCCATGAGCATGACATGGTCTTCCTCGACATCTCGACGAGCAACCTCGCAATCGCCGAGCTTCTCGTGCACGACGAGCGTGAGCTGACCGTCGTCACGAACATGATCGACATCCTCTCAATCCTCGCCCAGAACCCGAAGATCCGCGTCGTCTTCGTCGGCGGCGTCATCAACAAGAGCCGCGACGGCTTCTGGGGCGGCATGACGCTTGACCTCATCTCGCGCCTGAAGCCCGACATCGCCTTCGTCGGCGCCGTCGGCGTCGATGTCAAGGAAAACAGTGTATCGACCTACGACATCGAGGACGGCATCAACAAGGCGGCGATCATCCGCGTCTCCAAGCGTGCTTACGTCGTCGCCGAAGCGAGAAAGCTCAGCTCGGACGGCAACTACAACTATGTGACGCTCGACACGCTCTCGGGGCTCATCACCGACTCGCGCCCCGCCGCCGATATATGCCAGACGGCAGAGGACTACGGCGTGGACATCATCCTGCCGCAAATCGACTGAAAAAGGAAGGACTCCCTGCTCCATGCAAAACACATCTTTGCGCCTGCCTTCCTGGCAGGCGTTCTCTTCCGTTGCCGCAAAAGGACTCAAGGTGTTTCTTTTCTACCTTGCAGTCCTTTCTTTCTGCCGCGCCTTCTTCATCTTCTGGATGCACGACTACATGGCGGCGGCAACGGGCAGCGCGGACATCGCGCTCGCACTCTGGCGCGGCATGCGCCTGAGCTTTCAGACGGCGGGTCTTCTTGCGCTCTTTTCCCTCGTGCCAGCCGCGATCGCACGTCTTCTTCACACACCGCTTGAAAACCTCGCATGGCGCGTGACGAGCGCCCTTTCCCTCACGGTGCTCTCCATCCTCTACGCCGCAAGCTTCCCCTACTATCGCCAATATCACACGGGCTTTCATCAACTCATCTTCAACACGGTGAACGAGGACGTCTATGCGCTTTTCATATCGCTCGTGCAGGAATTCTACTTGCCCGTGCGGCTCGCGGGTGCACTCCTGCTCGCCTTCCTTCTCTATCGTGCGCTGTGCCTTCTGCTCGCGTGCGATTTTTCCGCTCTCGCCGAGCGACTGCTTCCCTGGCGGTCTCTTCGCCGCGCCCTCTTCCTCCTGATTCTCGCACTCGTCGCCCTGTTGAGCGCCTTCGGCGGCAGTCTGCGCTGGCAGGACGCCGTCAACTGGGAGAATGCCGGCGTCACGAACGACGCCTTCCTGAACGAAGCCATCCTCGACAATTTCCAGGCGCTCTATCGCGCCTATGTGCTGAACAGCCGCTTCCTCGCGTGCAACGGTCTCGACTTCACCGTCGAGGAGATCGAACGCCTCGCCGCGCTCCACGCAGGCCGTCCTGCCGATACGCGCGACCTCGACGTCTACCTCACGCGTGAAGCCGAAGGTGCACAGATCGAAAAGCCGCGCCACATCTTCCTCATCATCTCCGAAAGCTACGCCAACTGGCCACTCTTGGAAAAGTATGCGAGCCTGCACATCGCCGACCCCACGAAAGAACTGCTGGGCGCGGCTGATACCGTTTACTGTGATACCTTTCTGCCGAACGGTTCGAGCACGGTGTCCGCCGTCACGGGCGTTGTCACGGGATTCGCCGACGCCAACCTCTACCTCACGACGATGCCCGAATCTTTCGCTGCGCCCTATCCGACCGCCATCGCACCCACCTTCGCCCGCCTTGGCTACCACACGGATTTCTGGTATGCAGGTCCTGCGACATGGGAGCGCATCGAGCCGTTCTGCCGCGCGCAGGGATTCGAGCAATTCTACAGCCGCGGCGACTTCTCCTCCGACGAGGGAAGCGTCTGGGGCGTCGACGATGAAGTTCTCTACGGGGAAGTTCTCTCGCGCATCGATCCCGAACAGCCCGGGCTTCATGTGCTCCTCAACGTCTCGAACCATTCTCCGTACACGGTCGATCTCGCCGCCAAGGGTTTTCCCGCAGAAGCGGTACGTGCCGCGCTCCCCAAGGAGGCGCAGGGAGATGACGCCCTCCTCAAAGAACTCGGCCACTACTGGTACGCGACGCAGGAGCTCGCCGCCTTCCTCCGCGCGGCGAAGGAAAAATTCCCCGAAGCTCTCTTCGTCATCGTCGGCGACCATGCCGACCGCTACAACATCGAGAAGACGCCGTCGCTCTACGAGCGCTACGCCATCCCCTTCATCCTCACGGGACACGGCGTAAAGAAGGGTCTGCTCGACTCAGAAGCTGCGGGCAGTCAGATCGACATCGCGCCAACACTCATCGAGCTGATTGCGCCTCGGGGCTTTCGCTACGAAGCCGTAGGAAGAAGCCTCACGCGCGGCAACCGGCAGGGCGTCAACTACGGCTTTTGGATCACGCACAGCGCCATCGGCAGGACAGATACCGTTCCGCTCGTCGCCGAACCGATCAAAGACCGCCCGGCCGCTCTCGACGAAGAGGCGATGCAAGACTACATCAACGCCGTACGCGCCCTTTCATGGTGGCGACCGAAATATGGTCCCATGCTCGACGAGGCGAAGCTTGAAGGTCGCGAATGATGGCGGCGGAACGCGAAAAGAAAAGCGTCGCTGACGCGCCAAAAAGCCGTGCAGCAAAGAGCCGCACGGCAAAAATCATAGAGAAAACTCTCGCACCGCTCGCCGCCTGCCGCCTCTGTCCGCGCGGCTGCGGCGCGAACCGCCTGCACGATGCGCACGGCTTCTGCGGCGCTGGCCGATACGCGCGCGTCGGCCTCGTATCGCTTCATGCGTGGGAAGAGCCTTGCCTGGCTGGCGAAAAGGGCGCGGGAACGGTATTTTTCTCGGGCTGCAACATGCGCTGCGCCTTCTGCCAAAACTACGAGATCAGCCGCGAAAATTTCGGCATCGCCGTCACGGAAGAACGCCTTGCCGACATCTTCCTCGAACAAGAAGAGCGCGGCGCGACAACACTCGACCTCGTGACGCCGACACACTTCGCCCCCCAGATCGCCGCCGCGCTTCACCTCGCCAAGGCGCAGGGACTTTCCATACCCGTCGTTTACAACTCCTCCGCTTATGAGACCGTTGATACCATTAAAAGCCTGGCGGGACTCGTCGACATCTTCCTGCCGGACCTCAAATACATGGCGGAAGAGGCGGCTCTTCGCTACAGCACAGCCCCCGACTATTTCAAGACGGCGAGCGCCGCCATACGATGTATGCGCGAGATCGCGGGCCGTCCCATCTTCGATGATACCAATCGTATGCAGCGCGGCGTCCTCGTGCGCCACCTCGTTCTGCCGGGACAGCGCAAGGAAAGCATGAAGATCCTCGACTGGCTCTGGCAGAACTTCTCTGATACCATTTACATTAGCCTCATGAACCAATACACGCCTATAGGCGACCTCTCAAAACTCCCCGAACTCAACCGCCGTCTCACGACCTTCGAATACGAGAGCGTCGTCGACCACGCACGCAGTCTCGGCATCGAAAACTGCTACATCCAGCAAGGCGGCACCGTCTCCACCTCCTTCGTGCCAAAATTCGACGGACGAGGGGTGGAAAAATACTGAACTACACGCACAAACGTCCACTTTGTGGACATTGTGCGCCGCCCTTACATGAAAGAGCCAATCGGTCTGCGCCCTTCGGGCTTGACTTCTTGGACTTTCATAGTAAAAAAGAAGCCATGGCGGCTCACATTTGTGCCGCCATGGCTTCTTTTGGAAATCGCGCAATCGTTCTCAAATACGACACCGCCGTAGCATCGAGCTGCCTGCGTCCCTGCTCCCAATTCTGCAAGGTTGCCAAAGGAATCCCGAAGGCTCGCGAGAACTCTTGTTGTGACATCGCCAGACGCTTTCTCACCGCCTGAGGTTCTATGCGATATACGACGCTTTTTTTCAAGCCTTCCACGATACTGCCTTGCGCATCCAGCAGCGCCTCCTGCAAGCCTTCAAGAATTTCACTTGCCGCGTCTGACATCATCGGCTCCATGCTGCTCCTCCTTCCTGTGAAAAATCGCTTTCATCTCTTCTACAATATCCCGAAATACTCTTTTCTCGTCTTCGGTTAAATCAACCTATGGCATCGTTTCAACGAGCACTTGAGGAATCACTTCATTCTTCATATCTTTATTATACGTCAATGACGCATCTCATGCAATATTGCAATTCAAAAAATATCCCCTTTGTTTCTAGACTGCACCTTGTAGGCAAACAAAGGGGATACGATTTTCAGTTTCTGTTGTTCCTCAGCGTCTTCCACATGGTATCATAGACCGCCATGTAGTGTGCATATCTCTCTGGAACGCCGTCAAAATCTCCGCCGAGTCGGAAAAAGGCGCCGCCGTCGATCGACAGAAACACACCGTCTTCGCTCGCTTTGTACAAGTATTGCGCCGTGTTCTGCAGCGCATCGCCGTGCACGAACTTCACCATCCCGCGATAGCTGGTGGCATTGCCTGTCGGAATCCGCTCTTTCTCCAGGGTTTCCGTCACGACGTAGATGTCCTTGCCATCATAGGAGGTTGCCCAAATATCTTGGGCAAAGGTCTGCGGCATCCATAAGACTTGGGCGAACAAGGCAAAAACGACGGCCAGAAAAATCCGTTTCATGCAAACGCCTCCTTTACTGTACATCTCTCATATTATCGACACTTTCAGGCGACGGCATAAACCCATGTCCTTCCTTCCCTCATTCGTGCGTGATGCCCGGATGCGTCATCTGCTCGGGCGACATGATGTGGTCGAGCAGCTCTTTCGTCAAGAGCTGCTTTTCCAAGATGACCTCGCGAATCGGCCTGCCTGTCGTATAGGCTTCCTTCGCAAGAATCGCCGACTGCTCGTAGCCGATGTGCGGCAGGAGCGCCGTGACGACGCCCACGCTGCGATCGACCCACTGCTGACACTGCTCGCGATTCGGTTCAAGGCCGATGAGCAGCTTATCGACGAAGGTGCGCACGGCATTTGTCAGGTAGTTCATCGAGTTGAAAAGGTTGTACGCCATGATCGGCTCCATGACATTCAGCTCGAACTGCCCGTTCTCGACGCCGAACGATACGGCAAGATCGTTGCCTATGACCTGATAGCACGCCTGGTCGAGTACCTCGGCGATGACGGGATTGACCTTGCCTGGCATGATGGAGGAGCCGGGCTGGCGCTTCGGCAAGTTCAGCTCGTTGAGCCCGCAGCGCGGTCCTGACGCCATGAGACGGAAGTCGTTCGCCATCTTGATGAGCACGAGCGCGGTGTTCTTGAGCGCGGACGACACGTCAACGAAGCCGTCCGTATTGTTCGTCGCGTCGATGATGTTCGTCGACGTCTCGAAATTCTCACCCGTAATCTCGCGCAGCTTGCGCGCGACCGCCTTGATGTAGGCCGGCTCGGCATTGAGTCCCGTGCCGACCGCCGTGCCGCCCATATTGATGAGGCGGATGCTGTCCATCGACCAGCCGACGCGCTTGATGCTGCGGCGCACGGCGGACGCATAGGAGCCCATCTCCTGCCCCAGAGTGATCGGCACGGCATCCTGCAGGTGCGTGCGCGCCATCTTCAGGATGTCCTTGTACTCCTCTGCCTTCTTTTCCAGCTCCGTCGCCAGATAGTCGAGCGCCGCCGTCAGCTTGTGTCCCTTGTGCGTCAGACAGACCTTGATCGCCGTCGGAAAAGCGTCGTTCGTCGACTGCGCCATATTGGCATGATTATTCGGCGAGATGATATCATAGCTGCCCTTTGGCTCACCGAGGATCTCGAGTGCGCGGTTCGACAAAACCTCGTTCATGTTCATGTTGATCGATGTGCCCGCGCCGCCCTGAATCGGGTCGACGGGGAACTGGTCGATGAATTTGCCGTCGATGATCTCCTCCGCCGCCTCGACGAGCGCGTTGCCGATGCGCTTGTCGAGCCTTCCCGTCTCCATGTTCGCCTGTGCCGCCGCCTTCTTCACCTTCGCGAGCGCCTGTATGAAGTCGACGTCGAGCCGACTGCCCGTGATGCTGAAATTCTCTATGGCACGCAGCGTCTGCACGCCGTAATATGCCTCATCCGGCACCTCAAGTTCGCCGAGAAAATCATGTTCCTTGCGCATTGCAATCCCGCCCTTTCCTTTTGTCCGAACCGTCTATCTCTTGTATACATTATACAACTTTTCTGTCACTTTGTCTTACGGAAACAGGAATATCGTGGAAATTATTTTCGATGCGTCCATAGGCGGGCGAACGCCGTCAGCTTTATGGAAGCGCTGATAAAATGAGGTCGCCCAGATTTGCACAGATGTGCTGTATCTATCGAGGAGACAAACCACAGGCGTAGCGGTGCTACGTCGAGGATTTGTCGACGACGAGAGGACAGTGCAGATGTGTGAAGATGGGTGGCTGAATTTATCAGTGCTTCCTTATCCTTCCGTCGCCTCGGCAAGCGTCGTAACACGGTACAGGAACGGCGAACCGACGCGCTTCACCGCGACGGGCGACGTGCGGACGGTGTGCTCCGTCGACATCGGCTGCAGCCGGGAAGGTGCGTCCGCCACATAGCGCTCCTCTTGCCCATACCGATAGAAGAGCGCGGCAGCCTTTCCCGTCTGCCCGTTCACTGCGATGCGCACCTGCCGCGCACCTTCCCCGTCTTCTGCGCGTCGATCCAGAACGTAGACGGGCAGAAGGAAGTAGGCTCTTTCGTGCTTGCGGAAATCGTGTCCCCAGAGCGTGAGTGAAGCCGTCGTCAAATCGAATGTACTTTTTATATCGGAGACAAGCCGCTCTGCAAGGATGTTCTCAATCGTCTCCACACGCGAGACGTTGTTCGCCACCGCCGCGATGCGGAAAATCCCCTCGGCAAAGGCGGGATCGAACGGAATGACCGCGCCGAAATCCCATGGGTCGAGCCGATCGAGCAGACGGATGTCATAGAGCGTCGTATCGGGGCACGCCCAGTTGATGATTTCCTCGTAGGCCTCGAAACTTCTCCGCTTGCCGCGGACGCACATCTTGACACGGAGATCGGCAAGCGAGAACGGGATGTAGACCGCCGTCATATCCGCGCGGATGCGCCGCTCGATGTCCTGCCCCGAAAACTCCTGCGGAAATCTCCATGCGAGTTTTCGCACGGCATTCTGTGCCTGCAGCGGCGTCACAACAAACGGGATCGCCCTGCCCGGGACATTCTTTGCGCCGACTCCCATGATGAACTCCCGCCGATATGCACCAGGGCGCAGCAGCTCCTCATCGCCGAACGTATTGTTGCAGTAGCCGCAAGTGAAGAAATGCTGCGTCGAATCCCCCGAAAAATCTCCGCCGCAGAAGGGACAGCGGAACGTCAGCCGGCAGACCCCTGCAAATGCCGCCGTCGCCGTCTTGTCCCAGAGCGCGAGCTTCTCTTCGACGCTCTTTTGGCGGTAGTGCTGGCTGAGGCAGCCCTTGTCGTGCGCGTCGACCTCCCACATCACCTCCACCGCTCCGAGCTTCATCGCCCCATCCACGATCTGCACGGGCTTATGGCGGAACGCAATCGGCGACGCCCAGAAGACCGGTGCGTCCGTCCACGATACCTCCGTACCGCAGAAGGTGCAGACATACGCCGCCGCCTTCTGCTCGGAGTACATCGCCCCGCCGCAGTTATGGCACTGTATCGCCCGAACTCGCTCCAGCATGAAATGCACCCGCCTTTCTTACGATCTCCATTCACTTCGCCAGATGCCTGGCGACGAAGCAGCGATTCCTATAAACTATAGTTTGATTATATTCCTTTCAAGACATACAATCAAGTGCATGCAAAAAGCACAGTGTCAAGCTGCACTGCACGTTCTCTCTACATCGTGCTTTGTACAATGCCAATCATGCAATCTGCTATATCAATATCGTATAGCAAATCCTCCCCGACGCAACTTTTCCCCGCAGCACTGCAGAAAATCCGCCTTTCGAAAATTTCCTGCAAATAAAGGGCTTTTCCCTTCTCATATCGAATACATATTTTAATGAACACCGCACTTCGAGGAGGTCTTACCCATGGCAATTCTAGCTGCTTATGCTGTACCGCATCCGCCGATCATCCTGCCGGAAATCGGCAAGGGCGAGGAACGCAAGATTCAGCTGACGATAAACGCTTATGAACGGGCGATGAAGGAGGCGGCTTCCTTCGAGCCGGATACGGTCGTCGTCGCGAGTCCGCACGCCGTCATGTACGCCGACTACTTCCATATCTCGCCGGGCGACGAAGGCGCAGGAAGCTTCGCGCAGTTCGGCGCACCCGAGGTCGAAGTTCGCGCTGAGTACGACACGGCGTTCGCCAAGACGCTCGCGACCGTCGCAAGCGAAGCCGGACTCGATGCGGGGCCTTTGGGCGGACGCAATGCGGCGCTCGATCACGGCACGATGATCCCGCTGCGCTTCCTGCAGCCGCACACGGAGAACTTCCGTCTCGTGCGCGTCGGCCTTTCGGGGCTGACGCCGCTCGATCACTACCGCTTCGGCATGTGCATCGCACGCACCGCCGAGGAGCTTGACCGAAAGACCGTCTTCATCGCGAGCGGCGACCTCTCGCACAAGCTCACGCCCGACGGGCCTTACGGCTTCGCCGCCGAGGGACCACGTTTCGACAAGGCGTGCATGAAGTACCTCGAAGAGGGCACCTTCCTGAAGCTTCTGCAGATGGATCCCGCACTCGCCAAGAAGGCGGCGGAGTGCGGCCTGCGCTCCTTCTGGATCATGGCGGGAGCGCTCGACTGCCAGGCGCTGAAGATCAAGAAGCTTTCTTACCAAGGGCCTTTCGGCGTCGGCTACGGGCTTCTTTCCTTCGTCGTCAAGCGCGAGGACTTGAAACGCAACTTCGGCATGCGCTATGAGATTGCCCAAAGACGCGCCCTCGACGACATCAAGGCGGCGGAAGACGCCTATGTGAAGCTCGCGAGAGAGAGCGTGGAGAAATTCGTCGTGACGGGACAGTACGCGGCAATTCCCGACGATCTGCCCGAGGAAATGCAGGCGCGTGCGGGCGTCTTCGTATCTCTCAAGAAGGACGGCGAGCTCAGGGGCTGCATCGGCACCTTCCAGCCTGCGCAGAAGGACATCGCCGAAGAAATCCTCTACAACGCCGTCTCCGCCGCCCTTCACGATCCGCGCTTCTCGCCGCTCAAAGAAGACGAACTGCCCGACATCGTCTACAGCGTCGACGTGCTCACAGAGCCTGAGCTGATCCACGATGCCGCGAAGGATCTCGACCCGAAGCGCTACGGCGTCATCGTCGAGGCGCGAGGCCGCAAGGGGCTTCTGCTGCCCGACCTCGAAGGCGTCGACACGGTCGAGGACCAGATCAAGATCGCGCGCAAGAAGGGCGGCATCGCCCTCGACGACGATGTGCGCATCTGGCGCTTCGAAGTGGAGCGCCACCATTGAGCGCGGATAGCCGCACCGCAAAGACAGAGGGAGCAGACGAACGCATCGTCTGCTCCCTCTGTCCGCATCACTGCCGCCTCGCCGACGACGAGACGGGCTTCTGCCGCGCCCGCATGAATGAAGGCGGCACGATCCGCTGCCGGAGCTACGGCAGGCTGACCTCCGTCGCCCTCGATCCTATCGAGAAGAAGCCGCTCTATCACTTCCATCCCGGCAGCTTCATCCTCTCCGTCGGCAGCTTCGGCTGCAACCTACGCTGTCCCTTCTGCCAGAATTACACAATCTCCATGACGGACGGGCAAAGCGAGACGCAGGACGTCACGCCCGCAGAGCTTGCCGCACTCGCCCATGACCTCAGCCGCCGCCCGCACGGCAATATCGGCGTCGCTTTCACCTACAACGAGCCGCTTCTAAGCTATGAGTTCATCATGGATGTCGCGCCACTACTGCACGAGGCCGGCCTCTTCGTCGTCCTCGTGACAAACGGCACGATCGCGCCTGCGCCCTTGGAAGCGCTTCTCCCGCATGTCGACGCCATGAACATCGACCTCAAGGGTTGGCAGCCGGACTTCTACCGCCGTCTCGGCGGCGACCTCGCTGCGGTCAAGCATACGATCGCCCGCGCGGTAAAGAGCTGCCACGTCGAAGTCACGACGCTCATCATCCCCGGTCAGAACGACAGTGCAAGCGATATGGAAGAAGAGGCCCTCTGGCTCGCCTCGCTGCGTCCCGACCTGCCGCTCCACATCAGCCGCTACTTCCCGCGCTGGAAGGAATACGCTCCCGCGACGCCCGTCGAAACGATCGAGCGGCTCGCTGCAATCGCGGGGAAGCATCTGCGATTCGTGCATAAGGGGAACTGCTGAAAAAGCACGGCATAGAATATACTCCTCAACCACCCCCAAAATCATCACATCATACACAAAAAGACGCGCCGCCGGCAAAATGGCTGCGCGTCTTTTTGTGACCCAATGAAGCACGGGAGAAATAGAGGGAGCTCTGAATTAATCGGTGATTTCTTAAAACGGGCTGATCGTCTTCTCCTTCGCCGGCGGAATCTGCTTCATCCTCTGGTCGTAGTCTGCTGTCAGGTAGTCGCCCAAGAGGGCGACCTTGAACTTTCCCGGGTGGTCGTCGGGCAGGAGGTCGTTCGCCGTCAGCAGCATGTCGAGCGCGGGCGCGGTGCGCATAGCCGTCGCGCTCATGTGCATGACGAGGATCGCGCCGCGCTTCACCGAGCCGTCGTCTTCGTGCGTCAGTCTGTGCAGAATGCCGACGAGGGATTCGAGGGAGACGGCATTGTAGTCCTCCGTGCTGCCGCTGCCGTTGACGACGTAATCGAAGCCGTTATGCAGAATGCTCGCGACGCCCGTGCGGCTCACGGCGAGCGTCGGCGGGCGCAGGATGCGCGTCAGGGCGTATCTTCCCGACGGCAGGCGCATGTCGCCCATGGTCAGCGCGAGCTTTTCGTAGGAGGAGCGCACGTCGAGTTCGTACGTCTCCTCGTCCATGATGGCCTTGTTCCTGCCGCCCTTGTCCTGCACGCACATGGGCGTGTGCGTATCCGTATGACTGCCGACCTCGTTGCCATTCGCCACGATGGCACGCACGAGATTCGGATTGTTGTGGATGTTCTTCGTGATGATGAAGAACGTGCCATGCACGCGATGCTTGTTCAAGACGGCGAGCAGATGGTTGATGGAATCGTCGCTTCCCCAGTCGTCAAAGGTGAAGAACACGGTTCGCGCGGGCGCCGTCTTGACGATCCCCGTCCTGTCTGCGCGGCGCATCTCCATGCGCGAAAAGCCGAGCATGCGATCCGTCTCGCCGACTTCGGGCGCACCGACGTAGCGCTTGTAGAACTCCTGCGAAAACGCGCTGCCCGTGAGCTTCTCCTTGCGGATATACGGGCGGATTTCCTCGGGCAATGTCGCCAAATCGACGGGATATGTATAAAGAGCCGATGTATCGCCGAGAACATCGAGGACAGATGTGCAGGCATAGCCCGAGGCCGCCCGCTCCCGCTCTCGCTCCTCGGGCAGGGCGTGCGTCGTGTAGGCGATGTTGTCGACCTTCTCCCGCTTCAAGGTGCGCAGAAGCTCAACGGCGAGCGAGGAGTGCGTGTAATAGTCCGTGCGCATGTAGATGATCTCGCCGCGATTGAACGACGTCGTCCAGCGTCCAAAGAGATCGGGCATGACTTCTGCGGGCGACTGCGCGTCCTTGTGCTTCGACTGCACGGCGTTGAATCCCTGTCCGACGAGGATGCAGCCCATCGCCGAAACGGCCTCGCCGATGGCCGGCTCGTCCGTGCCCGACATCTGGCGCACGACATTCGTTTCCTGACCGTAGGCTCGAAGCCCTTCGCGGATGCGCTCGATCTGCGCACAATAGTCGTCGAAGCCCGCGCCCTCCTCGGGACGCAGGCCGATGCCAAGTTCCTGCCCATATGCGCGAATCAGCTCGATATTCTTTCGATTCCTCGAAAGCTCGCGCTCCGTGACGAAGAAGGTACCGCGCATCCCCTCTGCCTTCATTTCCTCCAATATTTCAAGAAGCGGCGCTTCCTTCGACAAGCCGCCGAACGTAAAGATGACGGCGGGCTTCGTGCTGCAGATAAAGCGCTGTTTCTCGGCGATATGCCCGCGATTCTTCCTGCGCAACGCGGCATAGGCGCTCTCCGCGGTGCTCTCCTGCATCGTCTGTCCGCGCAAGCCCTGCACTTCTTCCGCCTCGTCCGGCAGTTCCAAAGCCTTCCCCGCCTCTTCCTGCCGCGCAGAAGCTTCCGTGCCCGCGAGCGCCGCGAGTCTCGACGCTTCGAAGGCGGCAGCGGCATCGGCTCTTTCAGCCGCAGGCGCGGCGGCTGACGCGGTGCTGCAAAGGGCGGCGACCACGAAGGCCAGGGCGCAGAGCGCGCCCTTCTTCCCGCTTCTTTTCTTTATCTTCCCATCGCGCATGACTGTTCCCATCTCTTCCTTTCCTCTACTCGCATCGTACATCGGCGAGGGTTTCGCTGCCGCCGAGCCGCCAGAGGCTCACCGCCTCGACGCCGTTTTCCGCCGCGAGCGTGATCCATGCGTTCAGCGTCTCTGCATCCGCATACCAGACTTCTCCATCGTGCCCGTCCGCCGAGAATGTGAAGTGAAGCGCCGCGCTCTCGGCATCGCGCTCAGGCGTCCTGCCGTGCTTCTTCGCCAAGGCGGCCGCCTCCTTCTCCGTGAGGAAACGCGCCTCGCCCTTCTTGCTTCCGAGGAAACCGTAATCCTGCCACAGGCAGCCGCCCGTCGCAAAGGCCGCCGCTTTCCTTCCGGGCAGGGCTTCCATCTTCTTCAGCGTTTTTTCGATGAAGTCGCGGTCCGCCTTCGGTCCCGGGCCGCTGTGCTTGCCGTGGAGGTTGTAGAACATCACGACGTATTCGGCTTCTGCAGGAAGCCCCTCAAAAGCCATCGCGGGTTCGAGCACGACGCGAAGCTTCAGGCCGCGCTCTTTCGTGGCCTCGGCGAGCTTCTGAAGGAAGGCGCGGTAGCGCGTCATGATTTCTTCGTCCTTGCGGAAGTTCTCGTAGTCGAGTTCCACGCCCTCCATGCCGAACTTCTCTGCCGTCTCCGCCATCAGACGCGCCTCTTTTTCGATTCCCTCGTCCGTCGCGAGCAGGCGGCGCAGAAGTTCCCTGTCCTTTTCCACATGTTTTTTCCCTAGGATGTCATTCGTGAAGCTCAAGTACCGCTCGACCTTGCGAATGCTGTAGGCGTTTACGAGCGCCTGCACCTCCTGCGGCACATAAAGCTCGTCCTTCTCGTCGTAGCAAGCGGCGAAGATGACGACCTTCGAGAGCTTGCCGCGCATCGCGCGATAGTCGGCATCGCCGGCCGCCGCATCCCAGCGAACATGCCAGGAGGAAAGCTCCACGGGCGCGTGCGGCGCACTCTGCAGCGGCTCCGCCTGTGCGCATCCCCCGAGGGAAAGCCCTGCGGCAAGAAACAGTCCCAACATCCACCAACGCATAAAAACAGCCCCTCCTATACACCACGCAGGGCGCGCAAGCTTCTCTCACGCGCCCTCTCTTCGGCATACAAATCATACGTATTCGAGGAACCAGCGCAGGACAGCGTCCCAGATTTCCCCTGCCCTGTGCTTCGCCTTTTCCCATCCCTTATATTCGCTCGTGTAAAGGACGCGCTCCTCCTTGCTCTCGCGCCCCGTTTCCGTCAGGACGCGCACCTTCTTGAAGACGCCGTCGTAAACGTCATCGGCGAGATTGCGCTGACTCCATGCCTCACCCTGCCAGGAAGCGCCTAGGAAGACTGCGCCGCGCTCCGTGCGGGAGACGGCGAGATCCTCAGGACCCGTATGTCCGTCCACCTCGACGCTCAGGCGGTCGCCCGAAAGATGAATCACGAGCCTGCACTTGCCGCGGCGATGGAAACTCTCGCGCCCCTCGTAGGGAGCGGCGCCGTCCTCGACGGCAGCGGCGTACGTCTCGCGAACCGCATTCGCGCGTCCCATGTACTCGTTGGCTGCGGCGGGCGATGGCGCATAACGCGCGAAGGCCTCGTTTTCGGCGATTTTCGCCTCCTTGCGCGCCTCCTCGACAGAAAGGATCTTCTCGCCGAGAATCACGGGCAGCTTTTCCCGGTAAAGCTCGCGCTTCGCGCCGCCCGCGATTTCTGTCACAACGAGTTGATCGTTGACGAGTGTGACGCAGACGGCGTCCGAAAGATCGGCGGAGCTTCTGAGGAAGATCTGCTGCGAGCCGAAGGCGTTGCCCTCAAGCTCCGCTTCCAAGCGGAGGTCGCGCAGATTTTCGACATCCGCGAGGCGGGCGAGCGCCTTGCCTTCGGGCAGCGTCGTCAAGATCAACGTCTCCTCACGGGCTTCGAGCGCCCCTTCCTTGAGTTCCCAGGCGCGGCGTCCTTCCTCACGCCCCTCGACGAAAGAGAGGGCGCCGTCCGTATCGTAGTTGATGCGCATGAGCAGGTGGTTGATCGGCCAATAGGGCTGCGGCTGCATGCGTGTGAGATCGTAGAGGCTGCTCGTGCGCTTGTTGAGCACGAAGCCCTCGCGGTTGAAGTTCATCGGGAAGGAATCGCGAATCTCACGCTCGTTGACGGCGCTGACGCGCGGATTGTTGCCGAAGCGTCCCGTATTCGCGTGCATGAGCACATGCGCCTTGGGCACATAGCCGAGTTCCTCACCGTAGATGTCGCGAAGACGCGCATAGTCGTAGGCGACGCGCCGCTCCATCTGGCGCTCGCTCTCCGTCGGCACGCCGTCCTTGTCGCGGATGTAGTCCATCAAGTAGTGGTTGTAGCGGCGGCCAAGACAGCCGCGCACCATATCAAAGCGCAGCGGGTCAAGCTCGCCGAGAAAGTCGTCGTAGCGGTCGAAAACATTGATGTAGGCGAGACGGTAGCCGTTCGATCCCATCTCCCAGAATGTCGAGCTTTCCATCTCGTGCAAGTCCTTGGGACTCAGGAACTTCGTGTCCTTCTTGGCAAATTTCTCGGGGTACGTCATCATCGTCGCCTTGAAGTTCAAATCCTCCATGATCTCCTGCGCGAAGATCGCCGTGTCGCGCCGCCCGTCTTCAAACATGAGGAAGAGCGAGCGCTCGGGCAGATTCTTTCCCTCGCGGTAGTAGTCGAGGACGTCCTGCTGCGAGATGGTCACATAGCCTTGGCTCTTGAGCTCGGCGAGATGGCGGCGCAGCTCTTCCTTGCCGATGAGCGTCGATGTATCGCCGTTTCGGTCGACGCCGAAGTAGGAGAGGGCGATGAAGCCCTTGTCTTGTGCGCCCGCCGCTGCAGCAGCCGCCGGGTCGTACGTCTTGAGTGTGAAAAAAAGCTCCAGGAGCACGAAGAGCGCGGCGGCAATGCAGATGAATTCCATGGCGGTGCGCACCTTCTTGCGGCGGTTCTTGCGCCGCGTGAAGGCAGCGTCCGCAAGTGCGGGCTGCGCTTTCGGACGCTCATTCTGCGCTTTCGGCTGCTGCTGCGTCGCTGGCGGTTGTTGCTGCGCCGGCTGCTGCGCTTGCGGCTGCTGCGGCGGCACTGGCGGCTGCTGTGTTTGCTGCTGCGCTTTCGGCGCGGACTGTGCTGCCGGCGGCTGTTCCTGCGCTTGCGGCGGCACGGGCTGTATCGGCGGCTGCGCTGTCGACGGCGTCTGCGTAGGCTGCATTGACGACTGCACTGTCGATGGCTGCTGCGCGGACTGTGCAGCCGGAGGCGGCTCTTGCCGGGGCGCAGGCTGCATTGACGGCGGCGCTTGCGGCGGCGCGGGCTGTATTGGCGGCTGCACCTGCGGCGGTGCAGCAAACGGCATGACGGGAACCCACTGCGGACGTCCCTGTATGTCGGGCACGCACATCAAAAACGGCACGCCCTGCACGCTCGGCATACCGCGCACATTCGACATATTCGGCAAGCTCGACGCAAACTGCGCCCCGCCATCGGCAACGGGCGGCTGCATATACGGCATATACAGCGGCTGCATATAGAGCGACGCCCCCTGCTCATGCGGCGGAATGCCCTGCCCGGGGGACGGCGCACTTTCTAGCGGAGGCGCAGCGTCCTGTATAGGCAACGCCCCCTGTGCAGTCGGAGCTTCCTGTCGAGCGACGACCTTCTTCGCTTCTGCCTGCGCCTCCTTGACGCGAGACAAGCCCTGCCCCAAGCGCACAAATACACGTTTCTTTTTCATGCTGCCCTCTCCGCCGCCTTGTCGAGTATGACGCGGCCGTCCTTCTCCTTGTTCTTTTTCTTATTCAGCGCGGCGATGTCGGCAAGCGTCATGCGCGTGCCCCACGTCGTCTTCCAGAACGTGACCCAGGCGACGGGCATCTGCCACAGGAGCACCGCCTCATAGTAGATGCAGAACCACATGGCATAGATCCACGTCGTGCTGCGCCGGATGAGAAGCTGCGCCATGCTCATGAGGAGCGCCATCATCAGCATGCCGACGACGAAGCTCACGGGGAAGACCCGATGCATGATCGGCACGTAGAGAAGGTTGTAGATGACGACGACAGGCGCGGCGATGGGTACGAGAACGCCCATGTAGAAGCCGAGCGACATGAAAGGCTCCTTCTTCCACATGAAGCGGCTCGCGATCAGTGACTCGCGCAGCCAAGAGCGCTTCCAGCGCATCTGCTGGCGCAAAAACACGGAATAGGAGCGCGGCACGATCGTCATGCAGACAGCGGAATCCTGATACGTCGTGCGATTGTGGCGCAGGATGAAGTTCGTCATGCTGCGGTCGTCGCCAAACGTCGCCTTCTGTCCGAGGAAGCGCTGGTTGAGCCACGCATCCATGTATTTCAAAACGAGATCCTTGCGGTAGCAGGACAGAGGCCCCGAGAGGCACGTCGCCGCATCGAAGTACCCCTCCGCCGCCTTCATGACGCGGAAGGCGATGGAGTAGCGCACCGCCTGCATCTTCGTCAAGGCGTTCGTGTACGTGTTCGCAACGTCCGTGCGCCCCGATACGCCGCCCATCTCCTCGTCCCTGAATGGCTGCACGATGTTGCGGATGGCGAAGGGATCGAGGAAACTGTCCGAATCCACGAAAACGAGCAGCTCGTGCTTCGCCTCCCTGGCGCCGCGCGCCATGGCGTCGCGCTTGCCAAGGTTCTGCGGCTGCTGCAGGAAGCGGATGCGATCGGCGACGCTGTAGGCGTTGTCGCTCGTATCCGCCGCCTTCAGCTCGGCGATCATCTCCTGCACGCGCTCGGCGGATCGGTCGTTGGAACAGTCGTCGACGACGATGACTTCGAGCTTATCCACGGGATAGTCCTGGTTGATGCAGCTGTGGATCGTGCGCTGAATCCATTCCTCCTCATCGAAGCACGGAATGATGATCGTCACGCCGGGCGTATAGTCGGGATCGATGGGCACGGGGCGGTAGAACATCGCAAACAGGTAGCGCGTCAGAAGGAACGTCGCGGCAATGATGCTGTAGAGATAAAGCCAGCGGTTGAACTTGAAATAGATGACGGATTCGGCTCGCATGAGCACGATGATGAGCGTGATGACGGCGAGGAAGAAGATCGCCAGCGTGAACATGTAGCCCTGTCTGCGTGCGGCGGCGTACTGAGCGAGCGACTTCTTGAACTCGATGCCGTAAAGTTTCTCCTCCTGCCCGAAGCTGCGCACGACCGTCGCCGGCAGCTTCTTCACCTTCATCTCGTAGCCCTCGGGCATCGTGCCCGGCTCGATCTCGAAGGTCAGCTTTACCTCGCCCGAAAGATCCGCCCCGCACGCATCCTTTTCCAGCCGCACGAGGATGCCCGTCGTCGAGATGTCCACGGCGCGCGCCGCAAGCGTCCCCGCCGCCCCCTCGATCTTCACGGGATAGTCGACGAGATAGCGCTGCCCGTTCTTCGCATCCTGCTCATAGAGAACGTAGTCGTCGGACTCCATGGCGGCGGACGCGCCGCGCCGGCTGCGGTTGCTGCGATGTCCCGTCGCGTCCGGCACATGCGAGAGCAGACGGCGGTCCTCCTTCACCGTGTAGAGAACCTCGTCTTCTTGAGCCGCGCCTGTCGCCCGATTCACCCTTGCGCCGCGCTCGGCAGCATCCATATCTTTTCCAGCGCCGTCTGCGGACGCATATCCCTCGTTTGCCATTTCTTCACCTACTTGCCTTGCACTGCCGCCGATGGCGCGGCGGGAACGTATCGAATTTTACGAAAATCATGAATATTGCCCGGCGTCTTTCCCGTGCTCTCCAGCGCCGTCAGCAGCCAGTCCAGTTCGTCGGCAGCGTCGACAGGCGCAGCCTTGCGTTCTTCGGCGGGCTTGTCCTCCACGGTCGGCTGCTTGTCCACGGCCGGCCGTGCATCCTCGATGGCCACATCCTGCGCGGGGGCTTCGACGGGCACGGCGATGTCAATCGCGATGATGCTGCCCGCAGGCACCGTCGCCGCATAGGCGGCCGCGCCCGCCTCGTCCTTGAGCCAGCCCGGCGCGTAATGCGCGCTCTCCTTCACGGCGCACTCGACGCCTGCGGCGCGCAAGGCGCGCAGAAGCTCCTCGTCATAGACGGTGCGCGGCGCCCGAAAGAACTTCGGCTTCGTCGCGGCAAGAACCTCGACGACCCTCTGCGTGCGGCAGATCTCGGCGAGCAGACGCTCCTGCGGCAATTCTTGCGCCGCCGCGATCCCCACGAAGGTGTAGTTGCCGATCTCCTGTCCCGCCTCGCGAATGAGCTCGATCGTCTCCGGCTGATTCGCCGCATTCTGTCCTTCGACGAAGAACACGGCGCTCGCGCCATGCTTCTTCAAGACATCGAGCAGACGCGCCGTCGTCGTGCGGTCGGGCAATCCGTCGATGACGATGGCGACGTGAGGCTTCTCATCCTTCGTCACGATCTCCGCCGGCTCCATGCCCTTTTGAAACTGCTCCTTGGCCGCCGCAATCTCCTCCGTCGCCTCGTAAAGACTGCCGAGATCCGCAAGCTCCGCCTGCGCGTTCTTCGTGCCGATCACATGATCACGGAAGACGATGAGAGCGCCCGCGACGATCAATATGCCCGCTATGGCGAGAAGCCCCATCTTTTTCAGGCTCATGCTCCGCCCCCTTCCTCAAAAACCGGCTTGCAAACCTCGCCCCGAACTCAAAGACGCCAATAGCAAAAGCCCTCGCGCTCCGCTTCCTCGCGCGAGTACATCCCCTTCACATCGACGAGCAGATGCGGCCCGTCCGCGCGGCACATCGCACGCAGTTCCTCCCACGACAGACGGGCGAAGGCTTCATGCGCCACGAGAAAGACGAGGGCGTCCGCCTCCTGCACATCGTGCAGCGACTCCAGGCTGAAGCCGTATTCCACGCGGAAAGCTGCCGCATCAACCTCAGGATCGACGGCGGCGAGCGTCAGATCGTACTCCTGCAAGATGCGATATACGTCGGCGGCGCGCGAATTGCGCGTGTCGGGGCAGTTCTCCTTGAACGCCATGCCGAAAAGATGGACGCGCGCCTTGGCGAGATCGATCTTTGCACGCACAAGCTCGCGCACGACGGCATGGGCGACGAAGCCGCTCATGTCGTCATTGATGCGCCGCCCCGTCGAGATGAGCGGCGAATAATAGCCGAGATTCTGCGCCTGATAGATGAAGTAGTACGGATCGACGCCGATGCAGTGACCGCCGACGAGTCCCGGACGGAAGCCCAGCGCATTCCACTTCGTATCCATCGCATCCGCCACAGCCGAAGTGTCGATGTCCATGCGGTGAAAGACGAGAGCCAGCTCGTTCATAAAGGCGATGTTGATGTCGCGCTGCGCGTTCTCCGCGACCTTCGCCGCCTCCGCCACGCGAATCGACGGCGCACGATGCAGCGTCTCGACGACCGTGCCGTAAACTCCGGCGATCGTTTCAAGCGTCTCTTCGTCCATGCCCGAAACGATCTTGACGATGTTCTCCAAGCGATGCACCTTGTCGCCGGGATTGATGCGCTCGGGCGAATAGCCGATCTTGAACTCGCCGCGCCGCATGCCCGATTCCCTTTCCAGTATGGTGCAGCAGATGTCCTCCGTCACGCCCGGGTACACGGTAGACTCGTAGACGACGATGCTGCCCGGCTGCAGATGCCTGCCGATGACGCGCGTCGCCTTCTTCAGCGGCTTGAGATTGGGCGTCTTGTCGCCCTTGATCGGCGTCGGCACAGCGACGACGATGAACGACGCCATGCGCAGACGCGCCGCATCCGCCGTAAAGTCAATGCGCTCCGCCGCGCCTTCTTCCGCGGCAAGCTCGCCCATCGGATCTTTGCCCGCGCGGCAGTCCGCGATCTTCTCCTCGTCGCTGTCATAGCCGATGACGCTGAAATGCCTCGAAAACGCCACGGCGAGCGGCAGCCCGACATAGCCCAGTCCCACGACGGCGATCTTCGCCCTGCCATCGTGCAAAAGCTCCAACATGCGTTTGCCTCCTTCTTTCCGCACTGCGTACTTGTTCAATCCTCATAATTTTTGAAATATCCCGTAAGCGACGCCCAAACGGTACGGCTGCGCCTCGCAGTATCGAGGTCAAAGAGATCGTAATACTCAAGCCCGAACATGAGATCCTTCTGCAGCGTGTAGGAGAGGCCCGCGCCCCAGCCGCGGAAGCCGCCGCGTCTCGGGCCGTCACCCGTCGCATCGTAGCTCATGTAATCTGCCATGCCGTTCATCGTGTGGCTGACGTAGGTGGCGCTCGGCTGCCGGTAGTACTTGAGCCAGTAGGACATCGACCCGGGACGCCAGCCGTCGCCTTTCTTCGCGAGCGTCAACACATAGCCCGTGCCGTTTCCCGCCCTGTGATCCGTGCCATGGAGAAGCATCGCGCCGAAATCGAAATCTCCCAGAGGTGCGCGGAAATTTCCCATGTAGATGTTGCGCGCCGCACCGTTGATCTTGTCGAAGCGGTACATGCCGGCGTCGACGCCGTAGAAAGGCGTATCGTAGCTTGCCGAAAGTGCCGCCACCTCGTGCACCCGCTCGATCTTGCCGTAATGCAGCGTATAGCGGACGGGGCTTCCCATCGAGAGCCGCAGACCGCGGAACTTGCTGTCGTAGATGTTTCCCTCGGCAAAATCTGCGCTAAACACGCCGACGGTCGTATCAAAGACGCCGCTCCTGCCGGTCAGATAATAGCGGTCAAGACGGAGCTTGCCGTCGTCCGTGCCGCCGTTCAAGTACTTCTCATACTCGATCATGCCCGCCGCATGCCAGTTGCCGTCGATGTTGTAATCGGGGAAGACGCGAAGGCGCAGCCGCGCACGGCTGTCGCCGCGCTCAATGCCGCCTGAGCGCGAAGCATCGGCACGCACCTCGGCGTCAACCTTGAGTCTCGGCTCAGGCTTCTCGGGCAGGAGCACCGACGAATAGAGCTGCTGCTCGGCATTCTCCTCGTCCGCATAGCCCATGAGCGCGAGATCTTCAGCGAAAGCCGCCCGAAGACGCATCGCCTCATCCATGACGCCCGGCTCGACAAGCGGCTCGCCGTAAGAATACGCATCGCCCTCGCCTGCGGGGAAGGAGTCCGGTGCAGCCGGGACAGCAACGGCCACGGGCGAGGCAGGCGCACCTGCCGCAGCGTCTGCCTGCACCGCGCCTTCTCTTGGCGTCATGCGCGAGAAGACTTCCTGCCTGCGCTCCGAAACCTTCGCCAAAGCAAGCTCGCGCTTCTCGCGCCGCATCGTGGCAAGCGCGTAGTCGCGCGCCGCGAACTGCAGACGAAGACGCGCCTTCGACGCCTTTTCCTGCAGCGGCTGCATGATCTCCAAGCGGTTCGTGCCGCGCAAAGACTCGCGCACGAGGCGCTCCTCCGCCTGTTTCGCCGCCGCCTCGGCATCGGCAAGCGCCCTCTTCGCCAGGCGCTCCTGCTCTCGGTAGAGCTTGACATGCACCTCGTCGCGCACGGCGAGACTCGAAAGACGCCCATATTCGTCCGCGAGCGTTCCCTGCTGTATGCGGTCAACCTCGTGCAGCCCCTGCGCCACAATGCGGACAAGCTCCTCGCGCGAACACTCCTGCGGCATCTTGCCCGCAAGATCGACGTACCCTTGCGCATCGAGCTGCCCGACCGCTTCATAGACCCAGTCGGGCACAGCCTCCGCGGCAGAAGCCGCTGTCGGCAGAATGCCGAAGATCGCGGCACAGAAAATGCTTGCGCGGCAGGCATGTCCCCAAAACAAAGACTTTTTTTCCATTTCCATCATATCAGGTTATTTTCCCCTTATTCTTTCTTTTTAATAATTATTACTCATAAGTTATATATTCAAAAAATTATGGTAGGTTTCGGGAAATTCTACAATATTTCACCCGGACGCATTAGGTCTTTCTCTCTATTGATTATACAATATAGCATAAAGCGAGCAATTTTGCAAGGAATTATTCTCGCATTTCTTCTTTTTAGGACTTATAGTCTGAAAATATATGCTAGATATTTTTCCTATAAATATAGAGTGCATAGCGTTTTTATAGGGAGAAACCTCCTATCATATAAAACACAAAAGAGGAGGAGACTCTCATCTCCCCCTCTTGCACGCCTTTGTCTTCCGTCAAGCTTTCTTTGCCAACCTCACTCGCTCAAGTAATACTCGATATGCACCTCGGCACTCATCTCCAACATGCCCGGCGCGATCGGCGTCGGAGCTGCATCGGCGGCCATGAGCATCTTTGCGCCCGCGCTGCGCTCAGCAAACGGATAGGTGTTCTCCGATACGGCCTTCAGTCCGACGACGCGCCTGCCCAGAGCGGCGGCAAGCTCGTCCGCCTTCTTTCGTGCGTCATTGACAGCGGCAGTCAAGGCAATCTTGCGAACCTTGTCTGCATTCTTCACGCCGAAATCCAGCGAAGATATGCTGTTCGCGCCATTCTTGAGCGCGAGGTCGATGACGCGGCTGACATCGGCGAGATTGTCGACGCGCACCGTCACATTGTTCTCCGCGCGATAGCCGGTGATCTCATTCTCGCGCGCCTCGCGCTCATAAAGCGGCTGGAAGTAGTAGCCGCGCGTCTGGATGTTCGCCTCGGGGATGCCGGCTGCGACGAGCGCCCGCTGCACCGCCTGCGCCTTCTTCGCATTCTCCTCCTGCGCCGTCTTCGCGTCCGCCGCCTGCGTGACGACGCCGACCGAGATCGTCGCGCAGTCGGGTGCCGCCTCCGCCCTGCCCGTGCCGTCGACCATGAGGACGGGCGGCTCTGAAGTCTGCGGCGCTGCTGCCTCTGCCGCCTGCGGTGCGCACAGGAAGAGTCCCGCTGCGATCGCAGCGAGGAAGGATTTCATCTTGTTCATCTCGATCTCTCCTTTTCTTTCCTAAATAGAAAATTTTCCCTCGGTGTGTTTTTCCTCCGTGGATATGTCCATTATAGCATGACTCCTGAGAAATACGAGTTAGAACTCTCTCACGCCCGCATGTAGTTTGCACATCGCCTGCATTGCTGATATACTACAACAAGAAACTCGAATAGATACAAAAAGAGCATCGGGAGGAATCATCTTGAGCAATCGTATACGCACGCGCTTCGCGCCCAGTCCCACGGGCTACATGCACATCGGCAATCTGCGCACGGCGCTTTACGGCTATCTCTTCGCGAAGTCCCAGGGCGGCGACTTCATCCTGCGCATCGAGGACACGGATCAGGAACGCTTCGTCGAAGGCGCACGCGAAGTCATCAACGAGAGCCTTGCCGCCGCGCACATCATCGCCGATGAAAGCCCCGAAAAGGGCGGCGCTTTCGGCCCCTATGTGCAGAGCGAGCGCAAGGCGATCTACAAGGAATATGCCGAAAAGCTCGTCGCCAGCGGCCACGCCTATCGCTGCTTCTGCTCGGCGAAAGTTCATGCGCACGAGTCGGAATCCGAAAAGTTCGGCGGCTATGACCGCCACTGCCGCGACCTCGCGCCTGAGGAAATCGAGCGCCGGCTTGCGGCGGGAACGCCCTACGTCATCCGCCAGAAGATGCCGCTCACCGGCTCGACGACGTACCGCGATCTGATCCTCGGCAGCATCACGATCGAGAACAGCGAACTCGAAGACCAGATTCTCTTGAAGAGCGACGGCATGCCGACGTACAACTTCGCCAACGTCGTAGACGATCACCTCATGGAGATCACGCACGTCATCCGCGGCAACGAGTACATCACCTCGACGCCCAAGCATGTGCTGCTCTACGAATTCTTCGGCTGGCAGCTGCCCGAGTTCATCCACCTGCCGCCCGTCATGGGAAAGAGCGAAGACGGCACGGTGTCGAAGCTCTCGAAACGCCACGGCGCAGCGAGTTTCGGCCAGCTTCTCGACGAAGGCTACCTCGCCGAAGCCGTCACGAACTACGTCGCGCTCCTCGGCTGGTCGCCCAAGGACACGAATCAGGAAATCTTCACGATGGAAGAGCTCATCGGGGCGTTCTCCCTCGACGGCATCAGCAAGTCGCCCGCCATCTTCGACTACAAGAAGCTCGACTGGATGAACGGCGAATACTTCAAGTCGATGGATCCCGCCGCCTTCGCCAAACTTGCGCGCCCCTTCACCGGCGACCTGCCGACAGAACTCGCCGAGAAGTGGGACTATGCCGCCGAAGTCCTGCGCCCGCGCCTCAGCCGCCTCGGCGAAATCAAAGAGCAGATCCATTTCCTCATCGAGATGCCCGACTACGACCTCGACTGCTATACGAACAAGCGCAACAAGACGAACCCGGAAAAGGCGCGCGCCCTTCTTCCCGAAGCACTGCCGATGCTCGACAGCCTAGAGCCGTGGACGCCCGATACCATCAACGCGGCGCTCGACGCTTTCGCAGAACAACGAGGCGAAAAGAAGGGTGCCGTCATGTGGCCGCTTCGCATCGCCGTCTCAGGGCAGAAAGTCACACCGGGCGGCCTCACGGAAGTACTCTTCCTGCTCGGCAAAAAAAATTCTCTCGATCGGCTCAAAAAAAGTCTTGCCAAACTGCAGGATATGTAATATAATAAATCGTGTTCATGCGGCTCCTTCGTCAAGTGGTTAAGACACCGCCCTCTCACGGCGGGTTCATGGGTTCGAATCCCATAGGAGTCACCAAGAAATTTCAGGTCTGAAGCCATTGGCTTCAGACCTTTTGCTATGCGCTCTCTTTTGTCTCATATCATAGTGACAGCCCGGATCGTGCAGGAGGCTGTCCTTGGCTTTCTCATCGCTGAAGTCTGCTGCATAGTTAGGTTCTATGAGTTGCATGACCATGCTTTTTATGTACAAAAAGGGGCTGCCGCACACGATTCAAGTGCGACAGCCCCTTTTCTTGCCTTCTCAGCGTGCGAAGTCGAGCGCGCGCTTCAAGATCACACGATCCTTGAAGCGCGTGTCGCTTTTGTCGCCGATGCGCATCATGGCGGTCTTTTTCTGCCACTTGGGAAGGCTCGTCTTGTTCCAGTCGAGCAGGCAGCGAAGCTCTTTCATGCTCTTCTCGAAGGATTCTTTTCCTTCACCCAGATGCTCTTCGCGCCACTGGCGGAAGGCGGCGAGGCATTCTTCGCCCGTGCTCTCTTCGAGGCTTTCGCGCCACGCGCCGTCCGTGAAGAGTCCCGCGAACTGCTCTTTGGTGTCTTCGAGCAGGAGACGCGCCTTGAGGCGCACCGAGCCGAGGCCGAGGGATTTTCCCTGCCCGATCTTGAAGCATATATCCTCGCCCGACTCGCCGAGGGAGAAGACTTCGAGCAGAGCGCCGAGTTCTTCGGGGCGCAGGTTCTTGAAGCGGATAGAGCCGGAAAAATGTGCGCCGGCGGCGATGGGGCGGATTTCCTGCGTGCCCTTGACGACCTTGTCACGCTCGGGGTCGAGCCGCCACGAGTCGGCGCTCGCCTTCTGATGCCAGTAGAGCTTATAACCGCGGATCGGCGCATCACTGTCCCAATGCTGCGGCTCTTTTCCCGTCTGCTCCAAGTAGAGCTGGAAGGAGGTGGGGTTCGGCGTCATCAGCGGATGGGAGCGCGACGGCGCGAGTTGGTCGGCTGCGCCTTGGAGCACGGCGTCTTCGAAGATGACGCGCCCCGCCCAAAGCGCCTTGCAGCCGAAGATGGCGTCGGCGAAGTCGATCGTATCCTTTTGAAGCGCCGCAGGCACATGGTCAGCGATGGATTTCTCGTAGGGGATGCGGTAGTAGCGCCCGTGACCGAAGTGCTGCACGACGCCGTCTTCCGCCATGTAGAAGCATGGGGCGCAGAAGCTGATTTCGGCGTCGTGCGTGAAGCCTGCCGCTTCCCTGCGCTTGAGTCCGTTGGCAAGGAGGTCGAAGCGTCCGCGGCTCTTGTCCTCGCGGTAGCCTTTGAGGACGCTTTCGGGCACGGGCAGACGGCGCTCCTTGCTCCAATCCGCCTTGCTTATGCGGAAGTAGATGTACTTCTTCTGCGGCGAGCGTCCCGTGATGACATCGGCGCTCTGCTCCTTGTGATGCCAGCGAATCTCGGCGCGGTTCTGCTCTTCGCCACGCGGAATCTTCAGGCTCTCCTTGTCGGCGGGGCAAACGTAGTATTTGCCCTGCACGGCGATGAGAAAGCCCGCATTCGCCTTGGAAACGGATTTTGCGACCTCGATGGTTCTGCCGTCATCGGTCTTTTTCGACACGGTGATGTTTTCCACCATGCGCTCCTTGTAGTAGTCGCGGAAGCTGGCGAGGCTGTCGGCGAGCGCGCGCGAGTACAGGTGGCGCTCGGTGAATTCCGCGCCCGGGCGCATCGCGCCGCCCGATACCATGCGCACCATGTGCTTGATGAAGCCGCGCAGCGTGCTGCCCGGCACGATCGGCTCGCCCGTCGGCGAGAAGAATTCGTTCGTATCGCCGCTGCTGCCGCTGCCGATGAAGAGCGGGGTCAGCGTCTCAAGGGAAAGTTCGATGCGTCCGCTCTTCGCGCCGTCGGCGCATACATAGTCGCGGTAGTGCGTGAGTCGTTTATCCTCCTCCATCTTGTGCCAGTCGAGTCCCTGGTCGAGCGGCGCGGGCACAATGGCCTCGGGCAGTGACACGAAGTTGTAGGGTGCGCTCGCAGGCTCCGTCGTCTTGGGGCGCGGCGATGCGCCGCCGCCCTGTCCGCGATAACCGCCGCGTCCGCCGTAGCCGCCTTGCCCGCGATAGCCGCCGCCCTGTCTGCCGTAGCCGCCGCCTTGGTTCCCGCGTCCGCCGCCATAGCCGCCGCTTCTTTCGCCGCCGCGTCTCGGTCGGCGGCTTTCCGCCTTCTCATAGGCGGCGCCCCAGTCCTTCTTTTCCTCTTTTTCCTCGGGGACGTCCCTGCCGAATCCTTTGGCAAGTTTTTCTCTCCAATCGTCTGCCATCGTTATCCCTCCTCCAGCGGCACGACCGCCTTGTAGCGCATATCCTCGTAGCCCGCCTGCTGCGTCTCGGGGTCGTAGCCGATGTAGCAGCGCGTGACGAGAGCGAAGCGCTCCCCCTCTTCTTCGGCGGGAACGGTCAGAGAGAGGCCGCGCCCCGCATCGGCGAGCGTCACATAGCCGCCCGCACACGCCGTGCGCTCGCCCCAGAGCGGCGCGGCGCTGTCGACGGCTTCCGTGCCTTCGCCGTCCTTGTCAAAGATGTAGCGGCCGCGGAACTTGCCGCGCTTTTTCACAAGATGCAGTTCCTCCGTCTCGTTGAAGGCGCGCATTTCCCCGATGAGCGAGGTGTCGAGTGCGCCGTCGTCGGCGAGATGGATCGCGCCCGCCTGCCAACGCCCCCAGACGATGCGGTGGAATTGCCAGACGATGAGAAGCGCGTCCTCCTTCATGTGCGTTCTGAGCGCTTCTTCAAGCGCCTGCTCGGAAAGGTCGACGCAAAGTCCCGCCGTCTTTTCGGAGGAGAGGCCGACGATCTTGAGCGGAGCGCTGAAATCCGTGTTCTTCATGCTTTTTTCGCCTCCTCTTCCATGTCGCGCAGAGCTTTGGCGAAGGCTTCGAGCTTTTCTGCAGCTGCTTTTTCCACCGCGCCCGCCGCGCCGATTTCAAGGACTTCATCATCGAACGAGACGGTCGCCGCTATGCCTTCCAAGAGTCCGCGCCCGACGGAGCTTTCGCCGCCGAGGGGGATCGCGCCCTGCCAGAGGTCGCGCAGCAGGTAGAGGGCGAGTCCCGCCTCCCACGGCGCATAGTTCTCGATTTCGTAGTGCAGACGGAGCGTCGCCTCGCCCGGCTTCTCCTGCCAGACAGGTTCATCGGTGAAGAGGACGCTGTCGACCGTGCCGCCCGTGAAGCAGTCGAGGCGGTTTCGCGCGTGCGCTTGAGGCTTGACGCCCTTTCGGAAGTAGGCCTCGTCGACGAGGAAGCGGCTCTTCTGCCGCCGCGCGTCCGTGCTGCAGCCCATGAGTCCGTTGAGCGCGGCGGCGGGCTTCTTGAGAATCGTCAGGATTTCGAGGGCGCGGTGGCGAAGAGCGCCCTTGATGCTCGTGCCCGGAATGAGGAAATCCGTGCCGCTCTTCTTCTGTTGCGACTTGACCTTGCGTTCTGCCGCTTTTTCATCGACGTCGTTTTCGCGCACGATGAGCGAGCGGCGGATGGCGAAGGCGGCGTCGACGGAGAAGACGCCCGCACGCTTTTTTCCCGCCGCTTTGCTGCCGTGAGCGATGCATTTGGCGTCCTCGCGGAAGAGCCAGCGGCGCACGTCGTCGAAGTCGCTGAAATCGTAGGTGGAAATGCGGACGTCCGCCGCCGAGACCTTGCCGAATCCCTTGGCGGTCAGCGCACCGAGGCGCACGCCTGCGGCGAGGCGGTCGGCGAGCGTCTGCACCGCTTCTTCCAGCCCCTTTTCCGCATGGGCGCGGCGCACGGTGACGGTCATGCGCAGCCGTCCCTTCGCGCCGCGCTCGACGGCTTCGTAGTTGTACTTGCGCCCTGCAATACTCGTGCGTGCGAAGTCCGCGATTCCCACGCCGTCGCGCACGGCGATGGCAGCGTCTTCGAGGAGCACGTCCTCGACGTCGATGGCGCTCTGTGCGCCGCCTGCCTTCTCGCCGCGCTCTGCCGAGCCGAAGAGGAGCGCCGCCTCTTCATCTTCGAGCAGCGTGCGCAGCACGCCCGCGAGCGATGTGCCGGGAATGAAGGGGCGTCCCTTTTTATCTTTCAAAACCTGCATGTCGGTTTCCTGCCGGACCGCGCGAGCCGTCAGCCCCGTGCCGATGAGCAGCGGGGAGTCGAGCGAGAGCGTGCCTTCGAGGAGGATCTTCTTCGTGACGCACGCCATCTGGCCGTTTGTTGAAACACTTGCCTCTGCCATCAGTCAGCCGCCTCCTTTCGCTGCTGCACGGCTCTCTTTCGCGCGTGGCGGAAGAACCAGAGCCAGTAATCGTAGAAGATTTCCCCGTCGTCTTTCAGCGCGGGACGCGAAAAGCCTGCATCTTCGGCAAGCTCTTGCGGCACTTCCGCCGAAAGGTCGAGCGAAGCGTAGGGCGAAAGTTCAGGACGCTCGCCTCGGAGGATGTCGCGCAGCTCCGCCGCGCCGAGCTTCACGCCTTCGAGATGGCGAGCGAGCGGCGTGCGCTTTGCGCCGACCTCGGCGGCGAATTTCGCGCGAAAGCGTGCCGGTGCGCCTTCGAGGTCTTCACGCGGCCCGAGCATCGCTTCAAGACGCGCGAAAGCGTGGGTCATGCCCGCGAGCCTTCCCGTGAGGGCAGAGGCGTCCTTGTACGCCGCGAGGCGAACGCTCTGGGCGATGCGCCGGCGCAGGACGGCGCGGACGATGGCGCGCGCGCGTTCGCTCTTGACGGTGCGGCGCTCGGGCCTTTCCTGCGTCGATTCAAAGAGCGTCGGCGCATCGACCGTCCACAGGGCGAGTCTGCCGAAGCCCTCCTCCGTGCGAGAGCCTGCGCCCTCGGCGAGGATGGCGGCAAGAGCCGCCGCGTCGCGGCTCGTCCACGGCGAAGCCTTCTTCAACTCGAAGATGGAGCCTGCGTCCAGCCCGAACTGCGTGGGACGGCGCATGTTCCATACGCCGACGAAGTTCGACGCCGAGGCGGAAGCCGCGAAGATGCGCCCGAGGGAGAAGTCGTCGGATTCGGCGCTTTCTTTGAGCGGTGCGAGAATTTCCTCGTCGAGCACCTCGCGTGCGTTCCTCGAGAATGCGGCGTCCGAGAGGAGCGGCGTCGCGAGGCGCAGGCGCAGAGTGCTCGAAAGGAGCGATTGGGCAAGGGGTTCGAGCGGTGCGGGCGCATTGAGCGCGATGCGGCACAGTCCATACTGCGTGGAGCGCGACTTGCCGATCTGGCTGAGGAAAGCGCCGTCCTCGCAGTCGATGCTCGTCAAAAGCTCTTGAATGTCCGCCGCTTCGCCGACGATTTCGCCGCAGAACGCTTGCCCCGGAAGCAGCGACTCGTAGCTGTAGATGCCGCCCTCCGTGCTCTTTCCCGCGAGACGTTCGCCGTCCTCGTCGCGGCTCATGTGGAGAGAGATGTTCTTCTTCGTCTCCACGCGCTCGATTGCCGCGCCGCGCACGATGCCGCAGCCCTTGAGCGGCTTGTAGCCCTTGAGCGCCGTGCCGTCCGACGCTGAGAGGTCGGCGAGGGCGGGGGAAAGCTTGTCCTTTTGCAGCGAGAGCGGCAGGCGCATGGCGCTTTCGCCGCCTTTCGACGGATAGGCGGCGGAGAATTTCAGCGCCCCCGCGAAAAGGCGGCGGAAGGCTTCGGACTCGTGGGCGGCTCTGCCGAGGTTCTGCGCCTCGATGAAGCGCGCGGCGATCATGCCGCGCACGATCGAGCCGCTGATGGCGTCGCCCGATTCTGTCAGGATCGCGCCTTGGCTGCCCGCCGTGAGGACGAGCGGCGAAAGCGCCTCGATCGTCAAGGAAATTTTTCGCATCTCTTTCAATCAGCCCACATCCTTTCCGAGCGCTGCCAAGAGAAGTTCCTCGCCGCCCGAGAGCGTGCAGCGGATCTTGCCGAAGCCGCGGTTGCGCTTGAGTCCCGCCGTGCGCAGGTTGGCGCAGGCGAGCGCGAGCGCTTCAGCGTGGCGCGCCTCGCCGCCCGTCAGCGTGATCTCGCCGCAGAAGACGAGGTCGTCGGCGAGCGCGGCCTGCATGTTGTGCAGCGAATTGTCGCGAGCCGTGCCGCTCTCCTTGTCGATCTCCGTCTGGAAGCGCACGGTAGTGTACTCTTCGAGGACATCGAGCGGCGAGAGCGCCGCCTCGTAACGTGCCATCAGATAGGCGAGATCCGCGCTCAGTTCCTCGTAGCCCTCGGGATGAAGGTCGTGCAGCGAGAGGCGCACGAGAGAGTCTTGACCTTCGACGTGGCGGAAAAGCTCCGCGACCGTCCGGCGCGTGAGGAAACCGCGTCCCGAAAGCTCCGCCATCTCCGTGACCTCGACGGCGCTCTCATAGAGAAGCCCGCGAAGCCGCTTGGCCGGGAAGAACGGGATGCCGTACTTGTCATGCACGATGGCGGAGTCGAGCGTCACGTCCGCCTTGCCCGAGGTCAGGGCGAGCGGCGAGAGCGCTTCGATGCGCAGGGTGTAGCGAGTCATCATGACGCCTCCTTTCCATCATGCGCGCTCTTCGGCGGCAAAAATTCCAACAGCTCGATCGCCTCGACAAACGGCGTTCGCATGCGGCCGCCGTGCTCCTGCCAAAGATGCGCGGCGTAGGCTTCCCAGCCCGCAGGCTGCGGCAGAGCGTAGCCGTCGTGGCGAATCTGTTCGAGGTATTTTTTTGCCTCGTGCTCCCCGTGCTGCAAGACGGCGCGCAGATCCTTGAGCTTGCCGCTCGGCAGACTCTTCGAGAGGCCTTCGGCGAGCTCGCGCAGCCGGGCGAAAGCGTAGTGGGATTCGCCGTCGATGCGATACGGGCCGAAGTGCAGGCTGCCGAGTGCCGCGCGGTACTCTTGGCGGCGAATCTCATCGAGCGTCGGCGCCTGCTCGCCGTGCAGACGCAGGAAATCGAGCCAGCAGCTCGCCTCCTCGCGCAGGCCTTCGCGTTCATTCGCGAGCTTTCTCATGCGCCCCTTTGCCGAGTCGCAAAGCTGCTCGGCGATCTCGTAGCCGCGGAAGAAAGGATAGGCGGTCGGCAAGATCGCGACGCCCGCGCATGTGTCGACACCCTTTGCCAGCAGCGACTTCATGATGAACGCCGTGCAGTCGAAGGCGACCTTCGCCGCGCAGACGAAGGTCATGTCGTCACCGCCGAGGATTAGCGGGCGCACGGGCAGATAGCGGCGCTTTTCGCCGTCCTTCCTCTGCGCGAGGAAGGGGAAGCTGTCCTCTTTCATGGAGAGGACAAGCTCGGCAAAGGCGCGGATCGTCGCCGTGCGGATCTCCTGTGACTTGTTTTTGTAGGCGGAAAGCGTCGTGAGATCGGCGAACTTCTTCCCCATGTTGTTGCCGTCAATGTGGACGACAGCGATGTAATTTTCTGTCTCTTTCTGCCCGAGCTTGTCCAATTCGCTCGGAAACACCGCGTTTTCCATGAAGCGCGATTTCTCCTCGTCCGTGAGGACGCTCGTGAGCTTCTCCAAAAGCGCCTTCTCCGCTCTGGCCGGCTGCAGTTCGCCGCCCTCGTGACGCGGCGTCGCGACGCGAAGCTTCGCGGCCTCGCTCTCTGCAATATAGCGCTCGCGGCTCGTATCGTAGGAGGTCGCCGTCTCGTCCGCGCCGTCGGCGGCGAGCGTCAAACCCGTGTATGGAATCGTCGTCCGAGGAAATGCGGTGTTCTGCTGCTCCTTGAGCTTTAAGACGAGCGCGGTGCGGTTCGCCGTCTCGGACAGCCAACTGCCGTCGGATGCGAGATCGACCGTGCCGATGGCGGCTCCCGTCTGCAGTCCCGGGCAGCGCACGAGAAGCTCCTTCGAGAAGCGGCGCACGATCTCCGCCGCCGCCTCGCCTGCATCGGCTCGCAGCAGAATCATCGCGTTGCCGCCGCCGATATAGGCGACACGCGCCTTCTGCGGCATCGACGTCCAGTCGGGCGAGGCGACCTCGCGCCAAGTCGCATCGTCAAGCTCCGCCGCGCCGCAGACCTCGCAGATGACGGGAAGCAGCACATCGTCAAAGACGCGGTCGACGAGATAGGAAGCGCCGATCTGCGTCTTGAGACGGCTGCTGGAAAAGATGTACTTCTGAATCGAGCGTGTGTCGAAAAGCAGTGCTTTCAGCTCCATCAAAAAGCCTCCTTTGCGGAATTTATTTACTTTTAACATTCGACTAATTGAGGAAGATTCCTGCTAAAATGAGAAGAACAATTTCTCCAGTGATAGAAAGCACGATGGAAATGAATACTCGGATTTGACAAAGAAGCGGAGTCGTGCTACATTACGGGAAATGAAAAACCGCATTTGAACCTTCTGTTCCTGCGGTTTCCCAGACACAGAGGCACATGTGATCGCATACCGCTTGCGGTATTGAAACAGCGAATCATGGTATTTGTAGACAAACTGTAGACAAATATCACATGTGACCTCATACCGCTTGCGGTTTGGCATACAAAAAGGGAGCCGTTCGGCTCTCTTTTTGTATGCCTGCTTCGAAGCAGGCATCGCTTTCAATGGTCGCACTTTTTTGACACGCAGAAGTGTCTCCTCTCTACTATAATAGACTCAAAGAGGCCGCTCACGAAAGTACGCGCCTCGTCCTGCATCCGTGCAGGGCATTTTTTATTGCAGCCGAAGCCGCCGACATTCCTTGTCGCGATGGCTCGGCTTATAGTATAATATGACAAAGGGGGCAGTTCTATGAGGAAACCGCAGCGTGCATATCGGGACTCTCTTTTCCGCGACATCTTCAACAACGCAGACAGACTGCCGGAAATTTATGAGGCTCTTCTGGGGATTAGAACGACAGCCAGCGATATAACGCTCGCCACGATCAATGAAACTCTTTTCTCAGGCGTCAAGAATGACGTAGGTTTTATCGTCGGCGGTCAGCATGTTCTCCTGACCGAGCATCAAAGCACGACCAATGCGAACATGCCATTGAGAATGCTCATGTATTTGGCAGAAGTCTATCGTCGCTATGTGGATGCCGATGCGGTCTATCGGAAAAGATTGATCCCCTTGCCTGCACCGAAGTTTTATGTATTCTACAACGGAATCGAAAAGATGCCCGATACGTGGTCGCTTCATCTTTCTGATGCTTTCGAGGGAAGAAAAGCTGATTTGGAGCTTGCAGTTGAGATCATTAACATCAACAATCAGCCAGGTCGCCCCATCCTGGAGAAGTGCCACGCACTAAAAAGCTACAGTGTCTTCGTCGCCAAAGTGCGAGAAAGTGTCAAGAATGGAAATGCGCTCGAAGTTGCAATAAGCGAAGCCGTGAGATACTGTATCGCAAATAATTATCTGGAAGATTATTTCCGTCAAAAGCAAAAAGAGCGGTCAACGTCAGCCAATTACGCTTCACCTTCGGTTCGCGTTCTTGGGACGTTTTCGCATACGACCTATTGCCCAATCATCAGCGCCCTGTGGGCTTGATTCTTGGATAGGTCAGCAGGAGGTCTTTGATATGCTGAATTTTGCTTGGAATCAAGAGCGTGCCTTAGAGGTTCGCGCTGAAGAGGCGAGAGCGGATGGGAGACAGGAGGGACGACAGGAGGGACGACAGGAGGGCTTGACTGCTTCCATCCGCAACGTAATGCACAGCATGAACTTTTCCGTAGAAAAGGCGATGGATGTGCTGCAGATTCCGGCCGACGAACGTGCGAAGTATGCGGCTCTGGTTGGCCAACATGTTTGACAAATGTGAAAAAGCATGGTAGAGTAAAAATTGGAAAACCTCCCGGAGGAGAAAAAACGGGGTAGGTTTTCCGATTTTCCTCGAATCGCCGCAAGCCTTGCTGTATAAGGCTTGGCAGGGTCATTACATACTCGCGGGGTATGTAATGACAGCTGAAAAAGTGCGATCGCACGTTCGGTTTCGAGGAGGTTTTCCAAAACCGTGATTTGAGCCTTCTGTTTCTGCGGCCTCCCAGACACAGAGTCGCATGTGACCTCATACCGCTTGCGGTATTGAAACTCATTCTGGCAGAGTTCTTCATCGTCGCCCTTCCCTGTCACATGTGACCTCATACCGCTTGCGGTTTGGCATACAAAAAGAGAGCCGTTCGGCTCTCTTTTTGTATGCCAGCTTTGAAGCAGGTATCACTTATCATGGTCGCACTTTTTTTGATACGCAGAAGCGTCTCCTCGCGACTATAATAGACTCAAAGAAGCCGCTCGCGGGAGTATGCGCCTCGTCCTGCATCCGTGCAGGGCATTTTTACTGCAGCCGAAGCCGCCGGCATTCCTTGTCGCGTTGGCGCGGCTTATAGTATAATGTGACAAAGGGGGCAGTTCTATGAGGAAACCGCAGCGTGCATACCGGGACTCTCTTTTCCGTGACATTTTCAACAATGTAGACAGACTGCTGGAAATACACTTGCGGACGGGCTTTTTGGGGAGATGGATTCAATGACGAAAAATGTTCATGTGATGGTGGCCTTCGTGAGCCAGTTGACGCAGAAGCCATCGAACGTCGAATATCGGAGCGTCGATGGAAAAGAGATATTTTCATGCATGCAGACGAACGAGGCCGCCGTTTGCCAGCTGCAGTCTCTGCTGCAGGAGGAAGGCGGCCTTGCGAAGATCATTCTGATCGAGACGGATCAGGCTCGCGAGAGAGTGCAGCGGGATACGGCGGACTGGCTGGCGCTGATGGAGAAATACCGTTCTGAGTCGATGTCCGCCGTCGAGCTTTTGAAGGCGCAGAGCGTGTGCAAATATTCGGAGCTTTCACAGGTATTCGAAGACATCGAATATTCGAAGATGGGCATCGAGGACTCGATGCGCAGCATTGCGGGCATCGCGGAGCGTGTCCGCGCCTTTGCCGAGCGCGTGCGCGAAGAAGAGCCTGAGGCAGAGGTCGTTCTTCATGCCGATATGACGGGCGGCTTTCGCTATGCGGCGCTGATGCTGCTCGTCGTCATGCAGTTGTCGAAGTATATGGGCATCCGCATGGGGCATGTCGTATATTCGGACTTCGTTCGAGGCGGAGAGAGCCGCGTTCATCTGACCGACGATATTCGACGCATGTTCGATCTCGTCACGGGTGCGGACGAGTTCCAGAAGTACGGCAGCGTGCAGGCGCTGGAGGAGTATTTCAGCCGCAGTTCGCGCCACAGCGAGGATTTTTCCGCACTTTTTGCCGCCATGCGTCGCTTTTCCGATGCCATACGCATCTGCCGCACGAGCGTCATTGAAGACGAGATGACCGATCTCGCCGAGAAAATTCGCGCCTTTCGGCAGGCGAAGCCCGTCTCCATCGAGGAGGAGATGTTCTCGCACATCCTCGGCGTCATCGAGGGGGAATACGGCTCTGTCATCAAGAATGCGTCGGGTGAGAAATCGGATCGCCGTCTCGACATCATCGCATGGTGCGTGCAGAAGAAATTCCTGCAGCAGGCAATGACGCTCTGCACGGAGTGGATTCCAGCGATCTTGGTGGAGAAGAAGATCTGCTATACGGAGGATGAGGAGGTCATTGAGCAATGCCAAGAGCGCGGGGATTCTGGCGCGGGAATGCGGAGCTGGCAGCAGGAGTTCATCAATTCGTATGGCCAGGTGACGGAGAGCAAAGAAGTGAAACCGCCGACGATACCTGTTCCAGAAGGAGATTTCCGCAACGCTTCCTTCAAGGAAATGACGAACCTCCTTCGCACGATACTGAGCAGCGGAGTTCGCACAAGGGTCGAGGACTTGCCGCCGGAGATGAAACAAGGCGTGCAAAGTTTTTTTGCCGCTTACGATGAAATCGCCTCCAAATGGCAGAACTATGACTTGCGGCAGATGGGATTCCGCACGCGCAATACCATCATCGACCGTGCCATCACCCTTTTACATCCATCTCCAAAAAAGAAGTTTTTTCATGAAGAGATTTTGCGGCGCTTGGCAGGCAAATCGAATGAGGATATTTTCACGGCGCTGGGCATAGACGGCAGGAAGTGTGAAGAGGCGTGCGCCGGAAAAGAGCCGCCGTCTAAAAAGAGACGCACCGCGAAGAAGCAGGAATCTCCCGAAGAGAAATGGCTGCGCCGGGAAGCTTGCTATCGCAGGATGCTGTCAGGCCACGGGAAACTTTTGATGTATACGCAGAAGACGACGGAGGAAGCCGTCGAGTTTTTGCGCGGCTTCTATTTCATCCGTCAAGGCCGCAACGATACGAACCACGCGGCTGAAAACGCGCCTACATCTCGCAGAAATCAAGGCGCGTTGGAAAATGACCGACTGGAAGAAGAGATCGCCGCCTACATCGAAAAACTTAGAAAAGCATAGGGGGAGCAGCATGTTCATCAACCATACGAATCATGCTTCGGCGAAGTGGCCGGCGGCGCAGAAAGAGGCGGCGCACGTCTGGGGCGAGATCGTGGATCTGCCGTTTCCAGACATCGGAGCGGATTGGGACGAGGAGCGCGTCGCGAAGCTCGCTGAGGAGAACGCCGCGAAGATCTTGGCGAAGAAGCCTCGCGCCGTATTGTGTCAAGGCGAATTCACTTACATCTACCATCTCGTGAACCTCCTGCGTGCGGCGGGCGTGACCGTCCTCGCGGCAGCAAGCCGGAGAGAGGCGGTCGAGGAGCAGGCAGAGGACGGATCGGTGCGAAAAATCAGCCGCTTCGTCTTCACGCGGTTTCGCGAGTATCGGTAGGCATCTTGGCGGGTCTTTGTCCGTAGGAAAACAGCATGGAGGAGGAAGAAATATGCGGCATCATATCATGCTTCTTATGTTGAGCGACGTAAAGACGGATCGAAAAAACCCTAAACGGGTGTCGATGGTGGAATATGCGGGCGCTATTGGCGATTGCGGCGTGACGAACGAATCGGCGGTGCGTCATCTCCTGCTTTCAAAGGATGGTGACAGGAACATCTCGCTGGACAAGATGTTCCTCTTTGCAACGGAAAAGGTTCAAGAACCCATCGAGATTGAACAGCCTTCGCCGGATGTCGATGCAGGCGTCACGCATTTCGGCTATTTCAAGAAGCGTCTGACGGATGTTCTGCCTTGCATTGAGGAATCGGGATTTATCGAAGTTGTTCCCTATGATGCGAAAATGCCGATTTCTGCAACGAGGCGCTTCGTATTGGAAATGGCAGAGCGCATCATGGACTATGCGCAGGCGAAAAGGGCACAGGGCGATACGGTAGTGCTCCATGCTGACCTCACGGGAGGCCCGCGCCATGCCGTCATGCTGATGTTCGCCGTCATGCGCCTTTTGCAGTACAACGGCATTGAGATCGGCAAGGTTCTGTACTCAAATATGGGCTTGAAAATCGTGGAAGAGGTGAACGACGTCTACGGTATCTTCGACCTTATCGCGGGCGCGGACGAGTTCGCGCAGTTCGGCAGCGTTTCCGCCATCCTGCGCTACTTCGGCTACGACAAGAAGATTCTCGCAAGGCCGCCGCATATTTCCGAGCGTCTGCACCGACTGCTTCTCGCTATGCATGGCTTCGCGGAGGAGATCAAGGTCTGCCACTACGGCGCGTTCGCTCATGCCGTCGAGGAGCTTTTCAAGGCGCTGAAGGAGTTCCGCGAAGGCAGTGAAGCAGACGGCGCGGACATCAACGAGGGCATGATCGCACAGCTTCGCTTCCGCGTCGAGGAAGAGTACAGGGAAATTCTCGGCGAGAAGATCGACGATGTGAAACTCCTGCGCTGGTGCGTAAATCACGGCTACCTGCAGCAGGCGCTGACGCTCTTCACCGAGCGCGTGCCCGCGATCCTCACGGAGCGCAAGATCCTGCAGTTCACGGAGGATTTTGCTGCGAAGGTACAAGCCAGTATGCGGGAGACCGATAAGCGCAGTTGGGTGTTCTACCTTTTCGCCGATTACAAGGACAGCAAAGGCGTGGGGCAGGTAGACGCTTTTCTGGAGAATGCGAAGAAGGCATATCGGCGGATCATGCAGACCATCATGGCGGACGCACTGGACGGCAAGGAGGCGGCATTTTCAGGGGAGGAAGGCTGGGCGGCGCAGCTGCACAGGAGTGTCGCCAAAGATCCTGCCGTGAAGTCTTGGCCGGAGAGGGCACATGAAAGCCTTGTTTTGGAAAACGAGGAAGATGTGCGCCAGATTTATGAGAAACTTCTTGCATGGGGCAGGAATCCGCAGGATTTTCAGGGAAAAGCTCCTGCAGATTCCTTGTGGGACTCCTTGGCAGACGCCTTGTGCGAGAAGCAGCTCGACATGCCGGAGGAAGCGGATGAAACTGCGCGAGAAGCCTTGAAGAAGGAGTGGCACGAGAAATTCTGCGCACAGCGATATGGCAAGACAAAGCTCAAGGCGCTCGAAAAATTCGTCCGCGGCAACATGAAGGCGAGCACAGCGGATAAAATCTTTTCCAATGTTTCTCTCGTTCCAGGCACGAAGGAGCTGTTTTCCTTTCGCTATTGTCTCGAACAAGGCGGCATTTCCTGCCGCATCCCGCACGAGGATTTCTATGCCCTGCTCGATATTTACTACAGGCTCAAGGAGGAGCGCAACCAGAGCAACCATGCACGCGAGGACAGTGCGCCCGGCGGGGCGAAGGAGCTGAGGTCGCTTTTCGAGGAGGCGCTGCCGCTGCTCGAAAGATTTTGATGGAGGGCGGCCATGCGTACAGAGAGCAAGACAAAAAACCGCCGGGAAAGCACCGCCGCCAACCGCTTCATCGGCGACTACGACACCGTGCGGCCGCTCCTTCGCTACATCTCCTACGGCTGCTATCACAAGTCGTTCCTCGTCGAGCGTCTGGGGCAGAGTGCGCGCGCCTATGAGGAGAACATGGCGCGTCTGCGCTTCTTCCTGCCCGAGGGAAGCCTCAAATCCTCGCGCCAAGGGCGGCGCGAGGTCTACCGCTTCGAAGGCGATTCCTACCGCATCACCGATGATTTTCTCGCCTACACCTACCGCATCAAGGCGTTGAAGAATACGACCGCCTTCTGCCTCATCGGCTTGCTGCAGATTCTCGGCGCGGCGAAAGAGGCGCTCGATGTGACGACGATCTTCGAGTATGAGATGATGTCGGGAAAGGCGATTCCGGAAGGCTTGGAGGATCTCAGCCGCAGGACGGTGCAGCGCTATCTGCAGGATCTCGAAGAGCAGGGCGTCGTCTGCAAGGCGGAGGAAAACGGACGCTTCCTCTATCGCCTGGCGGACGACCCTCTGGAGCGGCTCTCGTCCGAAGATGTGGCGTCACTCTGCCGCGCCGCTTCGTTCTATCGCGCCATGACGCAGTTTTCCTTGCCTGGCTGCTTCCTTGAGGACGCTTTGCAGCACGACGGCCAGGAAAAAGAGACAAAACCGCTCGCTCAGTTCAAGCATAGGGCGACGGCGCACCTTCTCGACGACGAGGTTGTCTTTCAATGTCTGACATGCTTGGAGGAGCGGCGCGAGATGACGTTCGTTTACGGCAGGGAAAGGCGCAAGCTGCGCGTCGTGCCGCTTCGCCTCGTCAGCGATATGTATGCGGGACGCCGCTATGTGCTGGCGGCGCGTCTGCCCGCGAAAGGCGGCAGGCGCGCGCAGGGCAGTCAGATGTTTCGGCTCGACCTCATGCAGAAGGTGCGCACGGGCAGGGTGTGGACGGGCGCTCTGCCGAAGATCGCCGTGAAGGAGCCTGAACTTTGCATCGACTTCTTCCCGAAGGGAGAGACGGCAGGCGCAGCGGTGAAGGGACGCATCCTCGCGCGATTTTCCGAAGCGGTGCTCGAAGAGGCGGACGGGCGGATCGGCGTACGGCTCAAGATCGCGGATGCACGAAGCCTCTTGCCGTGGCTGCGCACCTTCTGGCCGCTCGCGCACGTCTCGCTGCCGCAGTCGCCGCATCTTGCGGAGAGACTCAAAGAGGATTTGGAGGAGGCACTGGAAAATTATGGCGAACACCTCACTCTTTCATGAGCTTCATTCGGCGCTCTTTCATTCGCTCGTCGAAGTCATCAAGGAGATTCACGCGGGGGCGAAGCTGACACGCAAAGATATCTTGCGCCGTCTGCAGCCGCTCGATCCCGTGGATACTTCGCGCCATGAGGAAATCATCGAGACGATGTTCTCCTTCTCGCCGAACGGCGAAGCGGAGCTTTTTCTGGAAAAGCCTGTGCGTCTGCCGCCGACAAGAGCTGAACTTCGCTGGCTCAAGACCATGCTCGAAGACGAAAGTGCCGCCTTTCTCGTGGCGGACGAACTGCGCGGGAAACTGCTCTCGCGCCTTGCTGAGGTTCGCGCCTATCCGCAGGAGGTCTGGCGCGTCCTGCGCGGCAGGGGCGATGACGTGCGCCTCGTGGAAGAGCCTCTCGGCGAGTTCTGGCGTGCGCTTGCAGAGGGGCGCATGGTCTTCTGCCGCAACGTCGATGCGCGGGGCGCACGCCATGAGAGCAAGGCCGCGCCGTGCCGCCTCGAATACGACGCCGAGGAGAACCGCTGCCGCGCCATCGTCTGGCTCGTGGACGAGGGACGAGCCGTCAAGATGAACTTTTCGCGCATCGAGGAGATTCGCGTGTTGGAAGAGCCTGTGCCGCGCGATACAGAAGAGAAATTCCGCGCCTTCCTCGCGGCGAGGCGGCGCTCCGTGACCTTGCGCCTCGCGCCGAAGAACAACGCCGTCGAGCGTGCATTCTGCCTCTTCGCGCCCTACGACAAGGAAGCGGCGTTCGACGAGGAGAGCGGCGTCTACACGCTCACGGTTTTCTACTACGACTTCGACGAGCAGGAGATGATCGGACAGATTCTCTCGCTCGGCTCCGCCGCTCGCGTCCTCGCACCTGAGAAGATGCGCCAGGCAGTCATCGAGATCCTGCAGGACGAATGCTCAGAGTGATTTTTTGCACGAGATTCCGATTTGACAAAGAGCCTAAATCATGGTACATTAGGGGAAGTGGAAAACCTCCCAGAGGCGAAAAAACGGGGCAGGTTTTCCGATTTTCCGCGAATCGCTGCAAGCCTTGCTATATAAGGCTTGGCGGTGTCATTACATACTCGAGGGGTATGTAATGACAGCCGAAAAAGTGCGAGCACATGTTCGGATTCGAGGAGGTTTTCCAAAACCACCTTTTGAGCCTTCTGTTTCTGCGGCCTCCCAGACACAGAGTCACATGTGACCTCATACCACTTGCGGTTTGTTACTATGAAAGTCCAAGAAGTCAAGCCCGAAGGGCCAGACTGATTGGGTACCTTTCATTAAGAAGTGGAAAGCATACCATGCTCCACGATGAGCTGGCAGATGAGTGTCTTCGTCATGCGCTGATAGCGGGAAAGGAAGGGCGCCTGTTCGGGGAATACCTTGCCGCAGGAGGTGCAGACATAGCGACGTTTGTGATACCGAACGGTGTGTGCGACGAGACTAGTCGCTTTGATGGTTTGGACGCGATAGTCGTGCACCTTATCCGTAGAGTTATGGCAACGCGGGCATTGGTGATTGGTTCGAGGAAGTTTCAATTCCCAAATATTAGCTTCTACTTTTTTTAGATATTCACTTGGCAGATCGAAACAGTTTGTGGTATTCTTTTCGTAAGACATGGCAAGTCCTCCTTGATATTGGTTTAGCGGTTAATATTATAGCAGATGCTTGCCGTGTCTTTTGTTATGCATAAAAATAAATGTTGCAATTCTCCCCACACGGCTAGGGGGAGAACCACAACATTTATTATAGAGCCGATTTTCATGCACAAAAAAAGCCTCCACCCTAGCAAAAGGGCGGAGGCAGGTGTAAAATAGATTTATGCAAAAAAACTAATTTTACAACCAGATTATACCGCATGAGGCGAAACTTATCAACCCTGCCTGCCCCTGAATTTTGAAATGCAGATTCCCAAGAATGACCCAGTTCGCCTGCTGCGCCAATGTATCGGAGGGATGAATCTGACCGCGCTCTATCGCACCTATGGACGTATCGACAAAAAGCTGGCGTCCCCCAGGCAACTGCTCGCCATTCTCATCTATTCCGGCATGAACCATCTCTTCAGCTCCCGAAGAATCGAGACGGCTTGTCGGCGCGACGTGAACTTCCTCTATCTTTTGGAGGGAAAACCCGCGCCCGATCACGCAACCATCTCGCGCTTTCGCTCAAAACACCTGGCATCTTGCATCAAGGAACTGTTCGCGCAAATGGACATCCTCCTGCAAACGCTCGGCGTCATATCGCTTGAGCACATCTTCATCGACGGAACCAAGATCGAGTCTATCGCCAACAAATACAAGTTCGTCTGGAAGAAGACCGTCCTGAAAAATCAAGCGAAACTGCTGGAAAAACTGCTCGTCTTCATCGAGCAAGCAGAACAGCAGCTTTCCATATCCGTCCGACATGGAAAGGATCTCCGCTTGCGCCACCTCAAGAAAATGCGAAAGCAGCTGAAACGTCTGCAGAAAAAGCAAGGCCTCGTCTTCGTGCATGGGAGCGGACGGCGAAAAAGCGTGCTGCAAAAGGCGTTGGAGAAACTGGACGAGTTCATCGCTCGCTGGAAAGACTACCAGAAAAAGCTCCGCATCATGGGCACGCGCAACAGCTTTGCCAAGACGGATCACGATGCGACCTTCATGCGAATGAAGGAAGATGCGATGAAGAACGGACAACTGAAACCAGCCTACAACATCCAATGCGGCGTCGATGCAGAATTCATCACATGGGCAACGGTGGGGTCGCAACCGACGGACACCGCAACGCTCATCCCGTTCCTAGAGGATTTCCATGCACATGTGAAGGAACGCTATGCCAAGGTCATTGCCGACGCTGGATATGAAAGCGAAGAAAACTACGTCTATCTCAAGGCTAACGGGCAGGCGGCCTACATCAAGCCGAACAACTACGAGCGAGCAAAGACCCGCGCTTGGAAGAATGACATCGGGCGTTTCGAGAACATGACCTATCTCGGCGACGAAGACGCCTATCTCTGTGCCAACGGCAGGAAACTCAAGGTTACGGGCACGAAGACGGTGAGAAACAAGACCGGCTATACGAGTGTCAAGACCTGCTACACGGCAGAAGATTGCAACGGCTGTGAAAGGAAAGCTGAGTGCATACGGAGCAAATCAAAACTGCCGTTAGAAGAGCGGCCGAAGAGCTTGGAAGTGGCGAAAACATTCCCTGAGGAACGAGCGGCCTCGAAGGCGCGACTGACATCGGATGAAGGAATATGGCTGAGAGTCAATCGAAGCATCCAAGCGGAAGACGCTTTTGCCAACATCAAGGCGGACATGGGCTTTCGCCGCTTCCTCAGCCGGGGCAATGCCAATGTGCTTGTGGAAACGATGCTTCTGGCGATGGCACATAACTTCGGGAAACTGCATCAAAAGATCCAACGAGGATGCGGCGGGCAACATCTCTTCCCCGTAGACGTTGCAGCATAAAAATACGCAGGAAAAAAGCTGGCATGGTACAGCGTTCTTTCCTGCGCATTTTTTTCGAGAGTCTTTTCATCGAAATGAATATTTGATTCACGCAATAAAAAAGAGAGGCTGTGCATAAGTCAAATTCGACTCATGCGACAGCCCCAACACCGAAGTTTTATGTGTTCTATAATGGTGAGGCGGAAATGCCAGATATGTGGGTGTTGCGCTTATCGGATGCTTTTGAACGGTGCCAGGGAGATATAGAGCTTGCAGTCAAAGTTCTCAATATCAATGATAAGCGGAATCGTCCGATACTAGAAAAAAGCCATGCGCTCAGAAGCTACAGCGTTTTCGTCGCCAAGGTGCGAGAAAGTGTCAAGAGCGGAAATGCGCTCGAAGTCGCAATAAGCGAAGCCACGCGATACTGTATCGCGCATAATTATCTGGAAGATTATTTCCGTCAGAAGCAGGAGGAGGAGGTTTTCGATATGCTGAATTTTGCTTGGAATCAAGAGCGTGCATTAGAGGTTCGCGCTGAAGAGGCGAGAGCAGAAGGCTTGTCGCAAGGTTTGTCGCAAGGCCTGTCGCAAGGTGTGCTTGAAACGACGATTACAGCCATCCGCAACGTGATGCAAAGCATGAACTTCTCCGTGGAAAAAGCGATGGACGTGCTGCAGATTCCAGCTGACGAGCGTGCGAAGTATGCGGCTCTGGTTGGTCAACGTTGAACGCCGCCCCTTGGGATTGCTTCCGGGATCGCCCTTTGCCGCCCTTGTGGCTGTTTTGAAACGTATTCGTTCCCCATTGCGATGCGGAGGGTGGCGACGAGCTAGTGAAGCGCTGATAAAATGAAGTTGCCTGGATTTTCACAGATGCACTGTATCTATCGCGGTCAACGTCGGACAATCATGTGGTGCTGTATCAAGGGTTTGTCGACGATGACAGGACAGATGTATGAAGACGGGTGACTGAATTTATCAGCGCTTCTTATGATATGCCCAATCATCTGCGCCCTGCAGGTTTGCTTCTTGGATATGTTTGACAAATGTGAAAAACCATGTTGAGTATGAAAAGTAGAAAACCTCTCAGAGGCGAAAAAACGGGGTAGGTTTTCCGATTTTCCTCGAATCGCCGCAAGCCTTGCTATATAAGGCTTGGCGCTGTCATTACATACTCGCGGGGTATGTAATGACAGCCGAAAAAGTGCGATCATACGTTCGGTTTCGAGGAGGTTTTCCAAAACCACCTTTTGAGCCTTCTGTTTCTGCAGCCTCCCAGACACAGTCACATGTGACCTCATACCGCTTGCGGTATTGAAACTACAATAGCTTCATTTCCGGCGGCGCCACGCTGTTGGGGTCACATGTGACCTCATACCGCTTGCGGTTTGTTACTATGACAGTCCAAGAAGTCAAGCCCGAAGGGCGCAGATTGATTGGGTACCTTTCATTAAGGGCGGCGCACAATGTCCACAAAGTGGACGTTTGTGCGTGTAGCTTGTCTCCTCGATAGATACAGCGCATCTGCGCAAATCTGGGCGACTTCATTTTATCAGCGTTTCCTTAAGCGTTAAACAGATTGGCGCGGAATCAATGAATCTCTGCAATCCCAATCCTACGCAAATACTCGTATGTTCCATCATAATATTCCGCTTTACGCGTAGCATCATCCGCATCACCCTCAGGAACGAAAATAACAAGCCCCTGCCGTGCTCTCGTCAATAGCACTCGATATGCATTCTTCAAATATTTCTTTCGCTGCTCCTGGCGAATGTGATTCCATTGTGTTCCGCGAAAGCGATAATAATCAAAAGTACCATGAACGTATCGGAAGTCGGCATCCCAGGCCAAAAGAGCGTAGTCGATCTCTAGACCTTGAATTTCAAATTCAGAAGCTGGGACTTCAAGATAATAAGAAGAATTTACATGCTCTTTCTCATTTAAGAACCAGCCAACATGATCCATTTCGGCGGACACGGATATTCCAAGACCACGAAGACGCTTCCCCTCTGCCGATGCCAGCAAGCCATAACGCTCCGTTCCTCTTGCCTTTTCTTTCACCCATGCTTTGGCTTGTGCCAGATTTCGTGTCAAAACGATGGGATAATCCGTGCAAAGTTCCATATATATTCGCTGCGCCGCAACAACATCATTATCAAGTAAAGCCTTGACGAATCCCGATAGCTTTTCACTACGAAAGGAGCGCAATGAAACCCCTAAATGAAGTGATGGTGCAATCGTATAGTTGCGATCACCGAGGATAGCTTTCATGCCACCATTTCCACCCATATATTCGGAATCTGTCATCTGATCAGAAAGATAAATATCCCAAAAAGTATACTCATGCTGTAGCGCTTCCAACCATTCAGATATTCCGGCCTCACCTGTATGTATCTCCTGGCCACCACCGACAAGGCATACGATCACTGCCCAATCCGCATGGCGATCCATAATACTAATGAGAAATTCCGGTTCCGATTGAACGAAATTGGGATTCCCCTTTTTTCGCGCCATGAAAGCACTAAGAGCATGTGCATCCCATGCACGTTGCGCCTCATCGAAAATAGCCACTTTTTCAATAGGCGGTCGTTCTGACGTTAGCGCCTCGTCACGGAACTTGTGAATCGCTTGAATAAAAGCCTTCGTTTCACGCTTCGCCTCCGCCTTGGTCACTCCTTTTACTTTTGCGCGATCACGTGCAAGTGCCTCCTGCAAAACTTCTACGAGAGGGCCGTTACCTGAAAGAAACACAGCGTGTTCATCCGCATCAAATCGATGACGTTCATTAGCAATATTTAGGCCAGCTAATGTTTTGCCGGCGCCAGGGACCCCGGTGACGAAGCAAATAGCTTTTCGATGGTTGGTCTTGCAATCATCGATAATTTGATTGATCGTTGCGGTCGTCTCAGTTAAATTTTCCGCCCCTGCATCATTTCGAGAAATCTCATGTACCGAGTGGTTTCGATAGAGTGCCTGCGCCGCTTCGATGATGGTCGGCGTCGGTGCATAACGAGCATTTAGCCAAAACTCCATCGACAAAGGAGATGCATGCATTTGAGATAAACTGCGATGAATAGTGCTACCTATATTATGTCGATTGCAATGCAACACCTCACCGATACCGTCCTCCAATAAAGATGGCGTACAGATCTCTTCAACAGCTTCCGTTGCCACAATCATCGGCATGAGTATGCGCGTTTTACTCGCCTCATGAAAATATTTTAGATCAAGTGCATAATCCATCACTTGGTCTTCGGTCGCTTTTCTATACTCCTTGTCTCCCACTTTAAATTCTAACAGAAAAAGGATTCCTGCAATGATAATTACAACATCAAGCCGATGTCCCATGCGCGGAATTGTAAACTCAAAGATAATTCCTCCATCCTCAAATGCAATTAGTTGCTCTTTCAAAATAAGTATCTCCTCACGCCAAGCGTGTTTCTGAAAATCCTCCGTTTTGAACACATCATGAATCAGCAACTGTCCAAGAATCTGTTCTACTTCAGTATCCAGAAAGCTTTGAATCGAGCTAGAATAATATGCTCTTGCCAATTTAGTCCCCTTTCCATGCTATAACCAGAATCATAATAGGAATGACCACAAAGTAAAACAAGCCCTTGTTTGGTCAAGAATATTCCTCTAAAGGATCTCTATTCTCGTCCCGCTCGGCATCCTCATCATACCGATCTGCTAACTCACGCATTGTCGTAGCAAAGCGGACAAAGCCTGCCTTTTCAGCAGCCTCGGCTTTTTCTCTGTATCCTCGCGCCAATTCCCTCTCTTGAACACCATGCGAAAAGCTGTAAACACCACGCTGATTCATAAGCGCAATCATAAAGTCACGCCTCATTATCTTTGAATCTCGTCTATTCAAAACATCAGCAACCGATTTGTGAATCCACAAACCACTAGGATCTGCCGACGCATGGGTTAGTACCTTCCCAATTTCCACTTGCGCAATTTCATCATGTCCACTTTCTTCTGTGAGACGACGCACTTCGGTAATCCAAGCACGAAAGACCTCTTCGTTGAACGAACCATCCTTTTGCATCCCCGGACAGGTGCTCCAACGATTCAAGAGTGTATATGCATGTTCAGAAAGTGATTGTTTCTTCTCATCCAGTCTTTCGACGGAATCAGCAGAATCATTCTTGGAGCGAAATGCATATTTTATCATCTCTGCAAAGAATGCCGGCTCTGAAGCAAGACGTTCCTCAAGAGTAAGTGGAATATCTTCTGAAAGGCGGTCAAACCAAGGGAGAAAATTCCATTCAATCTGATACAGCGCTTCTATATCGACAGAAGTTGATGATTGAAGCTGTTTAATTAACTCAATTGTATCGTAACGCTCCAATTGTTTGATCTCTTGAGGATTCGCTAGTACCGCTATCAGCGCACGTGTCACAATGTCCGAATCAAAGCCCTCCTCATCATCAAGCACATAGGTAAGACAGTTAACGGCTGCACCTGCACGACCATATGCAATAAGTTTCTCTATGACAAATACAGCCTCCCATTTCCAGATTCCCGTTCGCACATCTACATGCTTCCAGTATAGCTCCTCATGTGATTCACCCAGATACGACGATACACGTTCCCAAATCTCCTCTTGAAATGGTAAAAGTAGGAGAAACTCTGCACAGCGTGGCGGCTCCCAATTTCGCTGAAGCAAATTATCGACCCATTGAATCCCCCGTTGCCAAAATCGAGCCCAGACAAATCCTGCAACAACACGTTTTACCACTTCATCATCAGCAGTCAGCTGACTTGGCAATATCTCAGCTTCAACGCGATCAGATGCAATCGCCCCCATCGTTTGGCCAACTTTATACGGCATCGCTGTCGTCCGCGCAAACTCCAAACATTGAGCAAAATCTCCTCCATCGCCCATAATTTTAGCAAGGGCTGAACGACGCTTTTCATCAAGGTGCTCCCTCTGTTCTTCATACTTTCCTTTCTCATCAAACAGATCATGATCACTCTCTGAAAAAAGATAGCGGTATCGCAGCATTGGGTCGGCAGGCGTGATATTGTTTGCAATCTGCTCAATTTTTGTAATTGTTTCTTTAGGGAGAGCCCACTGTGCATCCGAAAATTTTCGATGGCGGCGTACAAGCTCATCCAGTTTCTCCCAGATAATGACTCGCTTCGGTTCAGGCATTTGGAGGATATGATCTGACATCAAATGCTTCAAAACAACCTCTTGCGTCTCATGAGGCAAGTCAGAAAGACGATCCATCAGTTCCATAAGTCTTTCAACATCCGAATGCGTCATCTCTGCGGCAAGTTCTGCCAACATATGGATTTGTGCCCAGTACTCACTGACAAGCACATCATCTTCCCAATCCGATGGAATAAAGTTGCGCCATACGGGACGATAGCAGCCACTGGTAGACCCAAGGTTGTTGGGCAGTAACGAAAGCAGTAGCTTCCAGCCAACATTGGGCTGCTCTTTCAAAATCTTTTTGATTGCTGCTTCCCTCTGCTCAAATGATGCCGTCGTTTGTATATGCCAAGGCAAAAAAATATCTGCAAGTGACTGTTCAGGTCTATTGCTATACCTTCCTCCCGGATCAATCGAGGCAAGCTCTGCCAAAACGACTACTGTTCTCGCAAGATACTCAGGACTCCACGCAAGGCACTCCAAACCCCAAAGCAATCCGCTGATATAGTTTCCACCGCCAAACAAGTCGCCCCCTTCTTGGGCAAACACCTCGCGAAATGGTGTAGTGCACAAATCGGAAAGAGACTCTTCCACTGCGTCCAGGAATGCTTTTGGTGCCGCCTCGGCAAGTAATGGCATAATAGAGTCCAGCCCGGCCCACCGCTCCCAATCAGCATCACAGAATAGGTTATGGACAACCCTTGCTGCGACACTTTCTGCTTTTCCACGAGAGCACTGACTCAGAGCCTGGGGGCGACTTCCCAATAGGGCAAGTGTTTCCGCCATTCCCTTTCTAAGGCGTGTGGAATATGTAAGTTCCTTTCCAAGAACATTAGCAGCATATCGCTCTTCTTTCGGCAGATCGAATTTCGGATCTCGTTCCCCAAGAACCAAAAGCGCGATTTTCTGAAAGCGATCCAAATCCTCATCTGCCAGCCTGTTTCCTAGTGCATTCCATGCCTCGACACGTGGAACAATCCTCCATTTTCCGTCCATCTGAGCTAGGGGCGTATCTGCCTGATACAGCATGCCTCTCAGACGTCTAAGAGCTTCTCCCTCCTCCATCCCCAGTACACTACCCAATACTTGAACATCGGCTACGTTCTTCTCACTCCATCGTCCAAGGAGATTTGCTCTTGCAATATCATCTGCACCCACCCATTTTGCGTAGCGCGGAACGGCTCCGCCTAAAAGATATCGGCGCAGGGCAGACAGTCTTCGATTTCCGATTCTTGCAAGCTCTCTGCTTCGCGCATCGGAAAAGTTCTCCTTCCTAAGAATATCTTCAATTTGATATTGTGTAGGGCTTTGCAGTTTAACGACGTTAGATTGCCCATCTGATAACGATCCGTATAGTGGTATGATGAGCCTGTGCTGTCTGTTTTCGGCAAGCACACGCAAATCCTGTCGTGCCGAATCCAAATCCAGTTCCGAACCAGCAACAAGAATATGCGGCTTTCTCAATTCAGCTATAGACCGCCACGCACTTGTATCACTGATAAAAAGGCACTGATGCGCATATTGTCTTATCTCTTCATGCTTAGTTGAAATTATATATGCAGCAACAAAATCTTCCACATCGCCTTCACTCTCAGGATGAAGGAAAAGACATTGTTCCTTGCCTGTAAAAATATCTTTAATTGCACGACATGCTTTTTCTCGTGTCGCCGTATAAACCAGCGGAGAAATTATGGGATTATCACTTCGTCCGCGAGAAAAGTTTTCCTCCCAATATTCAAGTGGAGTCGTAATCCCGCTTTCGTTTGGAATTATCCCAATTTTTCTTGCCAGCCATCGTGCAATCGCTGGAAACTCGCACAACCAATTAGCAAGTCTAACGCCGTCAATAATGCGAATTTCCTTCCAGCCTTTATCTGCATGTTGTGTAGACCACGCTCGTTGATTTTCTTCTTTCGAATCTCCCGATAAACGCGGCGTAACAAATACAAATGTCGTATTACGCCGCTCAGATTCTTCCACTTGTTCCGTTCGTTTGTTGAGATCTTCATTAGCTTTTTTCCGAAAATCTGCCCCCGTTCCAATTTCCCAATAGGAGCGACCTATAGGAATAAACTGAAGAAAGCCCTGCGCGCAGTCCACGCTGCCATCCAACCCCGATTGATTTATGCCATCACCGTATGGAATCCTACAATCATCGCCATCAGAGATCGACTGACGAATCAAAAGATAAATGAGTTCTGGGATCACGCCCCTACTGATATAAGAATTTGCATAACGCGATAAATCCTCAGCTGTTACGATTTTCGTATACTCCATACTGAAATCACCTCGTATGAAATGTATTGAAATTATAATCGAAATCAACATGAGGCGGTATATTACCATTCATGGCAATATGCCGCCTCATGACATTACTCCTCAGATTCCGCCTCAGCAAAAAGAATCGTCGTCGGCAGACCGAACGAAGAATATTTCCCGTCGTCCGTCAAAAGAACGTCGCCGCCACGAAGTTCGTGAGGTTCGCCAAAGGCTCGGGATAGACGCCGAGGGCGAGCGTCAGGGCGACGCTCACGAGGACGCAGGCGCGAAGTGCGCCCGAGATCTTTACGGGTTCTTTCGGGCCTTCGCCGAGGTACATCGCCTTGACGACGAGCAGGTAGTAGTAGACCGAGATCATCGACATGATGAAGCCGACGAAGGCGAGCCACAGGCCGCCCTGATCGACGACCGCCGTGAAGAGGTAGAGCTTCCCGGCGAAGCCCGCCGTCGGCGGGATGCCCGCCATCGAGAGCAGCGAGATCGTCATGACGGCGGCGAGGACGGGCGCAGTTCTCGCGAGTCCCGTGACGTTCGCCATGTCGGGCTTGCCGCGCTGCGCCTCGACAGCGGTCAGCACGGCGAAAGCGCCGATGTTCGCAAAGGCATAGAGCGCGAGGTAGAAGAGCAGCGCCTTCATGCCCGCCGCATCCGCCGCGACGACGCCGACGAGCATGTAGCCGACCTGCGCGATGGAAGAATATGCGAGCATGCGCTTCACGTCGTCCTGCACGATCGCCATGACATTGCCGCCGACCATTGAGACGGCGGCGAGAATGGCCAAAAGCGAGAGCCACATGCCGCCCAACGGCGGGAATACCGCCAAGACAAGGCGCAGGAGAACGGCGAAAGCCGCCGCCTTCGATCCCATGGCGAGGAGCGCGGCGACAGGCGCGGGCGCTCCCTCGTAGACGTCGGGCGCCCACATGTGGAACGGTATCATCGACAGCTTGAAGAAGATGCCGGCAAAGACGAGCGCCATGCCGACGATGCCGAGCGGCGTGAAGAGCTGCGGGCTGCTCACGACCGCCGCAAAGCGCAGGCTGCCCGCCGCGCCGTAGATGAAGCTGACGCCGAAGAAGAGGATCGCGGACGCCGCCGCGCCCAAGACGAGGTACTTGATCGCCGCCTCGCTCGAAAGCGCATCACGCTGGCGGAGTCCGACGAACACATAGAAGGAGATCGTCATAAGCTCCAGCCCGATGTAAAGCGTGAGGAAGTCGTTCGCCGAAGCCATGACGCACATGCCGAGCACGGCGAAGACGAGGATCGCGTAGAACTCCGCACGAGAGCGCAGAAGCCTTTCGACATAGTCGCTCGAAAAGAGCACGACGAGCGCCGCGCTCAAAATGAAGAGCTGCTTGAAGAAGACGGCGTAATTGTCCACGACGTAAAGCCCCGCGTAGAAGGACGCCGCCTCGCCGCCCCGATAAAAAGAAAAGCCGTAGGCGAAGAGCGCGAGAAGCGCGACGACCGAGATCGCCGCGAGACTCGTGCGCGATTCCTTCTTCGGCAGCAGCACGCCCATCGCCAAGAAGAGCAGGGCGAGCGCAAGAAGACCAAGCTCCATGCCGATTGCTGAAAAATCCATGCTCAGTCCCCCCCTAAAAAGAAGCCGATCCGGCTCAACTGGTCAAGCATTGGCTGCAAAGGCTCCGTCCCCGTCGAAATCAGCCCCAGGAGGAGATGCGGGAACACGCCGAAGCCCACGAGAGCGACGCCCAAGAGCACGAGCGGCACAAGCTCCGCGCCGCGCATGTCGCGGTACGCGTCGAACTTCTTGTCCGCCGGGCCGAAGAGCACCTTGGCGAGAAGCCGCAGCACATAGAGCGCCGTGAAGATGATGCCGGCGATGGCGAGCACCGCGAGAATCGGGAACTCGGCAAATACGCCGACGAAGATCGTGAACTCCGGCACGAAGCCGATGAGTCCCGGCAGTCCCAAGGACGCCATGCCCGCGAGCATGAAGCCCGTAGAGAGGCGCGGCATCTGGTAGGCAAGCCCCTTGAGATCGTCAACCGTGCGAAGATGCGTCTTTTCATAGATGAAGCCGATCATCGCGAAGAAGAGCGCGCTCATCACGCCGTGCGCCACCATGTTGGCAACCGCGCCCGAGACGCTGACGACATTCAGTGCCGCGAAGCCCAAGAGCACATAGCCCATGTGCGACACCGACGAGTAGCCGACGACGTACTTCAAATCCTTCTGCACGAGCGCGATGTAAGCGGCGTAGAGCACGTTGCACATCGCGAGGAACGCGATCAAGGGCGCCCAGAATTTCGCGCCCAAAGGCAGCACGAGAAGCCCGATGCGGATGAGGCCGTAGCCGCCGATCTTCTTCAGAACGCCCGCATGGATCATCGACACCGCCGTCGGTGCGCCCGCGTAGCCGTCGGGCGACCAGCTGTGGAACGGGAACATGGAAAGCAACGAGCCGAAGCCGATGAGGAGCAGGAGAAACGCGCCGATCTGGAAGCCCGGGCTGAAGTGTCCTCCTTGCGCCGCGAGCGCGAGCATCTGCATGTCGAACGTGCGGCTTCCTGCGGGGAACGCCGTGAGGTAGAGCCAGACGACGCCGACGAGCAAGAATGCCGAGCCGAGCAGCAGGTAGATCGTGAGCTTCATGCCCGCGTATTCCTTCGTCACGCGCTTCGTCGAGCCGAAGAGAATGACGAGAATGTAGATCGGAATGACGACGACCTCGTAGCACAAGAGGAAGATGAAGAGATCGTTGGCGACGAAGGTGCCTGTGACGCCTGCGATCAAGATGAGCAGCAGGATGAAGAACTCCTTCGAGCGCTCCTCGACATGCCACGAGGAAAAGACCGCCGACACGCCGATCAGCTCCGTCAAGAGGAGCAGCGGCAAGGAGATGCCGTCGACGCCGAGCGCGTAGGAAACGCCGAGATCGGTGATCCACGGCACGCGCTCCGTATACTGCATGCCGCCCGCCGCGAGGTCATAGCCGAAGTACGCCCAAACGGAAAGCGCGAACGAGAACGCCATGGCGGCAGCTGCCACGATGCGGATGGCGGAGCGCGACTCGCGGTTCAAGAAGCAAAGGAGAAGCGCCGCCGCCAAGGGCGTGAGCAGGATGACCGACAAAACGGGAAAGTCCATCAGAAGCCACCTCCCACGAAAGCTGTGCCGCCCGCACAGTAAACACCCAGAAGCGCGAGCAGGACAGCGCCGACGATGACGACCGTCGCATAGAACTGCGTCTGCCCCGTCTCAAAGAAGGAGAGAACGCCGCTCAAGAGGCGTACAAAGAGAGCGAGAAGGTTCACCAGCCCATCGACGATGTAGATGTCGATCCAGTAGAAGACCCTGCCGCAGCCGTCGACGAAAACCTTGCGAAGTCCCGCATAAATCTCGTCGATATAGTATTTGTGATAGCTGAGCGTGTAGAAAATGCCGAGCCGTTCTGCGATTGCATCGGCAGAAACGACCTTCTTCACATAGACGAGGTAGGCGATGGCGAGCGCGAGGAGCGTCAAAGCGGTCGAAATGCCGGCGACCGTCGGATCGATCGCGCCCTCGTGCGCGTGCCCGAAGTAGACCCACGAGCCGAAGCCCCACGCATGACCCAGAAAGCCGCTGACGACGGCGAGCACCGCGAGGATGAGGAGCGGCAAGCGCATCCACCAACCCGCTTCGTGCGCGTGGTACGCCGTGCCCGTGCGGCAGTCGCCGAGGAAGGCGACGAAAAGCAGCCGCGCCATGTAGAGCGCCGTCATGAAAGCTGTGACGGTCGCGAGGACGTAGAGCGGCGTCGAGACTTCCGCCGCCGCAAAGAGGATCTCATCCTTCGAGAAGAAGCCCGCGAAAGGCGGCAGACCAGAGATCGCGAGAACGCCGATCGTCATCACGGCGAACGTCCACGGCATCTTCTTCCAAAGCCCGCCCATGCGGAAGATGTCCGCCTCGTCGGCGAGCGCGTGCATGACAGCGCCCGCCGAGAGGAACAGGAGCGCCTTGAAGAAGGCGTGCGTCATGAGATGGAACATCGAGGCCGTCAGCGAGCCGACGCCGAGCGCGAGCATCATGTAGCCGAGCTGGCTGACCGTCGAATAGGCGAGGATGCGCTTGATCTCGCGCTGCGTCAAGGCGATGCTCGCGGCGAAGATCGCCGTGAAACCGCCGACCCAGGCGATCAAATCCATGAGGAAGGGCGACGCCGCGAAGATGAAATAGGAACGCGCGACGAGGTAGACGCCCGCGACGACCATCGTCGCCGCATGAATGAGCGCGGAGACGGGCGTCGGGCCTTCCATCGCGTCGGGCAGCCAGACGTGCAGCGGGAATTGGCCCGATTTTCCAATCGGCCCGATGAAGATAAGGAAGCCCGCGACGGTCAAGAATACCGTGCCGAGCGTCAAGACCTCAAGCGGCACGAGCATGCGCAGGTTCAAAAAGTCGAGCGTGCCGAAGTGAATCTGCAAGAGCAGGATGCCGAGGAGCAGACCGAAGTCGCCGACGCGCGTCGTGATGAACGCCTTCTTCGCGGCCTCCCGCGCCGATACGCGCTGATAGTAGAAACCGATCAGAAGGTACGAACAGAGTCCGACGCCCTCCCAGAAGACGTAGAGCTGCAGGAAGTTCGACGCGAGCACGAGCCCGAGCATCGACGCGACAAAGAGCGAGATGAACGAGAAGAAGCGCCCCATGCCGGGATCGTCCTTCATGTAGCCGACGGAATAGATGGCGACGCAAAGCGATACCGTCGTGACGACGAAGAGCATCATCGCCGTGATGGGATCGACGAGGACGCCCATCTCCAGGACGAGGCTGCCGACCGTCATCCAAGCGGTCTTCGCGACATACGGCGCTTCTACCGTGATCGGCGTGGAGAGAACCTCGGCGATGACACCGCCCGAGAGCGCGAAGCTCGCGGCGATTGCGGTGACGACGAGCGCCGCCGCAAGGCGCCCCAAAGCACGCAGAAAGCCCGCGAGGACGAAGGCGATTCCCGGCAGGAGCGGTATGAGCCACGCATGGTGCAGGGCGAAAGAGGAAAACATTGTGCCACCTCCTAGCCTTTCATGCGCTGCAGCGCATCGAGCGAAATCGTATGGCGGTCATGGTAGATGCGGAACGCGAGCGCAAGCCCCACGGCGATCTCCGCCGCACCGACCATCAGAGAGAAGATGGCCAGAAGCTGCCCTTCGAGCGCATCGACCGGCAGAAAGCGGTTGAAGGCGACGAGATTGAGATTCGCCGCGTTCAGCATCAGCTCGATGCTCATGAGCACGACGATGAGGTTTCTCTTTTGGATGAGCCCGAAAAGACCGATGGAAAAGAGGATTGCCGCCAGTATGAGATAATGCAGGAGACCTACGCTCATTGTCCTTCCTCCTTTGCCAAAACAATCGCGCCGACGAGAGCCGCCAGAAGGAGCGCCGCCGCCAGCTCGAACGTCATCACATACTCGCCGAGCATGAGGTCGGCGAGCTTTTCAATCGAATTGCCGGCAGGCGCTTCCATGACCTCCGCGAACGGCGTCACATAGACCGCCGAGAATACGACGGCGAAGAAGAGAGCGGCAGCGACGGGCGCGGCGAACCATCGCGCATTGTCGGGACTCGTCTCCTCGCCCGGCGTATGGCGCGTGAGCATGACGCCCAAGACGATGAGCACGGCGACGCCGCCCGCGTAGATCATGAGCTGTGCCGCGCCGAGAAAGTCCGCGCCGAGCTGGAAGTAAAGGCACGCGATGCCGATGAACGTGACGGTCAGAAGAAGCGCCGCATGGACGAGCTTCTTCGCGAGCACCACGCCGAGCGCGCCTGCGAGCGTGACGGCCGCCAAGAGATAAAAGGCGCCTGTGTTCAGGAAATCACTCATGCGGCTCGCCCCCTTCCTTCTTTTTCTCCCTTTCCTCCGCTACCGCATCGTACCGCATATCTTCCTTGAAGTACGACGCGATTGCAAAATTCTTATCCCAGGAAATCGCCTTTGGCGGGCAGACCTCGACGCATATACCGCAGTAGATGCAGCGCCCGATATCGTGCCAGTACTCCGCCATGTGGCGCTTCTTCGCCTCGTCCGTCACTATATGAAGGTCGAGCGCCTTGTTCGGGCAGTTCGTCGCGCACAGGCGGCACGAAATGCACTTTTCTGCTTCCATCGCCAGATGTCCGCCGCGAAAGCGCTCGGTCATCGGAATCTTCTCCTCGGGATAGGAAACGGTTTCCTTCTTGCCCCAGAGGTGACCCCAGGTCACGCCGAGGCCCTTGGTCAATCCTTTGCCCCACAAAGTTCCTCACTCCTTTCGCCGAAACGCTTCCTAAAACATCTGCCAGAGCATCATGCCGATGCCCGTCAAGAGGACGTTGAGCATCGCCACGGGCAGGAGGAGCTTCCAGCCGAAGGCGATCTGATGGTCGATGCGAAAGCGCGGGAACGTCCAGCCGACCCATTGGAAGATGACGACCATGACGAACGCCTTGAGGAAGAACCAGAAGATGCCCGGCAGAAAAGCCGGCCCCTGCCAGCCGCCCAAGAAGAGCGTCGTCACGAGAATCGCGATGGAAAGGAGGTTCGCGAACTCCGCGAGGAAAAAGAGCGCCCAGCGCATGCCGCTGTACTCCGTGAAGGGGCCGGCGATGATCTCCGACTCGCCCTCCAAGAGATTGAACGGCGGACGATTGCTCTCCGCGATCATGCAGATGAAGACGATGAGGAACGCGAGCGGCTGCTTGAAGATGTACCAGCAATCCGCCTGCGCCTCGACGATGCGGCTCATGTCCAAGGAGCCTGCGAGCATGACGACGCCCATGAGAGCGAAGCCGAGCGGCAGTTCATACGTCAGAAGCTGCGCGACGGCACGCATCGAGCCGATGAGTCCATACTTGCTGTTCGACGCGAAGCCGCCCATGAAGAACGGCAGAACCGCCTGCGCCGAGATGGCGAGCAGGAGGAACAGCCCGATGTTCACATCGGCGAAGACGACGCCCGCATCGAACGGATAGAAAGCGTAAAGGAGAGCCGCCGGCACGAAGACGAGGATCGGCGACAGACTCCAGACGATGCGGTCGGCGCCGTCCGGCATGATATCCTCCTTGCTGAGGAGCTTCATGGCGTCCGCCACGGGCTGCAAAAGCCCGCCCGGCCCCACGCGGTTCGGCCCCAAGCGCACCTGGATGAAGGCGCAGACCTTGCGCTCGCCGAAGGTGAAGACGAGAGCCGCATTCATGACGACCATCAAGAGAACGGCGATGCCGAGAAACGTCATGACGACCTCGGCGAGAAAAGCGTCGCCGAGCGCCCCCGTCAGGAAGATCCGCAGTTCGTTGATATAGGAATAGACGATGCCCGTTTCCATCTTTGCACCCCCTAGCAGTCGACCTCGCCCATCAGCGGGTCGAGCGTCGAATAGACGACAACGGAGTCGGCGACAAGCGTGCCGCGGCACAGGGGATCGAGCGCCTGCAGGTTCACGAAGGACGGCCGGCGGATGTGCACGCGGTAAGGCTTCGCCGTGCCGTCGCTCACGATGTAAAAGCCCAGCTCGCCGCGCGTGTTCTCGACGCGGTGGTAGACCGATCCCTTCGGCGGACGAAGATTCGGCGAGACGACCTTGCGGCACGAGCCTTCGGGCATCTCCTTCAAGGCCTGTCGGATGATCTTCGCGCTCTCGCCGATCTCCTTGAGGCGCACCTCGTAGCGATCCCAGTCGTCGCCGAGCGTGCCGACGGGTACCTCGAAGTCGAGGCGGTCGTAGACGCTGTACGGCTCGACGCGGCGGATATCGTAGGCGACGCCCGTCGCGCGCAGATTCGCACCCGAGAGCGACAAGGCTTTCGCCTCCTCTGCCGTCATGGGCGAGACGCCCTTCATACGCGCATAGAAGATCTCGTTGCCCGTGATGAGATTGTCGTATTCTTCGAGCATTTCGGGCACATAGTCGAGGAAAGCCTGCGTCTTCTCGATGAATTCTTCCGTCGCGTCGAAGGCGACGCCGCCGAGGCGGATGTAACTCGTCGACATGCGCGCGCCGCATATAAGATCAAAGAGGTCGAGCACCTTTTCGCGGTCGCGGAACGCGTAGACGAAGGCCGTCGCCGCGCCGAGATCGTTGAGAAGCGTGCCGATGAAGACGAGGTGGCTCGCGATGCGGTTCAGCTCCGCCGCGATGACGCGCAGATACTCGGCGCGAAGCGGCACGCGGATGCCCGCGAGCTTCTCCACCGCCGTACACCAAGCGAGGTTGTTGTTCATCGAAGAAACGTAATCGAGCTTGTCCGTATAGGGCAGGCACTGCGCGTAAGTGCGCGACTCCATGAGCTTTTCGATGCCGCGGTGAAGGTAGCCGAGGATCGGCTTCGCACGCTCGATGCGCTCGCCCGAAAGCTCCAGCTCGACCTGCAGCACGCCGTGCGTGCTCGGGTGCTGCGGCCCCATGTTCAGGATGTAGGTGCTTTTTTCAGCCATACGAGCTTGCCTCCCTCCATTTTCGGCACGGGCGCGACGAAATCCTTGCGCAGAGGATGCGCGGGATAGTTGTCGGGCATGAGAATCCTTCGAAGATCGGGATGACTCAAGAACTCCACGCCCATGAGGTCGTAGACCTCGCGCTCCTCGAACTCCGCCCCCGGGTACAGCGATGTCGCCGACTCGATGACGGGCGCGGCAGAGTCGAGCGCAGCCTTGACTTCAAGTTTTACATTCTCTTCCATATTATAGAGATGGTAGACCATCTCGATATGATCCTTCCAGTCGACCGCCGTGAGATTGCCGAGGCGGTCGAAGCCCTCCTTCTCCTTGAGAGCGCGCAGCACGGCAGGAAAGTCCGCCGCCGTGACGATGAACGCAGGCTCTTCCGCCTCCGCGTCAAACGTCGCTTTGGGGAAGACCTCGACGAGCTTTGCCAGCCGCTCCTTGGAAAAATACTGCGTCCTCATCGCGCCTCACCTCCCGCCCGCTTCGCAAGCTCGGGATGCTGAATCTTGTTGCGCAGCTTGATCATCGCGTCGATCAGAGCCTCGGGACGCGGCGGGCAGCCTGGCAGATAGAGGTCGACGGGCAGTACCTCGTCGAGGCACTTGACCGTCGCGTAGGAGTCCGTGAAAGGCCCGCCGTGGATATTGCAGTTGCCCATCGCGATGACGTACTTCGGCTCGGGCATCTCCTCGTAGAGACGGATGAGCGGCGGCGTCATCTTCCACGTCAAAGTTCCCGCAACGATCAGGAGATCCGCTTGGCGCGGACATGCGCGGAAAACCTCGTAGCCAAAGCGAGCGAGGTCGAAGCGCGACGCCGCCGTCGCCATCATCTCGATGGAGCAGCACGCAAGCCCCGAGGCCAGCGGCCAGATCGAGCGCGAGCGCGCCCACTTGAACACCGCATCGACCGAGGTCACGATCACATTCTCCCTGAGCGCGGCAGGGACGATGTCCACTACTTCCATGCGAGATCCCCCTTCCTCCATGCGTACCAAAGGCCAAGAGCCAAGATTCCAAGAAAGACAAACATTTCCAAAAATGCGAAAAGTCCGAGTCGGTTGAACGACACTGCCCACGGATAGAGGAATACCGTCTCAACGTCGAAGAGGAGGAACGCGAGCGCGTAGCGGAAGTAACCGACATGGTACTGCACATCGCTCGATCCGACCGTATCGACGCCACACTCATACGGCTTCTGCTTCTCCGGCGTCGGCTGCCGCGGCTGCAATATGCGCGCGGGCGCGAGAACCATGAAGGGAAACGCAATCGCCACGATGAGAAAGAGTCCAAGTCCGCCGAATTCTCCCATAGAAACTCCCCCTTTTATTAATAACTATTAGTTATGATTTAATAAGCTGCGATGATTATTAAGTATAGGATTTATGCGGAATATTGTCAAGGAAACAATGGCAAACTTTCAGGACACAGGACATAGAGAAGCCTAGCCAAGCGGTCTGCGCCTTCGGGTATGATCTCTTAGGGCTTCACGCTAAACTTTCAGGAAGTATATTCAGCCACCACACGAAGCTCTTCGGGACACGCACTCAGGCGTAATATAAATTGGAAAGAAAATAAAAAAAGGCTGTGCATACGGCGAATTCGACTATGCGCAGCCTTTTATATATCCCGAGGTATCGTATAATGTACGCTCAATCTTTGACGAGTGCGGCATACTTCGCACGCTCGTCCATAGGAATCTGCAGTACATCCATCGCCTTTTCCAGTGAAATGCCCATATTTTTCATCATATTGCGAATGGAGGAAGCCAATCCTTCGGCTTTTCCTTCCTTAAAGCCTTCTTTTCGCTCCTCCATCATCTTCATTGCAAAAGTCATGTAGCTCACCCTCTCTTCGTTCTCTTCCTTGATCCTCCGAATCTCCTCGTCGATTGCCCGCACGAGGGGATCATTGCATACGATACCGTTCACATAGTCGAGAAATGCCTTGATGCTCTCATCCACATCGTTCAGCGTACCCTTGGCGTTCAAGAATATCTTCGCTGCGTCGTCGGATAGCTCAAGTGTCTTGTCCTCTGCACAGAAATTGCGGAAAGTGTAGATGTGCCGCCCTTTGCCGAAAGGGTCGAACGGGCAGATGAAAATGATGATGGTCTTGTTCAGGTCGTCATAATCAGCGCCCGTCTCCAGAAGGTCGGCATCGATCATCGCCTGATAGTAGCGCGTGCGCTTGAAGAGGCTCTTGCCTTCCGGCATACGAACCTGCATTTCGATATTGTAGACCGTATTCGCGTCGTCGCGCACGTAAACGTCCATGCGGATGCCCTTGCCTTGATAGCGCACGTCCACAGATTTTTCTGTTTCTAAATAATGGATGTCCGCAATCTCCACGTGCAGGATGCTCTGCAGCAGGCTCAGACATATACGCTTGACGCCCATGATGAGCTTGAACATGTAGTCGTCCTGAATCGTCAGCTCTTCCCACGGCTTGATACGATACATCGGCTTCATCTCCCGATCTATTCTCTATATTTTATATTATACCATGAGACTCGCATACAAAAAAGAGCCGCCGCACAGAATCCTGTGCAGCGGCTCCGCTGCTGCCGTGTGTCCTGTCCTCACTCGGAGATCGCGGATGCCGCGCTCTCCTCTGCCTGCATTTCCGTCTCGTAGTCCGTGACGCCCCGCGCGATGGCGCGTGCGAAGACGTCGGCTTTTTCTATGAGCAGCTTTGCTTCGGGCAGATAGTCGATGAACGCCATCTCGACGAGTACGGCGGGCATCGCGGTCGCGTGGAGCACGATGAGTTCGGGGCGCTCCTTGACGCCGCGATCCGCTGTGCCGAGCGACGTCGTGATCTGCCAGCCGATGGCGCGCGCGAGTCTTTCCGCCCTCGTGCCGCGCTCATAGATGAGCGTCTCCGTGCCGTGCGCCTCGCCGTCCGCCGCGTTGCAGTGCAGGCTGATGAAGATGTCAGCGCACCACTTGTTCGCCTCGTCCGTCACGGCGGCATTCCAGCGCTCAAGATGGCGGCTCTCCCAAGCGAGATTGTCGCTCTGCATGAGGAATACCTCGATGCCGACAAGCTCCAGATAGAGCTTCACGCGCTCGCCGATGTCGGCGGCGACGTCGCATTCTCGAAGCCCCAGCTCCTCATTGACGGCGCCGCTGTCGTACAGAGGGTCGTGCCCCGGATTCAAAAATACACGCATTTTCCCACTCCTTTTCTCATGGCATCTTTCAGCGCTTTTATCCGACGAAAGTTTCTTCTTGCGTCTCGCGGGCATACATGCAGTAGAAAAGAAGGATATATCTCCCTCCTGCGTAAAAAGTTTCTTAGGCCTTTTCTTCGTATATAAGATGTAGGATAGTCCTATATATTCTTCCCTAAAGAACCTTTTCCAAAAATTGTTTTTTAACGATAGAGCAAGAAAGGAGAAGAATTGTGGCACGAGTCTTTGCTTATGGAACGCTGGCAGTTCCAATGCGACGGCTTGCATCCATCAGCGCTTCCCGAAGGAACCCATCCGAGAAAATCGGAAGAGAAAGGTTGGTGTATCATGGGCTTCTTTCAGAAAGAGAAAGCCGCAGCCATGCCCGCCGCTGCACAATCACAAGGAGCGGCGGACGACATTCGGAGATTGGAGCAATATCTGAAGACGCTTGCCTCGGGCAAGCTCGAAACCCCGCCGCCCCAGGTGAGGGACGCCTCCCTGCAGCCCTTGGCGGCAGCTCTGCAGGCTTTCGCCGCACAGCAGGAACAGCAGGCGCACGACATCACGCTGATGCTGAACGACAGCCTCGCAAGCCAGATCCATGCCTCCATCATGCTCAACAAGCTGTTCTTCAACTTGACAGACATCGCGAGCGGCGTGCAGGAAGTCATGAGCGTCATACGCACTCTGGCGGAATCGATCAACGACATCGCCTCCATGTCGACCAACATCGCCGAGCAGACGAATTCGGGACAGACTACGATGAACGCGGCGGGCGCGACGATCATGGAGATGTCTGCCGGCAACAAGGTCGTCGGCGAGAGCATCGGCCTCATGGTGCAGCGCATGGAGACGCTGACAAGTTCGACGGCGAACATCCATACGCTCGTGGCGACGGTCAACGGCATTTCCGAGCAGACAAATCTGCTCGCCCTCAACGCCTCCATCGAGGCGGCGCGCGCAGGCGAGCACGGGCGCGGCTTCGCCGTCGTCGCCGAGGAAGTCCGAAAGCTCGCCGTGCAGTCGAAGGAGTCGGTCGAGGAGATTCGCGCCCAGCTCACGTCCATCCAAAACGAGGTCAAGAACCTCGGCGGGCAATTCGACTCGATGGACGAAACCTTCACGAAGAACTCGGAAAACATCGAGGCGACGGAGCAGCAGGCAGGCGCAATCCGCGACACCTTCACGGACATCAGTACGGCGATGGAAAAACTCGCGCCGTTCGCAGAACAGCAGTCGGCTTCTTTCGAGGAGATGACGGCATCGCTGAGTCAGGCGGTCGACAATATGCACACGGCGAAAAACGAGTCCAAGGAATGCAACACAGGGCTCTTCCATGTGCTCATGGAATCGAGCGCCGTGCGCACGAACTTCCTCAAGAACGGGCTCTCACTCACCTCGAATGAGCTCCTAGACCTCGCCAGGACCGACCATCTGATCTGGTTTGCACGCATCAACCAGATGCTCCTCGGCAACCTGCAGCTCAACTCCGCCGACGTCATCAACCATGAGACCTGCCGCCTCGGTCATTGGTACTCGGGCGAAGGGCGCACGAAGTACGGCGGCACGCCTGTATTTGAAAATCTCGATGCCGCGCACGCGCGATTCCACCAGCTCTGCGCCGAAGCCATCGACGCCTACAACAACCACAACGAATACAAGGTGCGAAGCCTCCTGCCGGAAATCGAGAGCGTTTCCGAAGAAGTCCTAGGCGCCTTGGATCATTTGAAGACCACGTGACCGCATACAGAAAGAGCCGCCCTCTGGAAGCATTCTCGCTTCCAGAGGGCGGCTCTGCTGTTTTCCTGTAGTTTACGCTTCGTCTGGTTTTGCGTTCCAGACGAGGAGCGCGAGGAGCGTCGAGAGAAGCGCTGCACCGACCCAAAATTCCGTGGCGTAGCCGAAATCGTAAATCTTCTCGCCGCCGACGGTCGTGATCGTCATGAGCTTGCCCGTGACGAACTCCTGAATCGCCGCGCCCGCGTAAGACAGGAGACCGATCATGCCCATCGCCGCGCCCGTGACGCGCTTCGGCACGATGTCGACTGCCATGAGTCCGCCCATGTAGCAGACGAGCGCACCCATCGTGAAGCCGTAGAAGGTCATGCAGAAGAGATCCATGTAGAACGACTGCGGTGCCCAGACGAAGCCCGCGATCGAAGCCGTGTAGAGAAGGCCGTAGATGAGCGCCGGCATGTTGCGCTTCGAGTGGAAGAAGCGGTCGGAGATCCAGCCGCAGAGAAGTGCGCCGAAGATGCCCGCGACCTGCATGTACGCCATGACGCCCGCCGCGCCCATGATGTCGTAGCCCTTATGACTCGTCAGATAAACGACGCCCCAGCTCTCGACCGCATAGCGTGCGATGTAAACGCAAAGAGACGAAAGACCGAGAATCCAGACCGCGGGGTTCTTGACGACGGCGTTCCACTGCATCGAGCCGACGGAGCGCGTCTTTTCCTCATCGACCTGCGCCTGCGTCTTCTCGCCGTAGAGAACAGCGCCATTCGGCAGGCCGCGCGTCTCGGGACGGTCGCTCATGCCGAGGTAGATGAAGATGGTGCCGACGAGCGAGATGAGGCCGGCCGCGATGAAGCCCATCGACCAGCTGTAGGCACTGACGATGGCCGCGATCGCAAAGTAGGCGAACGATGAGCCGAGGTTGTGGCTCGTGAACCAGACGCCGTAAAGTGTGCCGCGCATACGGTTACTGAACCATTGGTTCAAGGAGACAATCGACGGCCCTGCGCCGTAGGACTGGAACCAGCCGTTGATGCCCCAGAGCACGGCGAGCGGCACGAACGAGTTCACGAGACCCATCGCCGCCATCGTCACGGACGACATGAAGAGACCGAAAGCGAAGAACCGCTTGTTGTTCATGCGGTCGGCGAGGAAGCTGTTCGTGAACTTGCCAAGACCGTACGTTACGAAGAAGATCGAACCGATGATGCCGACCTGCGTGGGATCGACCGCGCCCGACGCCAGGAGCGGCTTCTTGATGACGGAATAGCTCTGACGGATGATGTAGTAGAAGGCGTAGCCGATCGTGATGGAAGCGAAGACGCGCCAACGCAGGCTGTAGAAGATGCTCTTCGCCTTCTCCGCATCCTGCATGGGCGGCGCATCCGGCGCCGTGAGGAAAAGTTTGTTGATAAAAGCAAGCATGGGATATTCTCCTTTCCCAGAATCGAAATACTCTTGCTTATTATTATTTCATATAGAGAAAAGGAAAAGTAGCGGAAAAAGTCTGATTTTCTTGTAGGAATTCTGCCGACATACTTTTGAGGCAATCCTGTCGCGCTGCACGCGGAAAAGGGAGCGATGCAGATCTTATAGCTCCTATGCGTAATACGATTACGAAATTTGACAAAAAGACTAAATCTTGTTATCCTATATGTACAAAATAACGAACAGTTTTTTACCATGAAAATCCAAGAAGTCAAGCCTGAAGGGCGCAGACTGATTGGCTCTTTCATGTAAGGGCGGCGCACAATGTCCACGAAGTGGACGTTTGTGCGTGTAGTTTACCATGAAAATCCAAGAAGTCAAGCCCGAAGGGCACAGACCGATTGGCTAGGCTTCTGTAAGGCATGAGGACATGTATACAGCGTGCCGCTTTGATAATCCATCGCAGGAAACGGACACAAAAGCGCCTATGCCGCTTCGCGTGACGGCTGAACATCTGTCCTGAAAGTGTATATATAATTACGTACATAAATTACCTATCAGAAAGGCGAATCATCATGAACATCACAATCGCAAAGCAGGCAGACATCCGCGCGAACATGAAAAAATACTTCGATCTTGCTTACGATGGAGAAACCATCATTGTACCGCGAAAGGAAAACCGCAATATCGTCATCGTGTCCGAGCAAGAGTACAAACGCATGGAAAAGGCGCGGCGCAACGCCGAATACCTCGCCATGCTTGAGCAAAGCGACCGACAGCTGCGCGAAGGCAGAGTCGTCGTAAAGACGATGGAGGAGTTGGAGGCTATGGCCAATTCATGAGTCGCATTACGTTCACAGAAAAGGGCTTTCAGCAATACATCGCCTGGCAAACCATGGACAAAAAAATGCTCAAGCGAATCAATGAACTTCTAAAAAGCATCGACCGAGACGGTGCCATGAACGGCATTGGCAAACCCGAAAAGCTGAAGCATCGAGACGGCGAATACAGCCGCAGAATCGACGATGCCAATCGCCTTGTCTATGAAATCGACGAAAGCGGCATCATTGTGAAGGCTTGCAAAGGACACTATGAAGAATAAAACGAGGGAAGGCGGCATAGCAAATGCGATGCCGCCTTCCCTTGTTTATCTACTATGAAACCTCTGCAGGCGCAGCCGCTCGGCTCACCTGACTTCCTTCGGCAAACGTCGAACCGTCATGAAATACGCGATGGCGAGCGGTACGCATGAGCCGAGCCATGCCATGGGATTGCCTAGGCAGGCGCCGAGGAAGCCGAGGGCGTCGACGAGCACGATGCCCGCCGTCGCGCGCATGATGAGCTCCATGACGCCGGCGACGGTCGGCACGATGGACTGTCCGAGTCCCTGCAGCGTATAGCGGAAGATGAAGAGCAGCGACAAGCTCCAGTACGTCAGGCCGTTGACGAGAAAATACGTCTGCCCGAGCCGGATCGCTTCCGCTTCGCCTGCGCCGACGAAAAGCTCCATCAGATACGGCCCTGCCGCAATGACGAATGCACCCGCCGCGAGGCTGAAGCCGACGGACATTCGACAGCACGCCTGCACGCCCGTGCGGATGCGGCTGAACTTGCCCGCGCCGTAATTCTGCGCCGTATACGCCGCCATCGCCGCGCCGAACGACATCATCGGCATCATGGCGATCGTATCGACCTTCTGCGCCGCCGCATAGGCGGCGACAGCGACGGGACCCAGCCCGTTCAAAGCGACCTGCAGGATCACAGCTCCAAAAGCGATGATCGTCGCCTGAAAGCCCATGGGCAGGCCGATGGCGAGATGCGTGCGCAAAAAGCTCCACGAGAGCCGCCAATCTTCGCGCCGCACATGAAGCTCAGGCACGCGCCTCGCGATGTAGACGAAAAAGATCCCCGTTGCAAGAGCCCACGAAACTACGGTCGCGTATGCCGCGCCCGGAATGCCCCAGCCGAATGCGAGCAGAAAAAGCACTTCAAGTGCAATGTTGATGGCGATGCCGACACCGAGGATGACGGTCGGCATCTTGCTGTCGCCTAGGGCGCGCAGGATATTCGCCGCCATCAATGCGGCGGTGGCGAAGACCGCTCCGCCGCAGATAATCGAAAAAAACGCCGTCGCATTGTCCAATAACTCGGACGGCGTGTTCATGAATTCAAGCAGCGGGCGGCAGAAGAAGAATCCGACGATGCTCAAGAGGACGGCGATTGAGAAGGAAAGTACAGCGCACGCCGCCGCGCTTTTTCTGACGCCTGCGGCGTCCTTCGCGCCGTAGCGCTGCCCCGTACAGATGGCCAGCCCCGAGGTCAGACCGATGACGAAGCCGAGCATCAGAAACATCAGGCTGCCCGTGCAGCCGACGGCAGCCAGCGCTTCGATCCCGAGGAAGCGCCCGACGAGCAGCGTGTCGATGAAGGCGTAGAGCTGCTGCATGATATTGCCCGCGATGAGCGGCAATGTGAAGAAGAGGAGAAGCTTCGCGGGGCTTCCCTCGGTCATATCTTTTGCCATCTCATTTCCCCAAGCAGTATGTAACGGCGGTGCGCAGACATTCCTGCAGCACGACGGCATTCGTATGCAGCGCGTCCGCCGAAGGCGCGAGCTTCACAACATGAAAGATCGGATGATGGCTGACCATGTAATCCGTCGGGTACGGCACGACCTCGATGCCGAGTTTCTCGTAGTTCAGGACGGAACGCTTCATGTGGAAGGCGCTCGTGACGAGGATCGGGCGCACGAGGCCGTGCTCCTTGAGAATCTTCGCCGTATAGGCCGCATTCTGCACCGTGTTCTGGCTCGCGCCCTCGACGAGGATGCGGCTCTCGGGGATGCCGAGGGAAACGAGCGTGCGCTTGGCGAGCAGCGCTTCCTTGCCGCTCTCCTGGAACACCTGCCCGCCCGATACGAGGATCGGCAGGTCGAGCTTCTGCGCGAGCCGCACGGCGGTCAGAAGGCGCGTCGACGGACTTGCCGTCAGCGCACCCTCGCCGTCGACGTCGGGCGCATCGGAGAAAGCGCCGCCGCCGAGCATGATGACGACGTCGCCCTCAGGCTTCGCGGGCGGCATGTAGGCATCTTCGAGCGCACCCATGAGCACGTCGGCGACGAGATATGTCGACAGGAGGTAGAATACTGCGGTAATGAGCACGATCGCCTTCGCCGCGAAGCGCTCGCCCCTCTTCCATGCGAAAAAAGCAAGGAAGAGAAAGGCGAGAAAAAAGATACCGGGCGGCAGAAAGAAACTCGCCCCGAATTTCAGAAACTGGATCATCGAACAATTTCCCTTTCCTGGAAAAGAGGATTCCGCGAAGAATCCGCGAATAAAAGCAATAGGTATAAAGAAGTAGAATAAAACAGTGAAAAGGAGCGAACCACATGGCAATTCTGCAAGGAAACATCGAAGTGCGCAAGAACGCCGCAGGCGGCAAGGGAGAGGTCAGCCTCGAGCACCTCTTGAGCAAGGAGCAGATGGGCGACAAGTGCTCGACCTTCGCGCGCGTCACGATCAAGCCCGGCTCGTCGCTCGGCTACCATCAGCACAAGGGAAACAGCGAGACGTACTTCATCCTGCAGGGCAAGGGCGTCTACAACGACAACGGCACGGAGGTCGAAGTCGGCCCCGGCACGACGACCTTCTGTCCCGATGGCGAGTATCACGGCCTGTCGAACGAAAACGGCACGGAAGACCTCGTGTTCATGGCGCTGATCATCAACAGCTGAATATACTTCCAGGGAAGCGCTGATATATTCAGCCGCCCAGCTTCACATGTCTGCGCGACTTCATTTCATCCGCGCTCTCGAAAAAAAGAACCTGCCAAGGCAGGTTCTTTTTTTCTAGCCCTCGCACTTGCCGCAGAAGTACTCGTATGTGCGCCGAAGCCCCTCGGCGAGCGTAGTGGCAGGCTGCCAGTCGAGGCCGCGGCGGGCGCGGCTGTTCGAGAGCATGGACTTGTAGATGTCTCCCTCGCGCTCCGCGCCGTACTTCGGGACGATCTCGCGCCCGCAGATCTCAGCGAGGAGCGACACGAGCTCGCGAAGGCTCGTCTCCGTCTGCGTCGAAAGGTTGTAGGCGGCATTCACTTCCTCGGTACGAAGCGCCGCCAAGATGCCCTCGGCGATGTCGCCCGCATAGACGAAGTCGCGCGTCTGCTCGCCGTCGCCGTAAATCGTGATGTCACGCCCCTCGGCCACCGCCTTGGCGAAGATGCTGATGACGCCGCCCTCGCCGCCGTCGCCCTGACGCTCGCCGTAGACGTTCGCAAAGCGCAGGACGACATACTCCATGCCGTAAATCTTACGATACATCTCAAGGTACTTCTCCACCGAGAGCTTCGACAGGCCGTAGAACGACATCGGCTCCGTCGGCTGCGCTTCGCGCACGGGCAGGTCGTCCTCCTTCACGTCGCCATAGGCGGCGGCAGTCGAAGCGAAGATGACGCGCTTGACGTTCGCCGCGCGCGCCGCTTCCAGAACCTGCACCGTTCCCATGAGGTTTTCGCGCGTATCAAGAAGCGGATTTTTGATCGACGTGTCGACCATCGTCTGCGCGGCAAGATGGACGATGGCGTCGAAAGCCCCCGCCGCCACGACCTTCGGCAGATCCTCATCCAAGATGTCCATCTCGACGAGCTTCGCTTCGGGCGGCAAATTCTCGGCAAGCCCCGTCGACAAATTGTCGAGCGCCGTCACTTTCTCGCCCTTCGCGAGAAGATGACGCACGAGATGCGAGCCGATGAAGCCCGCGCCGCCAGTCACCAGTATATTCAAATGCAGCACCTCCTAAACAAAATGCAGCCATGCCGCATGACTCAGCGAACCCATTATAGCCCACTCATGCGGATGCGTCAAATCAGCTCGACATACCGCGCGACGGCGTCGCGCCAATCGGGCAGGCGCGAGAAGCCCGCATCATCGAGACATTTCTTCGACAGGCGCGAATTCTTGGGTCGCTTCGCCTTCGTCGGATACTCCTCCGTCTTGATCGCCTTCACGCGCGTCTTCTTTCCCGCACAGCGAAGAGCCTCCGCCGCAAGTTCCGCCCACGAACATGTGCCCTCGTTCGTCGCATGGTAGACGCCGTACTTCTCCGTCACAATCATATCGGCGAGCAGGCGCGCGAGGTCGCGCGTATATGTCGGCGAGCCGATCTGGTCGCCGACGACGGAAAGCTCCTCGTGCGTTTCGGTAAGGCGCAGCATCGTCTTGATGAAGTTCTTGCCGTTTTCGCCGAAGACCCACGAGATGCGCACGATGAAGAGTTCTTCGAGCGCTTCTCGCGCCGCCTCTTCGCCGAGAAGTTTCGACTCGCCGTAGACGTTGCACGGCGCCTTCTCATCCTCCGGCTCGTAGAAGTCCTCGCCCGTGCCCGGAAATACATAGTCCGTGCTGATGTAGAGGAACTTCGCGCCAATCTCCTTCGCAAGATGCGCGAGTTCCCCCGTCGCCGCCGCATTCACCTCGCGGCAAAGCTCCGGCTCGTCCTCTGCCTTGTCCACTGCCGTATACGCCGCGCAGTGGATGATCGCCGTCGGCCGATGCGCCTCGACGAAGCGGCGCATGGCCGCGAAGTCCGTCAAGGAGAAGTCACTCCTCGATGCGCCCTTCGCCTCGATGCCGCGCGCGAGAAGCTCGCGCATGACGTCGAAGCCCAGCTGTCCGCTCACGCCCGTGACAAGCACCTTCATAGAAATCCCCTTTCCTTATAGCGAGCACGCCTAGCTCGCGGCACACTCATTCCTCCTGCTCCGCATCGTCCGCGACCACGCGCAGCGTCCGAAGCGATGCGTCCGCCGCGCCCGTAACTTTGAGCCCCGCCGCCGCCATCGCCTCGATGTAGCGGCAGACCTCCGCCGTAAAGACCTCGCCCGTGCAGATCACAGGGATGCCCGGCGGATAGAAGGCGATGGTTTCCGCCGCGATGCGCCCCGCCGCCTCGCGCAGGCGGCAAGGGACAGAGCGGCGATAGAACGCCTCGCGCGGTGGGATTGCCACGGGAGGCGCGGCGGGAAGGCGCACGGCGACCTGCGCTTTCCCGCCATCGGGCACCGCGATCGCTGCCGCAGCGGCAGTCGCCGCTTGCGCCGTCCGGCGCTGCGCCAAAGAGCGCAATGCCGCTAAAAGCCTTCCCGCGCTTTCTTCCGTATCGGCATAGGTGAGGAGGAAGAGCACGTTTTGTGCGTCAAAGAGCTCCGCCTCGATCTTGTGCTCATGGCGCAGGATATGCGCGGCCTCTGCACCCGTCAGGCCGAGTCCCGTAACCGTCACCGTGAGCTTCAGCGGGTCGAGCGCGAATGCTCCCGCGCCTCCCATGCGCTCTTCGCCAAAAGAGAAGAGTCCGGGCGTCGCATTCACCTCGCGCCTAAGTTTCCGTGCGAGCCCCACGGCGCGAGCGAGATGTGCCGCGCCCACTTCTGCCATCTGCAGGCGGGCGATGTCGAGGGACGCCAGCAGCAGGTAGTTCGGGCTCGTCGATGTCAGTAGGCTCATCGCCCGCTGCACGCGCTCTTTTTCGATGCGCCCTTCGCGAAGCAGCAGAAGCGACGCCTGCGTCATCGCGCCGAGGAGCTTGTGCGTGCTCTGCGCGACGAGATCGGCGCCCGCCGCGATCGCCGACTCCGGCAAATCGTCAGAGAACGCGAGATGCGCGCCGTGCGCCTCGTCGACGAGGAGCGCCATGCCCGCCTCGTGCACGATCTCGGCGATGGCACGCACGTCGGAGGCGACGCCGTAATACGTCGGCGAAACGAGCAGCAGCGCCTTCGCCTCAGGATGCAGGCGGCACGCCTCGCGCACAGCCTCCGTACTAAGCCCGTGCGCTATGCCAAGCGCCTCGTCAACGACCGGCTCGATGTAGACGGGACGCGCGTCGGCAAGCACGAGGCCGCCGAAAACAGAGCGATGCACGTTGCGCGGCACAAGCACGGTATCGCCCGGCGAGAGCGCGGCCACGAACATCGCATGGATCGCGCCCGTCGTGCCGTTGACGGCGAAAAAGGCCGCATCCGCTCCATAGAGCGCGGCGGCGAGATCCTGCGCCTCCTCGATGCAGCCCGTCGGCTCGTGCAGATCGTCAAGCTCCTCCATCAGAGAAACCTCTTCTCGAAGGCCTGCTTCCGTCACAAGTTCGCGCAAGAGCGCATGCGCCCCCAGTCCCTGCTTGTGTCCGGGCGTATGAAAGGCGAGAGCGCCCTCTTCCCCGTACGCGCACATGGCGGCGGCGAGCGGCGCGCGTCTTTGTCTTTCGTCCGCCGTCACTTCTTCGCAGCCTTTTCGGGCGCAAGCACGTTCGGGCGGAACGGCATGCGCAGATGGATGCACGTTCCTTTGCCGATCTCCGAGATGATGTTGAGTTCCGCGCCGATGATGGCGGCGCGCTCCCTCATGCCGAGGAGTCCGTACTGGCCGTAAGCGTTCCTCAATATGGGATCGTTGACGTCGCGATCGTCGTCAAACTGCTCTTCCCCGCTCGGCACGGCGTCCTCTTCTGCATCGGGATCGAAGCCCCTGCCCTCGTCCTTGACCGTGATGGCGAGCGCCGAAGCCGTGTAGAGAATGCGCACCTCCGCCTTCTTGACGCCCGCATGGCGGCTGACGTTGTTCAAAGATTCCTGCACGATGCGGAAGATGCTGACCTCGGCATACTTCGCGAGCTTCTGCTCCTCGCCCTCCACGGCGATGGAAGCATCAAGCATGCCGCGCTCGCGCATCTTGCTGATCAGCTGGCGCAGCGCCGGCTCAAGGCCGAGATCGTCGAGCGACATCGGGCGCATGTCGAAGATGATCTGGCGCATGTCCGTCAGACAGCCGCGAATATGCTGGCGAAGCTCCTGCAGACCACGCTTCGCCTCTTCCGGATCGCGGTCGACCATGCGCTCGATAATCGACGCCTGAAAGATGAGATTCGCGATGTCCTGCGCCGGGCCGTCGTGCAGCTCACGCGAAACGCGCAAGCGCTCCTCCTCCTGCGCCTTGATGATCTGCGCGCCGATGAACTTGCTCTTCTGCGCCTCCTCGATCTGCCAGACGACGCCGTTGATCTGATCGCTCAGATAGCTCAAGACCGAGCCGATGCAGATCGCCAGATGCTCCGCCGTCTTCAAGATCTCCTTCAAACCGTGCAGGCGAAGCTCCAAGGCGTCGCGCTGCGCACGAAGCTGGCTCTCCTTTTCCCGCGCCACGCTCAGCTCGATCTGAATGTCCTTGACCGACTCGTAATGCTCGCGTATGCGCTCCTCGGAATAATTGTTGAAATCGCTGCTCGTCTCAGCGAGCTTCTTCTTCTCCCGCTGCTCGATTGCCGAAAGCTCATCGACCTTCTCGATCGTCTGGCGCGTGAGTTCGCGCAGATCCTCAAGCGTGCGCCGGCTCGACTCGACCTCGCCGCGCGCCGCCTCATAGATGCCAAAGATCTGCGTCTTATTCGTCTCGATCGTGCTGACCGTACTCTTCAGAATATTATCCAGCGACTTGGCGCTGAGCTTGTCGATCTGAGTGCGAGGAAACTCCGATCCGCTCTTCTCCTGCTCCATAAAAATCGCCGCCCCCTTTTCCCACTAAAGATATTCATTTCATTATATACCAGACGCGGCCTCATATTCAAGGAGTTTGATGCAAACATCAGCGCATAGAGCACAAATCGCTTGATTTTCCACCCTGTTGCCGTTAAACTAAGAAGAAGCGCTTTTCTATTCACCTACTATACAAAATCGCGAGGGAGATCAGATATGAGCATTTTTTCCAGATTCCTGCCCAAGAAGAAGCAGCCGGAAATCAAGAACAATATTCCAAAGGAAAAGGCGAACATCAAGAAGACGTTCGGCGTTTACTGTCACAAGGAGCACGGCACGGAGGGCGACAAGCTGTGCCCCAAGTGCACGGCGCTCCTTGCCACCGTGCTGATGAAGATGAACCGCTGTCCCTACGGCATCACGAAGCCGATCTGCGACCGCTGCGAAAGCCCGTGCTTCTCGAAGAGTCAGAACATCGAATTCCGCAAGATCATGACGGCGAACCAGAAGAGCATGCTGCTACGCCACCCGATCATGACGATCAAGCACAAGCTCGCGAGCATGGGCGTCGACTACGCGCTCAAGGAACGCGCGAAAAAGGAGCAGCAAAAAGTCGAGGCGAAGGAGAAGGCGGCGAAGCGCCGCGAGGAAGCGCGCAGCAAAAAAAAGAAGTGAGGATCTCCCCTCACTTCTTCGCGATGATGCCCGAAAGCTCCCGCACGCTGTCGTTCAATGCTCCGAGCTTCCCCTCGATGCGCACGAGCAAAAAAGCCGTGACCGCCATCGGGAAGCCGTAGCTGCCGAACGCCGCCAGAAGATCGTTCATCTCATCACCCCCTCGCACGCATACATGCGGCGAGGGGGCTTTTTCATATCACTGCAGATGCGCGAATCCGCATCATTGACAAGCGATTGCAGATTGCGAAGTTCACTGACACGCCCGCGTTCCCAAGCGAGCGCATGCCGCCTCTCGCCTCTCGCTTGGGAGGACGCAAGGATAAAACGGCGCTCCTTCTAAGCGATTCGATTCCGAAGCTCGCCGATGCCCTCGATCTTCACGACGACCTCGTCGCCCGCCTTGAGCCAGCGCCGCTCCTTCTCGGGCAGACCGAAGATCACGCCGTGCGGCGTGCCCGTGAAGATGACATCGCCGGGATCGAGCGTCATGCACTTCGAGATATAGCGGACGATGGCAGCGGGCGAGAAGATCATGTCCGATGTCCGCCCGTCCTGGCGCATCTCGCCGTTGACGAACGTCCGAACGGCGAGATGCGAGACATCGATCTCAGCGGCGGGCACGATATAGGGGCCGAGCGGCGCGAAGCCGTCGGGCGTCTTGCCGAGCAGCCACTGCGAGGTGCGGCGCTGCAAGTCCCGCGCCGTGAAGTCGTTGCCCGCCGTATAGCCGAAGATGGCGGCAGCTGCCTCTTCCTCGGATGCATCCTTGACCTTTTTCCCAACGATGACGACAAGCTCCGCCTCGTAGTCAAGCTCCTTCGCGCCCGTGGGCAGGAGCACCTCGCCGCCTGAAGCGTTGAGCGCGTTATTGAACTTGCTGAAGAGCGCCGGATATTTGGGCGCCCCGAAGGGAACCTCCGCACGGTGGCTCGCGTAGTTCAGCCCGACGCAGAGAATCTTGCCCGGCGCCGTCACGGCGGGTGCAAAGCGCAGACCGTGCGCCAAAGGCTTCGCGTGCTGCAGGACGCTTTCGATCTGCGGCCGGATCTTCTCCCAATCGGCAAAGATTTCCTGCCAACCCCAGCTATAGCCGACGGCGCTGACATCGACAGTCTTCTCTCCGTCGCTCGCACCGATATGCACGGCGCCGTCCTCGGCATAGAAATTCAAGAGTTTCACGATCATTTCCCCTTTCCTGCTTCCTATATACGACAGACTTCTTCCCGTTCCTGCAAAAAATATTTTAGAAAATTCAAAACCGATATTGTATTTTGTCTCCTCGCATGATATAATGAAGCCGTAAAGAGGAGAAAGGACGGGCAACGCCAGCGACGAGGACAAGCCTGCATGCAGGTCGGACTCCGCGGGCAGGGCAAGTGCCGGTCAGCCGAAACAGGCTCTTCTCAATATGGTTACACGAAAGGTGTGAGGTTTATTGAGGAATAAGCTTTTCCTTCTCCACCTGAAGGTTTCCGGCTAGGAAGTGCACACTTTGCATACGAATCCCGCAGCGGCGGACTGACGAACGGGCAGCGGCCCGGCAGTTCCGAAGGCATTGCGGAAAAAGGCACAACGTCGGAAACAGCGCGGAGAAGACCGTGGCAACTTTCACCTTGTCGATGCGTACGCGAGGGTCATTCAGTAGATTGCGCAGTCCCCAGATCGGAACCGAGATACCTGCCGAGCCCGGGATTTTGAACGATGACAAGTGATGCATCAAGCTGTGATATTCCATCACAACCGTTCGATCGAACCGCTTCATACAGCATGGAGGCTTCATCGCGGAGCGCCATGCAAGACAATTGAATACGAAGGAAAAAGGGTATATGACGATCAAAAGATAAACCCGCCGAGAGAAGTCCCGTGAGACTCCTGCGGCGGGTTTATTGCTGTTTCAATAAGCCCCATGGAAGAAAACGAAAAATTTATGTGATGGAAAACGCCGTAACCTTGCTTATTGTGCTATAATATATATGGTGTTGCTCAAGCGGTAGGCGGTCGATTCTCAGCCCCCGAATGGGGGTGTTGCCCATGGAACTGTACGATTTTTTGTCGTTGGTTTTCCTCGTGACGATTTGCGTCGTTGCGTTAAAGGCATAAGAATAGCCGCCCGCAGTTCCCTAAGCTAAAGGCGGCTAATCTTATTTAGTAGTTTTATTGCGGGGCTGACCGTTTACCAGCAGCACCTTTTCTATATTTATTATACGACACCATGCGAAATTCGTCAAATCGTCTGCACCGGAAAACATATACCGCACCACCCGGCCTTCGTCAGCTTCCCTCATACGTGCGCACGCGCAAATCAAGCCCCCGCGCCTCACACAGTGCGCGGCACTTTGCGATTTCTTCCGCGCCCTCGACCTTCTCGACGATCGTCAGGACGACATGCCCCGCATAAGCCTTCATCTTCTCAGCGAAAGCGAGCATCGCTTCGAAGGATTCGATGCCGAACTCGCTTCTCGTCAGCGCCAGATAGCGCTCGGCATTCGACGCGTTGAGGCTGATGGAAACGGTATCAAGGATGCCGCCCGCGAAGTCCGCCGCCGTGTCACGGCCGTAAACGAGATCCGAGAGGCCGTTCGTATTGACGCGCGTCGGCAAGGCGGGATGCTGCTCCTTGACGAAGCGCAGCAGTTCGATGAGGTCGGCAAGGCGCATCGTCGGCTCGCCGAAGCCGCAGAAGACGACTTCCTTCACATAGTCCCAAGGCGCAGCGAGGAGAGCCGCTTTGAGCTCTTCGACCGTCGGCTCTTTGCCGCCGAGCCACAGGCTCATGTCCTCGGGCATATCCTTCATCGTGCGCAGGCAGAAGGTGCACGCGCACGGACATTCGTTCGTGATATTGACGTAAAGGCCGCGCTTCTCTTCGGGGCGGCGCTTGAGACTTTCTTCGGGCAAGAGGTACTTGCCGTGATCGACCATGTAGACAAGCATAGATATTTTCCTTTCCAAAAGTGTGGATGAATTCCACTCCGTAAAGCAAACAGCTGCCGCAAACGTACGGCAGCTGTTTGCTTTGCAGCTTTCTCAGTCCGCGCTGCGGTCTTTGAGCGGCACGGGGACTTTCCAGTAGACAACGGCCATGACGACGGCGAGGATCGCCAACGCGACAGCGAGTCCCAGCCAGCCGTTCATCGTGAGGCCGTCGACGATGTAGCCAACGACACAGACACTGACGACGACGAGCACATAGGGAATCTGCGTCGATACATGGTCGATATGGTGGCACTGTGCGCCCGCAGATGCGAGAATCGTCGTATCGGAAATCGGCGACGCATGATCGCCTGCGACAGCGCCCGAGAGGATCGCCGCGACGCAAAGCGCGAGCACGGGGCTGTCCGTGCCAACGATGGCGATGGCGATCGGAATCAAGATGCCGAACGTGCCCCACGACGTTCCCGTAGCGAAGGCGAGGCCTGCGCCGACGAGGAAGAAGATGACGGGCAGGAACGTGATGACGCCCGCATTGGCGCTGACGAGCTGGCCGACGTAGCCGCCGAGATCGAGGTACTTGTCGCTGCAGATGCCCGAGAGCGTCCACGCGAGGCACAGGATGAAGAGCGCGGGCGACATCGCCTTGAAGCCGAGGATGAAGCTCGTGCAGAAATCATTGAAGGAAACGACACGGCGCGGCAGGTAGAGGAGTCCCGTGAAGACGAAGGCGATGAAGGAGCCGAGCACGAGCGACTTCGACGAATCGCAGTTCGCGAAAGCCTCGGCGACGCTCAGCCCGTCGTGGATGCCGCCCGTGTAGAGCATGCCGTAGATGCACGCGGCGATGAGCACTGCTAAGGGAAGCAGGAGATCGTAGATCTTGCCCCTGCCCTCGATCTTCTCCTCCTTGACATCGGCGTACTCGGGCGGAACATAGAACTCTCGCTCATTCTTGCGGATCGAGGCGCCCATCTCGGAAAAATCTTTCTCCGACCACACGAGGAAGCACATGAAAATGAGCGTCAGCCATGCGTAGAGATTGATCGGAATCGTCTGCAGGAAGAGGCCGAACCCGTCGATGCTGCTGCCTTCAGGCAGCGACGAGCCGACGGCTGCCGCCCAGCTCGATATGGGCGCGAGGATGCACACGGGCGCCGCCGTCGCATCGATGATGTAGGCGAGCTTCGTGCGCGCGATCTTGAACTTGTCCGTCACGGGGCGCATGACCGTGCCGACCGTCAGGCAGTTGAAGTAGTCGTCGATGAAGATGACGATGCCGAGGAGCGCCGTGATCGCGAGCGCACTGCGCCTGCCCTGAATCGTGCGCACCGCCCAGTCGCCGTAAGCCTTCGTCGCGCCCGAGCGCGTGATGGCGGCGACGAGGATGCCGAGGATGACAAGAAAGACGAGGATGTTGACATTTGCCCCGACCTTCGCCTCCATGACTGCGAACATCGTGAGGATCGCTTCGAGGACATTGAAATTCGCGTAGAGCATAGCTCCTGAGAAAATGCCGATGATCAGCGACATATAGACTTCCTTCGTCGCGAGCGCCAGCACGATGGTGATGACGGGCGGAAGAACAGCCCATGCCGTTTCTGCCATAAAATCCCTTCCCTTCCATTGGCAATTATGTCCTTCATTATAATACAGATTATTTTCCGTGGCAACGAAAAAAGACGGTGGTCACCCACCGTCCCATTCTCCTTCATGCAGCCACGGGGCGAATAGGCGACCCGCCCCGACAGAACTCTCTCTGATCCCAACTGCACCCTATCAGCCTCGCCGCAAGGCGGCTGCAGCAGCCCGCGCACGATGCACGAACAACCTCCTCGCGAAAGGCGACACGGATTCATACGGCAATGTCCGCGGGAGCGCGAATTGCTTCGCATCCCCCTCGCAACAGTTTCGACATCACCGAAATGAACGTAGGAAATCTGCCCGAGAGCTTCAAATGCATCGCTCTTCAAAGACCCTTGTGAGGACTGACCTCCGGGCACGACGACGAAAAATCGCTGCCGCCTACAGCCGAAATTTCCCATGTTCGCGGAAAGAGTCCTGAAAGCGGTGGGACTTCCCGACCTCAACCGCCAACTCTTCCGCAACGCTCGTCGGGACGAGCATGGATTCCGGGTGCTTAATGGGTTCTATTTCCTAGCAACATAAGGATAACATATCTAAAAAGACTTTGCAACCCCTTTTTCAATAAAAATGAACAAATATTTATTATTTCTTATGTCGCTTAATTGAAAATTTTCACCTGCGCTGAATGGAATGCGCTCGGATGAAACATCTTTCGTTCGCCGCAGAAAAGAGGCAGGCGTTTTTGGACGCACCGCTCATTTTTCAAAACCTCGCTGCCATGCGTAGAGATAGTCGACGATGGCTGCAATCGGCGAGCCAGGCACATAGGGCGCCGCCGGCAGGGGCGTCTTCACGCTCTGGGACACCTCGCGCGTATCGTACGTCATCGTCGCAGAACGAAGAATCTGGTAGGTGCGCGCAGCGAAGTCGAAGTGCATGCGATAGGAAAAGAGGCGGTTCTCCTTTGCCTTGATGATGGCGACATCCGCCGTATACTCATGATTGCTGTCGATGGAAATCGTCGTGACGTCCACGAAATATCCCGTATCGCCGCGAGCATCCACAAAACGTCGCCCCTCGTCCTCAGCAAAGCAAACGGTGCTCGCGAGGAAAAGGAGAAGCGCTGTCATGCTCAACATCCAGGCAAATTTCCGCATCAAATCGTCTCTTTTCTAAGTCTGCCAATAGCCAAATACCTTCCCATTATAGAAAAAAGGCGGAGATTCGTCAATGGGAAACTATACGCACAAACGTCCACTTTTTGGACAAAAGTGCGCCGCCCTTACAGAAGCCCGGCCAATCGGTCTGCGCCTTCGGGCTTGGCTTCTTGGACTTTCACGCTAAAACTTTCAGGACATATACCTTCCTTAAAAGTTTGATATAAGAAGTTCCTGTATCTTGCCGCGTGCATCGGCGTTGCTGTTGATCATGCGAACGGCATTCACTCGATGAATCTTGTGTGCGCGATAGATGTCTTCAAAAAAGTTATCTTCGCTGTTTACATTCTTGGGATCGGAGTTGCTGGCGACAATTTTTGCGCCTTTCGTGCTCATGTCATCCACAAACTTTGCCAAAGCAATCTGCGCCGCATCGTCGAAGGAGTCTTTTGTATAAGCTGTAAACCGTGCGGTTTCCGTGAGCGGTCGATAAGGAGGATCAAAATAAACGAAGGTATGCTTGTCGATAAAATCGGCAGATCCTCGATAGTCCGCGCATACAATCGTCACGTTTCTTAATTTTTCCGCCACGGCTCGAAGATTAGCTTCATCGCAGATGGTTGGATTTTTGTAAGCGCCCATGGGGACGTTGAAGAATCCTTTTTTGTTGACACGGAACAAGCCATTGAAACAGGTTCGGTTGAGGAAAATCATCAAGGCAGCACGTTCCTTGCTGTCTGCTTTGTTCTCGTGCATTTTCAGATCGTTGAAACGTGCGCGTTTCTCGGTATAGCAGATCTTCCGCTCCTCTGCGGAGAGTGCCGTAAATTCGTTTTGCATAAGAAGGAGCAAGTGAATCAATTCGTCCGCATGATCTCGAATCGTACAGTAGGTATTGATGAGTTCGCTGTTTACATCACTGATATAAACAGCTTCCAGATCATACTTGCTCAATATATCGAAGAGGATCGCGCCGCCTCCAACGAAAGGTTCGGCGTATTTTTTTATGCGGCTGTCTTCAAAGGGATAGTATCGGGCGATTTCATGGATGAGCTGCCCCTTGCCTCCGGCCCACTTCAAAAAAGGTTTGAGATTCATTGCTGCTGCACTGCCATCATCGTCTGTAGCCCCTTTCATCATGAAAGTATTATATGCCAAATCGTACATCGTGGCAACAACAAGCGCGACGTTGTGCGGCAAGCAGGCTCAATGTCTCTTCATGCTAAATGCTACGCTTACTGAAAGGCGGACATTCGCCCGTCTTTCAGCAAGCTCCCCTCATGCACGATGCAATTCGCGCCGCCGCGCTTTTCAGCTCCTCCTCCGTATGCGTCGCAGCCAAGGCGACGCGCAGGCGAGCCGCCCCCTTCGCCACCGTCGGGTGGCGGATGGCGGATACGAGGATGCCCTGCCGCTCCAAATCCTTCGCTATTTTCACCGCCAGGGACTCTTCGCCGACGATCAGCGGCACGATCGCCGTCTCGCTCCGGGCTTCAACGCCATGCTCGGCAAGCGCCGCGCAGAACACGCGGACATTTTCCTGCAGGCGGGCGACGCGCTCCGGCTCTTCCTGCAGGAGCTGCAGCGCCGCGGACGCGGCGGCGAGATTGGCGGGCGATTGGCTTGTCGAGAAGATGAAACTGCGAGACGTATTCTTCAAATAGTCGATCAAGAGCCGGCTGCCACAGACGTAGCCGCCCTCGCTCGCCAAAGCCTTCGACAGCGTCCCCATCAGGACGTCGGGCTTCTCCCTTAAGTAAAAATGCTCGCATATACCGCGCCCCGTCGCGCCGATCACGCCGGTCGAGTGCGCTTCGTCCACCATGCTCCAGACATGGTACTTTCGCGCAAGCTCCAAGATGCGCGGCAGATTGGCAATGTCGCCGTCCATGCTGAACACCGCATCGGAGACGATGACGCCCGGACACTGAGCATGGGCGGCGAGCTTCTCTTCCAAATCCTGCATATCGCTGTGGCGATAGACGACGGTCTTGGCGCGGCTCAAGCGACAGCCGTCGATGATGCTCGCATGGTTGAGTTCGTCGCTGAAAAAAACTGCGCCTTTCTGACCAAGCGCGGAAAGGATGCCGACATTCGCCATGTAGCCCGTATCGAAGAGGAGCGCCGCCTCCGTCCCCTTGAATGCCGCCAGCTCCTCTTCCAGCTTCGTGTGCAGAGGAAGCGTGCCCGTCGTCAGCCGCGAGCCGCCGGAGCCGCAGCCGTAGCGCTCGACGGCCTCCTGCGCCGCCCGCTTGAGGCGCGGATGATCGACGAGTCCAAGGTAGTTGTTCGACGCCAGAAGCAGCTTTTCCGCACCGCCGACCGTGACGTGTGCGGCCTGCGCCGAGTCGATCTCGTGCATCTCGCGGCAAAGATGGCGCGCCTTTTTCGCCGCCAGCTCTTCGGCGAGCATTTCCTCCATGCCCTGCGGACGCACATTCCCCGCCGGACTGTCCGGCACGCCGCGCACGAGCACGCATTGCTTTTCCAGATAGCGAATCGTGTCGGCGACGCCGTCGCGCGAACCGCGATAGAGGAAGATGCGTCCGCCGTCGGGCGATCCCGCCTCCTTGAGCTTCGTGATGCGGCGATAGCCGAAAGACTGCGCCGCCACATAGCCCGTCACATAGTCGGGATCGTCGGACACGCAGATCTCCGCGACGATGTGCGGCGCATGGACGACCTTCGTCGCGAGGACGACGGCTTCGGCGAAGTGGTTCTTGCAGTCGGACGCCCCTTTTGCAGCACGTTCGGCGTCCATGTACGTCGCACGCAGGCCGCGTTCGGCGTCCGGCTCCAAGCGTTCGAGCGTGTCCGCATCGAGCAGCATTGCGCCGCGCATCCCATACGTCTCGGAAAACTTCGCCAAGATGGCTTCGCCGTTCTTCAAACCAAGGTTTTCCAAGGCGTCGATAATCACGCGCCGCCCCTCGGCAGGCGTCTCAACCTCGACCGTCGAGACGGGAAGCGCGGGCAGATGCTCCACCGCCTCGGGCGCGATCGCCTCCACCTTGAAGTTCACGAAATCCGCCTTGCCCTTGGCGTGGTGCAGGGCGCGCGAAAGAAGCGCCGCCAAATGTTCCGGCAGTTCCTCCTCCGACAAGATTTTCTCCGCGCCCGACACGTGCTCGCGCTTCCCCGCGTTCTTTTCCGCCCGCATTTTCAGACTGTAAAGCGCCATGCAGAAACACTCCTTCCATCAAAAATCTTTCTATAGAATAGACCTTGTTTATTTTATTGTCAACTTTATTTATTTTACAGTTGACAATACTGCGCAAAACATGTACGCTGAAACAATAAAAAGGAATCACAGGTGCGATAAAGCCGTTCGACTCACCCGTGATTCCGTAAAAAAGGAGCGTTTCCCATGAAAAAACTTGCCGTTTCCACCTCCGACGTGACCGAAATCGCCTTGCTCGCCGCCCTGATCACCGTCACGGGAGCCATCAAGTTGCCGAGCCTGGCGCCAGGGCTGGAGTTTCAACTCTCCGCCCCTCTGGCCGTCGCGATCTGCGCCGTCTTCGGCTTCAAGCGCTACATTCTGGCGGGCGTCCTGTCGAGTCTCGTCGGCCTCCTGCTCGGCACGCAGAACCTCTTCAATGTCGCCATCGCCATGCAGTTCCGCCTCGTCGTCGGGCTCGTCTTCGTACTTTTCGGCCGCCATTATTGGACGGTAGCGCTCGCAGGGCCGCTCGGCACCTTCACCGCCCGCATCACGCTGAGTTTCGTCGTCGGCAAGGGCGCATGGGCGCTCGTCGCGGCGGCTCTTCCCGGCATGGTCTTCACGCTCTTGGCTGCGCCGCTTCTCGTAAAAATCCTCGACCGCATCGCGCGGCTCCGCCGCACAGCGGGCGCGCGGGTCTGAGCCGCAGCCGCCCTAGCAGATGCGCGGCACGAGATTGCCGAGCGGCATGTCGACGATGCGCAGGCCGCCGAGCGCCGTTCGGAGTGCGACGATGCCCGGCTCCTCCGCCGTCGTGCGGCCGATGCAGCAGGCATTCCTGCCGTAAGGATGCTCGCGCATGGCGGCGAGAAGCGCCGCCGTTTCTTCGGGCGCGCAGAAGGCGATCGCCTTGCCTTCGTTCGCCAATTCCAGCGGATCGAAGCCGAGAAATGCGGCGATGCCCTCGACCTCTTCGCGCACGGGAAGCGCCTCCTCGTCCAGGATGACGCCGACTTGTGCCGCACATGCGATCTCGTTCAAGACCGCCGCCGCGCCGCCTCTCGTCGGATCTCTCATGCAGGCGATCGAGGGCGCGGTGCGGCGCATGAGGGCGGCGAGGTCGCCTAAGGGCGCACAGTCGCTATGAAGCGTCGCGGGGATCTCGATGCCGTGGCGCTCCGCCATGACGGTCGCTGCATGGTCACCGAGCGTTCCCGAGAGAATGACGTCCATATCCGCCCTGACATTCTGCGGCTCCATCGCGCGTTCGATCTCGCCGATTCCCGCCGTATTGATGTAGATGCCATCCGCCGCGCCCTTGCCGACGACCTTCGTGTCGCCCGTGACGATGGCGACCTTCGCTTCTGCCGCAGCCTCCTTCATCGAGTGCAAAATACGCCTGAGCTCCTCGATGGGCAGGCCCTCTTCCAAAATCAAGGCGCACGAGATGTAGCGCGGCACGGCGCCCGTCATCGCGAGGTCGTTGACCGTGCCGCAGACGGCGAGCTTGCCGATGTCGCCGCCAGGGAAGAAGCGCGGCGCGACGACGAAGGAATCCGTCGTGAAAGCGGTCTTGCCGCCGAGGTCGAGCGCCGCGCCATCGTGCATTTTCTGCAGGAACTCATTGCCGAAGGCAGGCAGGATGACGCTCTCCATCAGCGCCTGGCTCAGGCTGCCGCCCGCGCCGTGCGCGAGCGTGATCTTCTCATTTTCCAAAGTGAAACCTCCCTCGGCCGTACTTGTACCAGGCAGCGCACACGCCCTCGACCGACACCATGCACGGCCCTACGGCATGCGTCGGCACGCATGCCTTCGCGAAGAGCGTGCAGTCCGTCGGGCGCACCGCGCCGCGCAGAACCTCGCCGCAGCGGCACGCCGTCTTCTTCTCCACGCGCTCGACTTCGACGGGCAGGCGGCGCTCGGCATCGAACGCGGCGAACTCCTCGCGCATACGAAGCCCCGAGCGCTCGATGACGCCGAGGCCGCGCCACTCGTCCGCCGTCTCCTCGTAGACGCGCGCGAGGACGGCGAGCGCGGCGGGGTTGCCCTCTTCGCGCACGACGGAGCCGTACTCGTTCTCGATGCGGGCTTCATTCGCCGCCGTCTGCCGCACGAGCCGCCAGACGGCGCGCAGGATCGCGAGCGGCGTGAAGCCCGCGACGACGCCGGGCTTATGTGCCTCATCGGCGAGAAAGGCGTAGGGGCGCGTGCCCGTGACGACGCACGCGTGCCCGGGCAGCAGGAAGCCGTCGACATGCACATCGGGATCAGCCAAGAGGAGCTTCACGGCAGGCGGCACGAGTTTCTGCGCCGACAGAACGCAGAAGTTCTTCAGTCCCTCCTCCTTTGCCGAGAGCACCGCCGCCGCCTCGGTCGGCGCTGTCGTCTCAAAGCCGACGCCGAGGAAGACGACCGTCCTTTCGGGATTCTCCCGCGCGGCGGCAAGCGCGTCGAGCGGCGAGTAGACAACGCGTAAACATGCGCCCGCCGCACGCGCATCTGCAAGGCTTTCGCGGCTGCCCGGCACCTTGAGCATGTCGCCGAACGTCGCGACGGTGACCGCCTCCATCTTCGCGCAGGCGATCGCCTTGTCCATGTAGGCGTCGCTCGTCACGCACACGGGACAGCCGGGACCGGAGACAAGCTCGATATTCTCGGGCAGAATCTGCCGAAGTCCCGCGCGGAAGATGGCGACCGTGTGCGTGCCGCAGACCTCCATATAGCGAAGATGCCTGCCCGCGGCAAGGCGCTCGATGTCAGCAAGGAGCGCCCTTGCCGCTTCCTTTTCTTCTTGCGGCGTGAGTTTCTTCAAGGCATTTCCCCGCTTCCTACATCACCGTGCGCGGCGCACCCTTCATCTCGGCGAGCAGCGCGTACGTTTCTTCGGCGTCTTTTTCCTCAACGATCTGCATGGCAAAGCCCGCATGTACGAGCACGTAGTCGCCGAGCTTCGCCTCAGGCAGCAGCATGAGGCTCGCCTCGCGCTCCACGCCGTTGACGGAGACGCGCGCGACGCTGCCCGCAATATCGAGCACCTTCGCCGGTACAGCAAGGCACATCAGCCTTCGCCTCCCTTCGTCAGAAGTTCGTGCGGCAAAGTCTGCCGCGCCGTGCGCATCGCCTCGCCCGCCTGCTTCATCGGCACATCGAGCGGCGCATCGGCCTCGTCCTCTGCGACGAAGCCGCGCGAAGCGCCCGCCTTCTCATGCTTCGCCTCGGCGACGCGCGTGAAGGCGACCTCGCGAGAGGCGTCCTTCGCCCGCACCTCGACGCCCCAGCGCGAGAGCACGTCGATGGCTCGGCGCTCGATCTCGGGCAGAAGCGCTTCCATCTGCGGGCTGAGCGCGACGCCCGCGCCGACGGCGTAGGGCTGTGCGCCGAGCACGACGACGTCGGGAATCGCGCGCCCCGTCACGGAAAGCGTCGCGAGCACGTCCTGGATGCCGACCTCGTGCACCGACAGCTTGTCCTGGAAGTGCGCCGAGATTCCCTCATTCTCAAAGTGAAAGAGCGTGCCCGCCTCCTTGCCGCCGTTGACGGAATCGAGCACGAGCAGATGCTCCGTGCCCGTGATGACGCCCAGAAGCTCCGCACCGAGCGTGCCGCCGTCGATGATCTGCACGGCAGGCGGGAAGTCGTACTTCTCGCGCAGGAGTTCGGCGGCGCGCACGCCGAAGCCCTCGTCCTGCAGGATGACGTTGCCGATGCCGAGAACCGTCACGGCGGGCGTCGCCTCCAGCTCTTTTCTCGCACGCTCGATCTCTTCGGGCGATACGCCCAAGAACGCTTCACTCATCGAACCGCCTCCTTCTTCTCGCGCACATTCTTCCGAAGCCACGAGAGCCATGCGGGAAGCCCCTCGCCCGTGCGGCACGCGATCGCCATGACCTCGATGCCCGGATGAAGCGTCCGGATGTCGTCCGTCGCGCTCTCCAGATCGAAGTCCGTGTAAGGCAGGAGGTCGACTTTGTTGAGGAGAGCCGCGTCGGCCTCCTTGAACATCAGCGGATACTTCAATGGCTTGTCGTCCCCCTCCGTGATCGACAGCACGACCGCCTTCTTGTCCTGCCCCAGCTCGAATTCCGCTGGGCAGACGAGGTTGCCGACATTCTCGATGATGAGCATGTCGAGCGAATCGAGGTCGATGGACGAGAGCGCACTCTTGACCATCGGCGCGTCGAGATGACAGCCGCCGCTCGTGTTGATCTGCACGACGGGCACGCCGAGGCGGTCGATGCGCTCGGCGTCCTTCGATGTGAAGAGATCGCCCTCGATGACGGAGAGACGCATCTCATCCTTCAATGCTTCCAACGTGCGCTCCAGGAGCGTCGTCTTGCCCGCGCCCGGCGATCCCATGAGATTGAGCACGAAGATCCCCTTTCGCTGAAAAAGCGCCGCATTTTCTGCTGCTGCTTCATCATTCATCGCCAGAACGTTCTTCATGACCTTGACTTCCATTTTCTTAGTCCACCTCCAAAGATTCCACCTTGAGTTCGCGTCCCGAGATGATTTCAAGTGCGCCGTTCCTGCACGAAGGGCACAAGAAGCTGTATCGCTCGACATGCTGCTCCTTGCCGCAAGATCCGCAGCGCCCGACGAGCGGCACGCGCTCGATGTCGAGAGCCGCACCGTCTGCCGCCGTGCCTTTTGTCAGAGCCTCGAAGCAAAAGAGCAGCGACTCGCATTCCACGCCCGCCATTTCACCGACGAGCAGCTTCACGCGTGCGACGCGCTTCGCCTCGTTTTCCTCCATCGTCTTGAGCGCGATGTCCAAAATGCCCTCGGCGATCGCCATTTCATGCACCGAACTTCCTCCTATGCGAAAAGCGCCCCCTCCGGCGGCTTGCCGAAAGGGGGCGCCATCTTTCCCTGTTGAAACGATGCGGCAAAAGCGCACCGCCCGACTCAGAGCGCAGCCGAAAGGCCTCGCTCCTCGAAAATGCCAAGAATCTCCGTGAGTTTTGTCTTCGCCGGATCGTAGTCGACCGTCGTCTCGCCGTCGTGCGCGTGGATATGCACGTAGAGCACGCCCGCAAGACCCAAAAGCGCCTTTTCCGCGCCCTTCGCCGACTCCTCCGTATAGCCTTTGACGTTGAACTGCAGGCGCGTATTGCCGTTTGACGCGCCGCAGCCGCATTCTTTACACATAGACCTCTTCCTTCCTCAGCTCGCCCTGCCCTTGTGCTCTTCCTCGGGGTGGCTGAGCTGGTAAGCATCGAGCGGCTCATGCGTCAGGATCTTCCTGCCGGAGAACATGCTCGACACTTCGCTCTCGCCCTCCATGAACTCCGCGCGGATGACCATGTAGAGATGGCCGATGGCGAAGAGGATGATGAACCAGGCGACGTAGTGGTGCACGAGGTGCACCATGAACTCGTTTCCCAAGAGCGTGATGACCCAGCCGAAGAGCATGAAGGACACGCTTTCCGGCTCGTTCGCGCCATACATCCCGAGACCCGTCACGACCTCGATGGCGACGAGCACATAGAGTAGCGTGTACGACATGCGCGCGATCGGGTTCCTCAAGTACGACTTGTGCTCGTAGCGCACAAAGATGTAATGCAGGATGACGTCGCCGATCGCCCGCCAGAAAAGCCCCTCCCAGAAGCGCGGGAAGAGACGGTCGCCGCGGTTCACATAGAAGCCGTAAATCCTCAGGAGGAAGGCCGCCATGAAGGTGAACGCCGCGATGAAATGGATGTTTCGGATGTTGTCCGTCGTCATGCCGCTGAACGTCGGCTCGACGGAGTAAATGAGCCAAGGCTCGGTGATCATCAATCCCGTCGCAAAGAGGACCGAGATGCAGACGACCATGATCCAGTGAAAGATCCTGAGCCAAGGACTAAAAACGTAGTAAATCCTGCGTTTGACTTCTCTCATATCACATGTCCCTGCTGCCGCGAAACGCGCGATGAACGCCCCGCTCGCGGCAGTTTCTCCTTTCCACGATGCGTGATCGTTCTATTCTTCCACCTGCAGTCCTGCATAGGGATCGGTCGTCATGATCTTGAGCGTGTCGCCGTTCGCGTTGTAGACGTGCGTGGAGCAGGCCATGCACGGATCGAACGAGCGGATGACGCGCACGATCTCCAAAGGCTTGTCGGGCACGGCGACGCGCGTGTCCATCATCGCCATCTCGTAGGCGCCGTGTCCTGCCGCATCGTCGCGCGGGCAGGCGTTCCACGTCGTCGGCACGACGCACTGATAGTTCGCGATCTTGCCGTTCTTGATGACGACCCAGTGCGAGAGCGCGCCGCGCGGCGCGTCGTAAAGGCCGACGCCCTTCGCTTCCTTCGGCCACGTCACGGGATCCCACTTGTCCGATGTTGCGACGGCGAGGTCGCCGCCCTTGATGTTCGCGATGAGCTTGTCGAAGTAGTACTTCTCGATCTCGGCGTTGAGCTGCGCGTCGAGCGCGCGCGCCGCCGTACGGCCGACCATCGTCGGCAGCCAGACCTCGGGGGCGAGGCCGATCGCCTTCGACACCGCATCCATCTGGTTGAGCATGAGCTGCTCCGCCCACGTCGGATCGGGCAGGAGGCCCTTCTTCGCCTTGACGTAGATGATGATGTAGCGCGCCAGAGGACCGACCTCGGCGAGCTTGCCGCGCCATTTCGGTGTCTTGAGCCACGAGTACTTGCCCTTTTCGTTGAGCTCCTGCCAGTTCGTCTGCGTGCCGACCTTCGGTGCCGTGTACTTCGGCTTCGTCTGTCCTGCCCACGGATGGAGATCGCTCTCCGCGCCCTCATACTCGTACCACGAGTGCTCGACGCCCTCGGTGAAGGCGACGGGATCGGACAGATCCTCCGCCTTGACCTCCGTGAAGGTCGCCGCCGCAAGACCCGCGCCGAAGTTCTCGACGACGCCGTTCGAGCGGATCAATAGCTGGCGCATGAAGTCGCCGTTTCGCGTGCCCGTGTAGCTCTGATCGGGGAACTGGCCGAACGCCATGACGCAATGCTTGGCGAGGCCGCCGCCGTCCACCTTGCCCGCCTTGACGTAGAGCGAGCCGATGGCGAGCACGTCGGGCAGATAGTATTCGTTGACAATCGTGCGCGTGAGGTTCACGGCGCGGTCAACGATGGCGAGACGCGCCGTGTTGATCGGCGCATTGCCGTCGTCGAGGGAGATCGCGCACGGCATGCCGCCGACGACATAGTGCGCGTGCGGGTTCTTGCCGCCGAAGACGACGTGCGGCGTCATGAGCTCTCTGTGCTTGTCGAGCATCTCAAGGTAGTGAACGACCGCGATGAGGTGAACCTCGGGCGGCAGAATCTTGTAGTCGGGATGATCCCACCAGTTCGCCGCAAAGATGCCGAGCTGCCCGCTCTTGACGATCTGCTCGATCTTCTGCTTGAATGCCGCGAAGTATTCGGGCGTCGCATTCGGGAAGTCCTTCGGATACGCTTCCGTATTGAGCCCTGCAGGACCTGCGAGCGGCAGGCGCAGCTTGAGAATCTCACGCTGCAGGTTCGCTGCCGCGACCGGGTCGGCCGCCAGAGCCTCGACGGGGCTGACCCAGTCGAGCGCATGCAGATGATAGAAATGCACGAGATGATCCTGCACCGTCAGGCAGCCCGCCATGATATTGCGGATATAGTTTGCATTCGTCGGGATGCGGATGCCGAGCGCATCCTCAACGGCGCGCACGGAACACAGCGCGTGTGCCGTCGTGCAGACGCCGCATATACGCTGGATGTACGCCCACGCGTCGCGCGGATCGCGCCCGTTCATGACGAGTTCGAGGCCGCGCCACGCCGTGCCGCTCGAAAGAGCATCCGTGACCTTGCCCGTCGCCTCGTCCACCTGCACCTCGACGCGCAGATGCCCTTCGATTCTCGTTACCGGATCGACCGTTACATGTTTCATTTATGCACCTGCTCTCTCTTCGCCTTCTCCTCTTCCTTCTCGATCGCCGCATCCGCCTTTGCGCGCTGCGCGAGGCTCAGAGCGCCGTGTACGGCGACGCCCGCCGCCGTGCCGACCGCGAGTCCGACGCCGATCTTGTCGATGCTGCCCAGAGGCCCGTACTTCGGCAGACGGTCGGAGAACGGCGCATCGTCCCAGAAGTTCGCGTTCGTGCAGCCGATGCACGGCGCGCCCGACTGAATCGGATAGCTCATGCCTTGGAACCAGCGCAGATTGCCGCACGAAGCGTACGTCTCGGGGCCTCTGCAGCCGAGCTTGTAAAGACACCAGCCCGCCTTCGAGCCCGCGTCGTCGAAGCGCTCAGCGAACATGCCCGCATCGAAGAAGGGGCGGCGGTAGCACGTATCGTGAATGCGGTTGCCGTAGAACTGCTTGGGACGGCTCTCCATATCGAGGTCGGGAACCGAGCCGAAGAGAGCGACGTGCATGACGACGCCCGTCATGACCTCGGGGATAGGAGGACAGCCCGGGACATTGATGACCGGCTTGTTGCCCACATAGTGGCTGACGCCCGCCGATCCTGTCGGATTCGGCGCAGCCGCCTGGATGCCGCCCGACGTCGCGCACGTGCCGTAGGCGATGATCGCCGCCGCATCCTTGGCCACGCGCTGGAACGTATTGATGAACGGATGACCGCCCGACATGCAGTAGACGCCGTTGTCCTTCGTCGCAATCGCACCCTCGACGGCGAGGATGTACTGTCCCTTGTACTTTTCAATCGTCTGCTCGAGATGCGCCTCGAACGGCTCGCCCGAAGCCGCGCTCAGGACGTGGCTGTATTCGAGCGCAATCATGTTCAGCACCAGATCGGATGCCATCGGCGCCGCCGAGCGGATGAACGACTCGTCGCAGCCCGTGCACTCATGACCGTGCATCCAGATCACGACCGGCAGAGGCTTCGACTCCGCCGCCTCGACGACCTTCGAGACCATGCCTGTATCAAGCCCCATCAGAGATGTCAGCGCGACGCACCCTTTCAGGAAGTCGCGGCGGCTCAGGCCGTTGCGGAGATAACGCTCCCACATGCTTTCCCGCTTGTCCACATTACTGCCTCCTCTTTCGCCCCACCACGGGGGTATGCAGGAATACTTCTTCAAAGAGAGCGCCGGGCGCTCTCCAAGGATTGCTGATTGATTCAGTCTCCCTTAATTAAAACATAATTATCCTTAGTTTTCAAGTTCTCCTTTTTCCTCAAAATTCCTGCTTGCATTCTGCATTTTTTCAAACTTTCTTCTCATATTGAGACATCAAGCCCAAAGGGCGCAGACGGATTGGGAAAATTTCATCAAGAGCGGCGCACGTTTGTCCATGAAATGGACGTTTACGCGTGTAATTGCCCGTATGCCGCCCCCAAGACGCAAAAAAGGCGTCATCCCCGAAACGGGACAACGCCTGCCTTCATCACTGGCGGAGAGTGAGAGATTCGAACTCTCGATACAGGTTTCCCCGTATACACGCTTTCCAGGCGTGCTCCTTCAACCACTCGGACAACTCTCCAATGCTTGAATCTGCCTGCGGCAAGCCGCAGCCGATATGAAATTTTCGGCAGCCCGCACACGAGGCCGCGCAACAAGCATGAGTATACCATCTCCCACGCGGCTTGTCAATCGCAAGTTGCGGGGAATTTACGGCGAAGCCACACCCGCGCCTCAGAGGAACTCGTCTGTCGCCAGAAGAAGACCGAAAGCGCCCACGGGGCTTTCGAGATGCAGCCGCAGGAACTTGCTCGGGCTTGCCTTCGCATTCAAGGCGTGCGCCGTCCGCGGGATCTCCAGATCAAGCTCCAAATCGCGCTCGCCGAGGCGCACGGCGAAGAAGCCGTCCAAGACGTTCAGGAACTCCGCGAGACTATCCACCGCGAGATCGTCAAGCTCCGAAAAATCCTCGTGACTGTAGCGGCGAGCGAGCGCCAGAAACACCGCATCGGGCGCTTCAAGTCCCGCGACGAGCGAGACGCCGCCCGTGATGGCCTGCGAGACGAGGCGGCACGGCACGCCCTCGGCAAAAGACTCCGCCTGCGGCACGACGACGCAGGCAATCTTCATAAAGCGCTTGAAGGCGAGCATAGCGACGCCAACGTACTCCGTGTAGAGCGGCAGCTCCTCGGCGAGCCTGCCGTCCGCCGCACGCTGGATCGCCTCGGACAAAGGATGCTCGCCCGCACGCTTGAAGTCGCCCAAGAGCCTCTCCAACTCCTTGTAGTCGAGTCTTCCGGCGTCCAACAAAGCCTGCGCGAAACGACAGCCCTCGCCTGCGATCGCCTCGCCGAGGTTGTAAAGCTGCGATGCCGTGAGGACGCCCTCCCTCTCCGCAGACGCGCGAAACTCCGCGCCCGAAAGCGCACCGAGCGAAGCCAGGTCGGCCGCCGTCGCCACGCCGTGGAAGAGCGCCTGCACAGGCACGTCGACCTTCGCCGCGAGCATCCTTTCGAGGAAGATGCGAACCTCAGTCACATCTAAGACGCCGCGATTCAGGAGAAATTGTGGGAAAAGCAGATCATTGCTCATCCAGCCCTGCTTTCTTTCGAATGCGCGTGATGGCATTCTTGATCTGCTCGGGCGTATAGGGCTTCTGGATGAAGTCCAGCGCCCCGAGCTTCAGCGTCTCCATAAGCTTCTCGGGCGTGCCCGCCGATGACAGCATGACGACGGGAATCGTGTCGTCGATTTCCTTGATGACGCGCAGCACCTCGACGCCGTTGACCTCGGGCATGACGATGTCCAAGATCACGCCGTCGGGACGGTCGCCAAGACTCTCGGCGATCGCCTCCTTGCCGTTCTCCGTCTCTATGACCTCACAATCGAGCGCCTCAAGCTCCTCGCGCAGCTGCTTGCGCAGAAGCTTGGAATCATCGGAAATGAGGATCTTGCACTTTCTTGCCAATCAAAACGCCTCCCATCAGTCCGCCCGCCGCACCCGAAAGGGCAGGAAGGCGCTTCCCATGAAACCACTTTTCTATCATTATAGCATATTTTTCTCTTATATGAGAATATTCTACGGCAAAGTTTGCAAGAAGTTTCTCTTCATCATTGAAACAATCTCACAAAGAAAAAGGCGCTGTCCGCTGTTACAGCAGGCAGCACCTTGCAAGCGCAGATGTACGCCCTTCACTCAACCCATGCCGTTGTCAGCAAAAATGGCGGCAAGTTCTGGATTTTCATGCAAATACTTCTCTGAAATGCGCTGCCAATCGTAGCCTGTGACGCTCGGAATCAGGCTTTTTTTCTCTTCCGCCCTCTCCCGCTCCGATAGTTTGCCGTCTTCGCCCTCGCCTGCGTCGCCATCGGCACGGTGCAGTTTGCGCAGACTCTCCTTATACACGGTCATGCCATCCTCAAGGCCGCTCTTCCTCTCGGCGATCAGCTGCGAAAGGTCTGAAGAACGTTCCCTCTCCTCCACTTTCTCTCCCGCACGATCTCCAAGCATGGCTTCAAGCAGCTCTTCCGTACACTTCGCCTTGCGGCTCATTTCCTGAAAGAAGGCGTATATCGCCGTCTTATCGTTGAAATAATCGCCCGCCTTGTCCTTGACCTTCATTGCATCGCCCATATGGATGCCAAGGTAGGCGCAATATCGCCGGACGAGATCGCTGTGTCCATCTTTTTCAAAAAGCTCGATGTTCTTGCCGCTCATCGTCGTGCTGACGAGAGAACGGATCTCGCTTACCAGGGGATTTTCGCCTTTAGGGTCAAGTGCGTCCAAGCGCTCAAGAACGCTGCTCAGATATGGATCGCCTGCCAAGCTGTGCCCCAAGGCCTTCTGATGATGACCATAGGCGTTGAGCTGACGAACGAGATACATCTGGATGTCGGCGCCGACGGCGAGGGGATTTTCAGCCGCGCCACGCAAGACGGCGCCGATGCCGCTCTCGACTCCTCTCATGGTTTCTGCCAGCGAAGCCCGTTCATATTCGGTCGCCCAGTCAAGATCCTCCGCTCGAAGCGGCTTCAGATGGGCATTGCCGGACATGTCCAGCTGCTCCACACTCTGCTTCGCCGCAGCATCCTGCATAGCAGCCTCGCTGCCGTTTTGCGCCGCTGCTCCATGCAAGGCGGCAAGCCCCTTGCCCTCCTTGCTGACCGATACATGATAGGCTGGCGATACGGCGGATTTTCCCGGCTCGCCCACATATTCCTTTTGCTTCTGCGATGCGGCAATCGTTGACTCATGCCCTTTATTTCCAACAAGCCGCTCACCCTGCAGCAAGCCTTTCTTCATCCCGATGGAGCCATCGCCGTTTCCCTGGATCTTCATGCAGCTTCCCTCCTTGGAATTGAAATTCTAGTCGAAACCCTTCGGTTCTTATATCGAATCATCGTCTTTTTTCTTAAATGCGCGTATTGGTCAGACACAAACACAAAGAAAGGACGCAGAGCCGTGTCGCTCCGCGTCCTTTCGCCCTCCTCAGGCAAGCTCCTGATCCTCGCTCGAACGGATGTAGACCGCCTTGATCGCCTTGGGATTGACGCCCTTGACGACGAGCGCGTTCTTCGCGATCATGTCCGTCATGACCGCTTCGGCCTCTGCCTTCGTCAGCCCCGCCTTGGGATCGGCGAGGCTCACGGTCGCCGTCTGCGTGTCCGAAAGCTTGAAGACCATCTTCAGCGCCTTTGCCATTTCCTTCACCTCCTCCCTGCAAGCGATGGTTTCGGAGCGACCGCAAGGCCGCCCGCGAAACCGCCGCCTTTACTCTTCCGTCAGCGCGGCTGCGTCCTGGCGCATGACGTCCTTCAGCGTGTGCGACTGCAGGCCGCCGAGGCTCTTGCCAATGGCGAGGAAGTCCTCGTCGCCGAGCGCCGGGTTCACGTTCTGCACCATGCGCTGTCCGTAGGTCGGCAGACCCTTTTTGTCCGTGCCCATCTGAACCTTGAGAATCAGCTTCGTCGCCGCTCCCGTTTTCTTGACTGCCATATCTCTCACCCCCTTTCGCCCCTATACATGCGGCGAGGAGGCGCGATATATCATGCATCTTTATTCTGCTATTCACTACTAAGAAATGAATTTTAATCTCGATACAGAACCATATCGTAAACATACGGCTTGCATACCAACAGATGATTATGATATACTGGCCTTGGCAAACGAGGTAATCGTCATAACCGATACACGAAAAGCCCCCAAGGTGTCAGCTTGGGGGCTTTTCTGTTCCCATGATGCAGGCAGGGCTTAACACCTAGGCTCGTTGCCGTTGTCTCTCTCATCGAACCATTTGCTGATATAGTTGGCAACTACACCAGCCAAGACGGAGAGGATGTTTTCCTCACCCGTCAGAAGTGATAGTCGAGCTGGGTGCGCAGGAGCGAGCGGTTGTACTCCGCGCTCGTGCCGTAGTCGCGCTTCTGCCTGGAAAAGAGCGTCTCCCATTCAACGTTCTTCCAAGGCACATACTTGAAGCCGACGATCCAGCCCTTCGTGCCGTTCCACGTCGAACCCCATTCGTCGTCGCCCGCGAGCCAGCCGTTCGCGCCGTAGCGCACATAGCGTGCGTATACGCCGAAGCTGCCGACGTCGTCGAGCTTTGTGCCCTTGTAGTTGAGACGCAGCGCGACGCTCTTGTTCTGCTCGTCGGCATCGGTCTGGACGTAGTCGCCGATGACGCGCACGTTCTTCGCTACGTTCGTCGCCGCGCTGACGACGTAGCCGTAGCTCCTGGGATTCGTCCTGTCGTTGTCCCTGTAGACAGGGAAGACGCGGTGCGTCACCGGATCTGCCTCGTAGTGGTCGATAAGGCCCGAGGTATAGCTCTCGTTTTTACCGAGGCTGCTCCTCGCATAGGCGACGTTGATGTCGAAGTTGTGTCCGACCGCGCCCCAAAGGCCGACGCCGTAAAGACTCTCCTTATTTCCCGCACCCGTCGACGCCATCCAGAAGCCGCTCGCCGTGAGATTCGTTCCCTTGATGGGAATGCCGAACTGGAAACCGTCCGACTCATTGCCGAAGAGCACGTTCTGAAAGCCGAGACCGCGCCACGCGCGTCCGAGGTTCAGCCACCTGCCGTCCTGCTGCGCTTCGACCCAGATGCGCTGGAAGTTGCCGTCGTGCCCCGACCATGTCTGCTGCCAAGTGTCCGTGCCCAGGGCATTTTCACTGCGCAGATGGCCGTTGTTGTAGTGGCGGTTCGTCTCGCTCTGCGCTTTGACCGTCCAGATGTCGTTGACCTTCATGTCGAGGCGCAGATCCATGTAGAAACGGTTCGCGCTGCGGTCGAGCGTATCGGCGTCGGTGTTCTTGTCGTAGTCGTACTGCGTGCGCACGAAGCCGTGCACCTTGAAGCGTTCGATCGCCTCACGGTTCTTGCGGATGTCCTCCGTGTTCTGCTCGACTTGGGCGCGCAGCGCGGCAAGCTCCGAGCCGTACTCCTTTTCCAGCTTTTCGAGCACCGACCTCGCGCCGATGTCGAGGTTCGACGCCTGCATGGCGCGTGCGGTGATCGCCGCCATCTCGTAGCGGCTCATCGTGCGGTTTCCCTGGAACGTGCCGTCTGTGTAGCCCTCGATGACGCCGTTTTTCGCGAGGTAGTCGAGCGCTTCGTAGCTCCAATGATCTTTGGGCACATCGCTGAAGCTGTCCGCGCCGTCGGCGGCGAACGCAGTCGCGCTCAGCGCGGCGAACGCCAAGGCGAGGAGCGCCGTCCTCTTCTTGTAGAATCTCATCCCTGTCCCTTCCTTTCCGTATGATGCATCCTCCTCTTTCATCATACGAAAAAAACGCCTCGAATGCAACGATTTCGAGGCGTTCAGGCTCTATGTACATAAGTCGTAAAGGGGTACATGCGATGAAACTTGTTGCAGGGACGCGAGCCTTCGCGTGCGGCGTTCAGCCTGCGGCAATCTCGCGCCAGAAGCTGCGCCCTCGCGTCACAAGCTCCACGCCGAAGATCTCGGCAATGGTCGCGCCGACGTCGGCGAATGCGGGGCGCGTGCCGAGATCGCAGCCCGCGCGTACCGCCACCCCATAGGCTAGGAGAGGCACGTATTCGCGCGTGTGGTCGGTGCCGGGCGCACCGGGATCGCAGCCGTGATCGGCCGTGATCATGAGCACGTCCGCCTCCTTCATCGCCGTGAGGAAATCGCCGAGCCATGCGTCGAACTCCATGACGGCGCGTGCATATCCTCTCGTATCGCGGCGATGGCCGAAGACCATATCGAAGTCGACGAGATTGACAAAGGCGAGACCCGTGAAGTCCTCGCCGAGGAGCGATCTCGTCTTTTTCATGCCGTCAGCATTGTCCTCGTTCGTGCCAAGGCTCTTCGTGAGCCCTTTTCCTGCAAAGATGTCGGAGATCTTGCCGACGCCGATGGAGGCGAATCCCGCATCCTTCAAGGCGTCGAGCACGGTCGCCGGCGGCTCAAGCGAGAAATCGTGCCTGCCTGCCGTGCGCTCGTAGTTTGGATACTCGCCGATGAAGGGACGCGCGATGACCCTGCCGACGCCGTGCTTGCCGCACATGATGACACGCGCCTTGCGGCACGCCTCGTAAAGCTCTTCGCGCGGCACGACATTCTCGTGCGCCGCGAGCTGCAGCACGCTGTCCGCCGACGTGTAGACGATGAGCGCGCCCGTCTCGATGTGCTCGCGCCCGTAGTCATGAATGACCTGCGTGCCCGAATACGGCTTGTTGCAGATCAGCTTCCTGCCGATGCTCGCCTCAAGCGCGGCGATGATCTCGGGCGGGAAGCCCGCAGGGTACGTCGGCATCGGGTGCTCGCCGACGACGCCCGCCAGCTCCCAATGCCCCGTCGTCGTGTCCTTGCCGCGCGAGCTTTCCCGCAGGCGTGCAAACGCGCCGCGCGGCGCAGGCACGCGAAGCGCGACTGCCTCCGCCGCGTCCTTGATGCCATCGACGGAGAAGAGTCCGAGCGAGGCGAGGTGCGGCGCAGAAAATCCTTCCGACCGCACGAGGCTCAGCAGCGTATTGCACGCGCCGTCGCCGAAGTCCGCCGCATCGGGCGCCGCACCGACGCCGAGGCTGTCGAGCACGATGAGGAATACGCGCTTGATCTTTTTCAAAGCTCTTCGCCCCTTTCCTTGCGTGCGAAGTACTCGCGGTCGAGGATGCCGAGGATCACGAGATTTTCGTAGACGCCGTCCGTCAGAATCGTCTCGCGGATCAGCCCCTCGCGCACGAGGCCTTCCGACTCGTAGACGTGCAGCGCGCGCGCGTTGTAGTCCTTGCAGTCGAGCCAAGCGCGGTGGAACTTGAGGTCGTCGAACGCCCACGACTTCAAGAGCTTGAGCGTTTCATGCCCGTAGCCCTCGCCCTTCTTGTCGAGGATGATGCGCGTCCACTCGATCTCCTTCGACGGATTATTGAGCCCTGCAATCATCAGAAAGCCGACCGGCTCCAAGGTGTCTATGCGCTCGATGACGAGATGAATCGCACCCTCGGTGTTGAGTGTCTGGCTATGCACCTCGCGCTCCCACGGAATGACGAATTTTCCGTTCTCGGGGCGAAATTCCACTTCGAGGATGTAGTCGAGATCCTTTTCCTCCGCCTGTCGAAATTGCAGGCGCGGCCCTTTCTTTACAATGCCCTGCATACGATGCTCCTTTCTATCGCGTCAAAGCAGACTGTGCATGCGGCCAAGCTCCTGAATGCGCTCCACCGACATTTTCGACACCCGCGCGATCGTTTCCAGCGGCAGCTTCTCTTTCAGCATGCCGAGAATGAAGGCCGATTTTTCTTCCTCGCGACCTTCCTCGCGACCTTGAGCAGCACCTTGTTCCCAACCTTCCTCGCGAACAGCCTCTTCAAAATCTTTTTGATTCCACTCGAAATTGACCATGTCGATGACCTCGCTTTCGTGCTCTTGCAAAAACTCCTTCATGACGTCATGCTCCATGCAATATCGCATGGCTTCGCGAATCGCCCGCACGCGCTCCATGCCTCCTGCGATATTGGTTTTGATGCAATTTAGGAAAAAGCTGTAATCGTGAAGCGGCCGGCTCATACGCAGCAACATCTTTTCACTTCCATAGGCAATGTTGTGAAAAGTGACCTTGAGTTCCAAATGGATGTCTCCTTCACCTTCCATATAGGCATCAGACAATCTCATTTGCTCCATTTCCAACGTATCCTTGCTGCCTGTGTAGAACACATGGAACTCCGGCCTTGGTAAGGGAATCTGCTTGTTTTGGTACAAACTTTTGGCCGGAATATACTGGCGAAGCTGTTCGCAGAGGTAGTAGAGGCAACGCAACGGCATATTCTGATTCAGCGTGCTCTGATGCTCCATAAATACCAAATGACGGCCTGCTAGCAGAAAGGATATGTCGTTTTTCATTTGTGACAGAAATGTTCCGTCGAGCGTCACAATTCTCACGCGCTCGACAGAAGCATATGTCCTTCCATGCAGCGCCCCTGCGACATCTCTCAGACGGTCGACGTCATTCATATACGCGCGGAACACCGTGTCTTGATATTGGCGGCCTTGTGCCATGGGCATGCTCCCTTCGCCTGTTATTTCTATTATACCATATGCAGGCTGCTTCGTTCAGCCAAGTTTCTTTCAGTCAATCTCCTGCAAAAGCTCTGCGAGCAGCCATTCGGCGAATACTCCTTCGCCCGTGTGCCGTCGGATGTGCGCGGCATCTTCCATCGCGAGTGTCTTGGCGGCGAAGGCTCGGTCAGCTGCGGCGAGAAGCGGCGCGTCAATCGCCGTGTCACCGGCGGCGTAGACCTTGCGCGGCGAGAAGCGGCGGCGAAGCTCACGGAGCGCCGCGCCCTTCGTGAGCTTAGGCGGAAAGAAGTAGATCTTCCTGCCCGACGGCTCGACGCGAAGGCTCGTCTCTCTTTGGCACTTTTCCGCCTGCGCCTGCGCGTCCACGCCGTCGGCGCAGTAGACGAAGAGGTACGCGTCGTCGACGATGCGGCAGCGGATGAACGCGCGATCGCCCAGATAAAGCGCGTGACAGCGCGCGATCTCTTCCCGTGCAGGAGCGATCAAAGCGTCATGCGCCTCGCGCCACGCGGCATCGGCCTCGCCGTTCTTCAAAAGCACCGCGCCGTTCGTCGTCACGGCGTATTCGGGCGCTGTGCCCTCGGGCCACTCGATGCGCCGATACTGCTCGACGGAGCGCGTCGTGACGGGAATCAGCTGCACTTTTTGCGAGACTTCGCGCAGACGCTCGACGGCGAGCCGCGTCATGAAGCCGTGCGCCTCGCCCTTGATATGCTCGACGCAAACATCGCCCTCACGCTTGTGACTGCGCGAGTATAGCAGCGTGTTGTCGAGATCGGAAGCGAATACGATGTCTTTCATTTCAGTTGTCGGCGAGCGAGCGTATGAGTCCGCATGCGAGATAATTTTCCAGCGGATACTCTACGATTTCGACGCCTTTCTCCTTTGCCAGTTGATAGAGATGACCGAGCCGCGCTTCGTCCGTGCGGCTCTTGACGAGAAGTTTCCACGGCAGGCGGCGCAGCAGGACGCGCGTCGCCTCACCGATGCCGGGCTTCACGAGGTTGATGTCGCGAATGCCGAAATCGCCCGCGATGCGCTCGACCTCGGCAAGCCCCGACCGATGCGCCGCGCCCTCCTCCCGCACGGGCGGCGCTTCCTCGGGGAAGCGCCTTTCCACCGCCTCGATGAAGTCATACGTCAGATCCTTCTCGCGCAGTTCTTCGTAAAAGGCCGCGCCGTGAAAGTCCGCCTCGCCGATCAAATCATCACGCAGCACCGTGCGGCTCAGAAGCCCCGACACCGTCGAATTCAGGCACGAACTCGCGATGAGGAAGTCCTCGTGCGTGCCGCATTTCTCCGCCACATAGGCGGGATCGGAGAGGACGGCAAGCCCCGCGCTCACACCGCGAAACTCTGCCGCGTCGTTTGCGAGCTCGCGCGCGATCGCGCCCTTGCCCGTCCAGCCGTCGACAAACTGCAGAGCCTCGGGCGCGTGACGCGCGAGGATGTACGCCATGGCGTTCTTGTCGATGCCCCTGCCGCGAATGATGGAAATCGTGTAGTGCGCGACATCCGCGCCAAAGCGCCTCTTGATATAGCGCTTGAGCAAGATGCCGATGGGCGTGCCCGCGCGGGCGAGCGAGACGAGCGCGGCGGATGCGCCCTTCTCCTCATAAATCTTCTCGGCGAGACTCGCCGCCGCATGAGCTGTGATCTCGGCGTAGCGCGAGAGCGCGTCGAAGTACGCCTTCAAATACTTTTCCGACGGCTCGTATTCCAAGGGCAGCATCTCCGAGTAATGCCTGCCCGACTGAATGAGCTTTTCCCTCTCTGCCGTCGGCAGAGGGTCGAGCTTTCCCGTGATGTCTTTCAAAAGGATCGTCACGTCGTCCTTCTTGTATGTACTGAACATCGCCCGCTCCTTCCTCATCATTCGTCGCGGCTCATCAGATAGACGATGTCCGTGCAGCCGCTCTCGCGCAGGGCGCGGGCGATACTCTCGACCGCCTCATGCGCCTCGTGCGCCGTGTCCGAGACGATGACGGCATGGTGATAGGGCCGCAAGTTGTAGATGTACGTCGCGCGCTCATCGCCGTAGAAGCTCTTGACCTGCCAGCCCGCTTCGATGGGATAGCCCGCTTCCTCCGAGATGCCGATGGGGCTTCGCGTCGTCGCATGGAAGAAGACGCTCTGCCAGCCCTTCTGCTCCAAGACCCTGCCGACCATAAGGCCCGGCAGCATACATTCCTCCGTGCCGAGCACGAGGATCGACTCGTGCTTCGCCCAAGCGATGCGCTCGGCGAGGACGAGCCCGGCACCCTGCCAGAGGATCGTATAGTCGCCGATCGCGACGCCCGTGCGCGGCGTCGCGTGCTCGCCGAGCGCAAGCGTGCGATAGGGATAATGTCGCGACGGCACGCGGCAGTCCGCCGCCCCGCGCGTTTGAAACGCCGCCGCGCGCGCCTCGTAGTCTTCGGGCGCAAGCTCTACGAGCGCGACGCACTCGACGCCGCACGCCAAGAGCCGCTCGCGATCGGACGCAGTCAGGCGGTTCAGGACGGACGCCGCGACGAGCCTCTTCTCGCAGAGCGCGGGCAGCTCCTCCTTCATCTGCTCGACGATGTTGCAGAGCGTCCTGCCCGTCGAGATCTCGTCGTCGACGAAGACGACCGTATCCGTTTCAGCGAGCTGCGCTTCGAGCGCATCGACGGCGAGTCGCTGCTCGGGCGCATGGCTGTGCTCCTCCAAAAACTCGATCGTGCGCACGCCGGACGGCAATTCCTCGCGCGTCGTCTGCACGTAGAGGCACGCGTCCGCGAGCGACTTCGCGACGACGGCGCCGATGGCGGTCGCCGTTTCGGCGAAGCCGATGACGAGCCTTGTCGCGGGCGCGGCTGCCTTGACCTTCGCGCCTAGCGCTTCCATGAGGTCGAGCGCTTCATGCGGCGCGACGGGTATGTGCTTTCCCTGCAGCGGGTTGACGAGCAGATAGCCGCGCTTTTCATTTCTGTGCCGCCTCGCCACGCGCAGCACTGCGTCTGCCATGTACTTCATCGCGCCCGCCTCACGCCTTGAGCCGCTTCGGCGTCTCAAGATTCGCCACGCGATAGACCTTTTGGCGATCGGGGTACTGCCACGGCTTTTCCTCGCCGAGAAGCTGATGGACGGCGATATCGGGCACGTTGATGCCCGTCGCGAGGCACGAGAGCTGCAAGCCGCCCGACATGCGCGGGTTGATTTCCAACAGGCAGTACTTCTCCCCGTCGCCCTTGAACTGGATGTTGATCGGCACATCGATCTGCAGGAGGTTCATCATCGTGCGGCATTTCTCGACGATCTCCTCATCGAAGCGGACTTCCGAATAGCGGTGGTTCGTCTTGAAGCGCGGGATGATGATCTCCTCGCCGGGCGTCCGCAGGCAGTCGACGCTGATTTCCTGCCCTTCGAGGTATGGCATGAGCATGAAGGGCACGGAAAAGTCGTAGCCCCGGACGACCGTGCGCGCCATGTCCCACGTGAGCTTCATGCCGGGCTTGCGGCGCACGTCGCCCGAGCGCAGAAGCGTATCGTCGATGACGCGGAAGGTCTCAGCTCCCTCGTCCTTCGTGAGCTTGTAGCAGACGCGCGCGCAGTGGGGGCGCAAGCTCTCGTAGGCGGCGCAGAATTCCTCGTACGTGCCGGCGATGAGATGCGCGGGCACGAGGGAAGCGTCACGCGCCTCGAAGAAGGCGTACGTCGCCGCCTTGTCGTCGAGGAGCCGCATGATCTTGTAATCGCTGCCGACGGCGAGCTTCGTGCCCGCCGCAAGAAATTCCTCACGATAGCGCGAGAGCAGCGTCAGGGCGCGGCGCGGGAAGAAGATGTCGATATGATGCGCCTTGCAGAATTCCAGACAATATTCCACATACTCGTCGGAGACGGGAAGCGCAGGCTCCGTATACCACTCGTCGGAAACGAGACGATAGAGTGCATTGGGATTGGCACTTGAGCCGACGAACGTGAACTTTCCGGGCGATCCCGCCCGCATCAGCTCGATCAGATGGTAGGCCGTGCTGAACCATTGGTTGAACCATATACGCATAAAGACTTCCCCTTACCTTTTGCTCTCGGCGGCGGCTGCCGCCCCATCATCCTTGACGCCATAGATTTCCGCGAGCGTCAGCACGCGCTTTGCCCACTTGGCATGCGTCTTGACCTCGTTCATGCGCGTGCCGTCCCAGCTCTTCTTCACGCCTGCCTTCTCGTCCTGCCAACCGCAGATCATCTTCGCATCCTCGTAGTCGGCGCGCTCCGCCTTCAGACTCTCGAAGACGAAAGGAAGCTGCGCGGGGTGGATGACCGTCTTGCCGATGAAGCCGCTCAAGCGATCGAGTTCCAGCTCCCTCTTGAGTCCCGCCGCCCACGCGCCCGCAGGATCGTCGCCGAAGTAATTCCAGACGGGGCCGGAGACGATGTAGTCACGCGCGAAGATGTTCAGAATGTCGATGAGGATGTCGCGCACGACGCCGACCTCGTAGATCGTGTGCGCGATCGAGCGGCGCACACCGTAGAGATTGCTGAAATCGTTGCCTCCGACGCGGATGTTCAGCACGTATTCCCTGTGTGCGTCGAAGATCGCCTTGAGCTCGCCGAGGACGGCGGCGCGGCTCTTGATGTCGGCGATGGAAGGACTTTCGAGGACGGGCATGAGGTAGCGCTTCTTCGCCGCACCGTCATTGACCGATCGCATCAGCTCCATGTAGGCTTCTACATTGCCGAGATTCACCTTGGGCAGAACGTAGCCTGTCAAAATGTCGCCCGCCGCACCCACGAAGTCGAGAAAATGTTCCATGTGATCGGCGGTGCGCACGCGCACGAAGAGCAGCGGCGTCTCGCGCCCCTCCTCTTTGCAGACCTCCTTGAGCGCCGCGAGATTCGTGCGCAGGACTCGCTCGGCATCGGCGACCGCCATATCGCCGATCGCGTCCTCCAGACAGAAGCAGATGGCCGTCAGATGCTCATTTTTCTGCCGACGAATCTTCTCCACGATGTTCTCTTGGTAGGCGGGCATGTAGAGAAGCCCGCCCACCTTGTACTGCAAGATTTCCCTATCTTCCCTTCGGGATAAGTCACACGAACAAACATCCACTATGGTAAAACCTCCATCTTCAGGAAGCACGGCTTCCCGTGCCCCTCTCTATTCCACGCTGAGTCCGTAGTCCTCGCAGAGTCTCGCGAGTCCCGCCTCGTAGCCTGCGCCGACGAGCTTGAGCTTCCATGCGCCGCGATGGCGGTAAATCTCCACCGCGTTCACCGTCTTCTCGCGCCGCAGGCCGTCGAGATAAAAGCTGTACTTCGGCACGCCGTCCTCCGCGAGCGTCAGGCGCGGCGCACGCACATGCGAGAAATCCCTGCCCGTGCCGTCATCGTAGACCGAGAAGCACAGGACGAGGCGCTCGACGGCCGCGCCGACCTTGGCGACGTCGACGCTCGCACCGACGCCGCCCGCCGCATTCACTTCAATGCTGTCATCGTCCGCGCGCGCGTTGCCAAAGAAGATCAAATCCTCGTCGCCATGTACGCGCCCGCCCGCATAGAGGCGAAACACGTAGGCGTCGACCTCGACGCCCGGCTCGCGCCCCTCGTCCTCGTAGCGGAAGGCGAGCTTCTCGCTTCCCGCCAGCCGCAGCCGCTCGCCGCGCACGAGCTGAGGAAGCGGCGGCTCGGGGCTTCTCGCGCGTCTTTCCGGCGCACCCGCACGCGCCTCGCCCGCGATGAATATGCGCCGCTCCTCACTCGCCGAGCGCATGCTGAGAGCACCGTAGACGACCGAGCCTGCGCGCACCGCGGGAAGCGTCAGAAGAAAGCCGCCCGCCCCCGCCGGCAAGACCTCGGGAGAAACGCGTGCATCCGCGATCTCCGCCGTCACGCGCACCTCCGCCTCAGGCGATGCGGCGACGGCGAAGCTGTTCTCGCACTCGGGCGCGAACGCGCCGAGGTCGATGAACTTCGGCAGTGCCGCCAAGGAGCCACCCGCCGTGCTCATTGCACTTTCGCCCCTCGCCTGTTCCCTTTCCATCGCATTCGCCTCCTGCGTCGGATTTCGGCAGACTCCCGCACGCGACTCGGAACTCCACTTCAGAGCCGCGCCCGGAAATTGCCGAAAAGAACACCCCAAAAACGGGAGGCGCAAGGCCTCCCGTTTTTTTCCAATGCTTTGTCAGACATTCACGCCGTACGCGCGGCAAAGGGCTTCCAAGCCGCCCTGATAGCCCGCGCCGACCGCGTTGAACTTCCATTCGCCGTTGTGCCGATAGATCTCGCAGACGACGAGCGCCGTCTCGACGGAGAACTCCTCCATGAGATCGAAGCGCAGAACCTCCGTGCCCTGCATATCCTGCGCGTTCGCCATGCGCGCGACGCGCACGTAGGCGTTCGACACCTGTCCGAAGTTCTGCTTGCGCACCTGCGCCTCGTAAATCGTCACGGTGATGGCGATCTTGTCGACGTCCGCCGGCACTTTCGTAAAGTCGATCGTCAGAACCTCGTCGTCGCCCTCGCCCTCGCCCGTGAGGTTGTCGCCCGTATGATGCACCGAGCCGTCCTGACTGTCGAGGTTGCCGTAGAAGATGAAGTCCTCGTCCTTTCGCACTTTGCCGTTCGCGCCCAAGAGGAACGCCGAGGCGTCGAGGTCGAAGTCCGCGCCGCCGTCGTACTGGTTGACGTCCCAGCCGAGGCCGACGAGCGCCATCGTCATGCCCTTGTCAAGACTCACGCGCTGTCCCTTGGAAAGATTCACCGCCATGTCATTTTCCTCCCTTTCTCACGATCTCCTGAATCCACGTCTCGAAGCCCGACGGATTCCTCGTCTGGATGAGCACGGGACCGGGCCCGCGGAAGCGGCACACGAGGCATTCGCCCGACATGACGCTCGAAATCCAGCCGTTCGACGCCTTTTCGATCTTGTAGTTCATGTAATCGGGCCATGCGACGAGGTGGCCATTGTCCACGATGACCTCCTCGCCCGCTTCGAGGTTCAGCACGTGAATGACGCCGTAGCTGCTCAAGAAGGCGATGCCCTTGCCCGTGAGCTTCAAGAGGAAGAAGCCCTCCTGTGAGAAGAAGCCCTGCATGAGTCCCTGCATCTTCGAGTCGATGTTGACCGTCTCCTCCGCCGCGAGGAAGCCGCCCTTCTGCACAATCATGCCGTAGGAGCCGTCCAAGGCGACGTCCATGATGCCGCCGGGCAGCGGATGTCCGAAGAGCACCTTTCCCGCGCCGCGCGAGGCGACGAGCCGCTGCAGGAAGAAACTCTCGCCCGTGAATACGCGGCGCATGATGCCGCCGAGCACGCCGCCCTCCATCTTGCCCTCGACGTCAACGGTCGCATCCATCGCGATCATCGCATCGGATTCCGCCTTGATCGCCTCGCCGTGGCGCAGCGAGCATTCGACCACGGGAAAAGCTTCCGGATATAAAATCTTGTATTCCATCATCGCACCCCTTTCGATGGTAAGAAGCTGTGCACGAGTCCGAGAGACTTATGCACAGCCTCCTTCTCTCACCTCCCCCGAGGGGAAGGCTCGCCCAACAAAAGAATGCGCTTATACGTTAACGCCGTAAGCCTTGCCGAGTGCGCCGAGGCCGCCGCTGTAGCCCGCGCCGATGGCATTGAACTTCCACTCCGCACCCTGGCGGTAGAGCCTGCCGACGACGACCGCCGTCTCGATGGAGAAGTCCTCGCCGAGGTCGAAGCGGATGAGTTCCTCTCCCGTCGCCTCGTTGACAACGCGAATGAAGGCGTTCGACACCTGGCCGAAGTTCTGCTTGCGCTCATCGGCCTCGTAGATCGTGACCGTGAAATCGATCTTGTCGATGGAAGCCGGCACCTTCGAGAGATCGACCTTGATCTGCTCGTCGTCGCCCTCGCCCTCGCCCGTGAGGTTGTCGCCCGTATGCTCGACGGCGCCCGATGCGTGCTTGAGGTTGCCATAGAAAACGAAGTCCGCATCGCTCGTGACCTTCTCGTTCGGTCCGAGAAGGAACGCCGAGGCGTCGAGGTCGAAGTCAGAGCCGCCGTCGTACTTGTTCGTGTCCCAGCCGAGGCCGATCAGGAGCTTCGAGAGACCCGGATTGCCCTTCGTCAGATCAACTTTCTGTCCCTTTTTCAAACTGATTGCCATGAAGATTCCTCCTTATGCGTACATGCGGAAACCGCCTGCAGCCGCACGGTCGAAAGGCGCGGCAGAGCGGGCGATTTTCCTGCCTAGGCACATATCGTGCCGCCTCATGGGAACAAACGAACCGTTCCCTATATCAAGCCGCAAGGGCATGATGTCTTACTGATAGCGCCGCGCCAGCTCGTTCAGACCCTTGTCCTTCGTGCCCTGCCCGATGGCATTGAACTTCCACTCGCCGTTATAGCGGTAGATCTCGCCGAAGATCATCGCCGTCATGCCTGCGTAGCTCTCCGAGAGGTTGTAGCGGCAAAACTCCTCGCCTGTCCGCTCGTCGCATATACGGATGAAGGCGTTCGCGATCATGCCGAAGTCCTGCTTTCTCGACTCGCAGTCGTAGATGTTGACGACGAAGACGAGCTTGTCATAATCTGCGGGCACAGCGGTAAGATCGACGAGGATCTGCTCATCGTCGCCCTCGCCCTCTCCCGTGAGGTTATCGCCCGTATGGACGATCGCACCAGACGGATGCTTGAGGTTGCCGAAGTAAACGACGTCCTTCTTCCCCGAGAGGCGGCCGCCCTTGCAGACAATCACGCTCGCGTCGCAGTCGATGTCGGGCGCAGAACCGCCGAAGATCGAGCCGAAAAGTCCGCCTTTCTTCTGCTCGACGGGATCCCAGCCGAGTCCGATGCGGATGCGCGAGAGCGCCTGACCGTCCGACTTCTTCAAGTTTACCTTCTGTCCTTTTTGCAGATTCACGCCCATATGCCTGCCTCCTTGATTTCTCCTTGCGATAAGAATATCTCATGCGGAGCAGCCGCTCTGCGAGCGCCGCTCCATGAAAACAATTTCCCTTATTTAAAAGAATTCGCCCTGCCGCCGCCTTTTCCCTTCATGGCTTTGATGAAAATTTCTTTCATACACCCAGCGCCTTCCGTCGAAGCAAAGCGGCTGCCCGCAGCAAAATCCTGCACGCTCAGTCCTTGCTGCCCGGCTCCCAGCGCAGACCCCAGTGATAAGCCTTGTCCATGCTCTTATGTCCACTGAAGAAATGCACGAGCTTTTCGACGCTGAAGGTATCGTTGATGTTTTCGAGCATGGCGATCGCGCACATCGCCTTCGACGAGCCGTACTCGTCCATGCGCACGATGATGTCGGGGCTGCCCGGGCACTTGACGGTCACGACGCCGTCCGCCTGCTGCCAGTTGGCGACGCCCTCGTAGATGAACGTGTAGACGAGGATGCGCTTGATCTTCGATGCCATCTTGCCGTTGACGCGAAGCGTCTCGCCGGCAGCATTGCTTCCCGTACGGTCGTCGCCATCGAGCGCGATCCAGGGGCGGCGCGAAAGGCTGCCGAAGTCATTGCCGAGCGCCTGTACGCAGCCTATCTCGCCGTCCTGCAGCTCGTAGAGGCAGCCGAGATCGAGGTCGATGCCGCCCGCTCCTCCCCCGCCGCCGAAAATGGAGGCGAGAAGCCCCTGCTTCTTCGTCTGCGGCTGCTGATGCCAGTTGAGGTTGATGGCGATCTCGCCGAGTCCGCCGCCGCCCTTGACGAGGCTGACCTTCTGTCCCTTTTTCAGCTCGACCTTCTTCGGCGCGGTCGGCGGCTGCACGGGCGGCGCGGCGGTCGGTACCGGCGGCACAGGCGGTGCGCCGCCGGGTCTGCCGAGGTTCAGCGGCGCATGCGGCGCAGGGGCGGGCGCAGCGCCAGGCCTGCCGAGATTCAGCGGCGGACGCTGTGCGGGCGGCGCGGCGGGCGCGGGCGATGCCGGCGGCGCAGTCGGTGCGGCAGGACGCGGCTGTGCGGTTGGCGGCGCGGCGGGCGCGGGTGGTGCTGCAGGACGCGGCTGTGCGGTCGGCGGCGCGGGTGGTGCGGCGGGCGCGGCTCCCTGCCCCTCGCCGACTTCGACGCCGAAGTTTTTGCACAGCGCCTCCAAGCCGCCGCTGAATCCCGCGCCGACGGCGCTGAACTTCCACTCGCCCTTGTAGCGGTACAGCTCGCCGACGACGATCGCCGTCTCCACGGAGAAGCCTTGCCCGAGATCGTAGCGCAGAAGCTCCGCGCCGCTCGCCGCATCGAGGACGCGGACGTACGCGCCCGCGACCTGGGAGAAATTCTGCCGCCTGGCGTCCGCATCGTAGATCGTCGCCGTCACGGCGATTTTTTCGATGGACGCGGGAACGGCGGCGAGATCGACGCGCACCTGCTGCCTGTCGCCGCCCGAAGGCGCAGCGATATGCTCGACCGCACCCGAAGCGTGACGCGCATTGCCGTAGAACACGAAGTCCGCATCGCCCGCGACTTTTCCCCCCGCGCCGAGCAAAAACGCCGCCGCGTCGAGATCGATGGCAGAATTCGCCTGCCAGCCCATGCCGACGAGCACGCTCCGAAGCCCCGCGTTGTTCTTCGTCAGATCGGCTTTCTGTCCCTTGCTGATGTTCATACCCATGCTTTTCCCTCCCGTAGAGTATAGAGCGGCGGCGTCGATGCTCTCCACCGACGCCGCCTTGCAAATATTGAATTACACCTTGCCTGCGACCATCTTGCGCAGCAGATCGATCGGCACGATCGTCACCGCCATGCCGAGCACGAACGCCCACTCCGTGAGCGTCAGGCCATAGCAATGCAGGATCTCGCCGCCGAGGTACGTCATGGCGACCTGGATCACGACGATCAAGCCCATGACGCGCAGGAATCCCGGATTGTGCGAGATATTGTCAAAGAGATTCTTCGAGTCGGTGCGTGCGTTGAACGCATTGAACACCGCCATGAAGATGAAGAACGCGAAGTAGCCCGTCAGCAGGTAGTGATTCGCCTCGTCGGGGCGGAAGTATGCGTGCGCCGCGCCGCTCATGAGGAAGTAGAGACTCAGCGCGAAGCACCAAAGAGAGCCGACGCCGATGGAAGACACCATGTACTTGCTGATGATGCTTTCATCGCGCTGCTTGGGCTTTTCGTCCATGAAGCGGCGCAGAGCCGGCTCGCCGCCGAAGGCGAGCGCCGCGAGCGTATCCATGACGAGGTTGATCCAGAGGAACTGCGTGATGGAAAGCGGCGTCTCCATGCCGAGAAGGGGCGCGGCGAAAGAAATCATGACAGCCGCGACGTTGATCGTCAGCTGGAACACGATGAACTTCCTTATGCTGTTGTAGATCGTGCGCCCGTAGAGGATCGCACGCGCGAGCGACTTGAAGTTGTCGTCGAGGATGACGATGTCGCTCGCCTCCTTCGCGACTTCCGTGCCGCTTCCCATGGCGAAGCCGACGTCCGCCTGCTTCAAGGCGGGCGAGTCGTTGACGCCGTCGCCCGTCATGCCGACGACGAGGTTCATCTCCTGCGCGAGGCGCACGAGGCGGCTCTTGTCGGTCGGAAGCGCACGCGCCACGACGCGAAGACGCGGCAGCAGAGCCTTGACCGCCGCATCGTCGAGCGCGGCAAGCTCGTCACTCGTCATCGCGACATCGTCATCGCGCGAGAGAAGACCCGCTTCCCTCGCGATGGCGCTCGCCGTGTCCTGGCGGTCGCCCGTGATCATGACGACCTGCACGCCCGCACTGTGCACGCGGCGGATCGCCTCGACGGACTCGGGACGCACCTCATCGCGGATGCCGACCGCGCCGACGAAGACGAGACCGCTTGCAGGAAGCGTGCCGTCCGCAGGAATCGCACCCTCGTAGACGGCGAGCGCCAGGACGCGGATGGCACGCGCCGCAAGAGCGTCGATGCAGTCCGTGATCGCCGCCCTATTCGTCAGAGGCTTCTTCTCGCCGTTTTCATCGTAATACGAGTCGCAGAGCGCGAGGATCTTCTCGGGTGCGCCCTTCGCCAAGGTCACGCTGTACTCGCCTGCGACCTCGGACAAAGAATACTTGTTCTTGCTGTTAAACGGCACGGCGTTCTTGACCTTCTCGTCCATCTCCGCGCTGTCTGCCGCGACGAAGCCGAAGATCGCGCGCTCCGTCGCATTGCCGCCGACGACCTCCTTGCCGTTGATGACGGCGCTCGTATTGTAGCGCACGCTGAGGTTCACGAGCTTCTTGAGTCCCGCGCCCAGCTCGCTGTAAGCGGCATACTGCGTGCCTGCGCCGTCGACGAAAGCGACGGCCTCGAGCTGTCCCTTCGTGATCGTGCCCGTCTTGTCACTAAAAAGAAGGTTCAAGCTGCCCGCCGTCTCGATGCCCGAGATCTTGCGCACGAGCACGTTGTCCTTGAGCATCTTGCCCATGTTCTGCGCCGAGACGATGGCGATCATCAAAGGCAGACCCTCGGGCACGGCGACGACGATGATGATGACGGCGAGCATGACGGCGTCGACGAGGTCATGCGCGACGACGAGCCAGTTCGAACAGTACGCCATGATACGCGCCATATCGAAGCCGTTGTGGATGACGAGGCGCTGAAACATGAAGGCGATGGCGATTGCCACGCCGCCGATGTAGCCGAAGTTGCTGATCTGATGCGCGAGGTTCGAGAGCTTCACCTTCAAGGGCGTGTCGCGATCCTCGTCCGCCTGCAGTTCGCCCGCGATCTTGCCGTAGAACGTCTTGTCGCCGAGCGTCGTCGTGCGCATCACGGCATTGCCGCCGCAGACGACGGAGCCGCGGAACACCTTGTGCGGGTGGAGGAAGTCCGAGCTTTTCTCCGCTTCCTCATCGCCCTCTGGAGCCGGCGTCTTCGCCGCTTCCTTCGCCTCGCCGTTCAATACCGACTGATCGACCTGGATCGATCCGTCACAGATCACGCCGTCCGCCGGGATCTTGTCGCCCGTCTGCAGCAGCACGAAATCGCCCATGACGATCTCGTCGATGGGAATTTCCGTCAGCGTGCCGTTGCGGTACACCTTACACTTGATCAGCGACGCTTCCTCCTGCAGCTTCTGGAAGGCATTCTCGTTCTGATACTCCGAATACGTCGCGACCGTCGTCGCGAGGATCACGGCGAGCGCGATGCCCACAGACTCGTACCATGCGACCTGCCCGAGGATCGCGAAAACGACGTTGATGGCGAGCGCCACGCAGAGAATCTTGATGATCGGATCGTCAAAGCTCCCCTTGAGCTTCTCCCAGAAGCCCTCGCCCTTCTGCTCCGTGATACCGTTCGTACCGTGCCGCTCGCGCGACGCGCGTACCTCTTCATCTGTCAAACCTTGAATCTTCATATAATCTCTCCTCATCAAAATAAAGACAGCCGATATTATTGTACTATGAAAGCCCAAGAAGTCAAGCCCAACGGACGTAGACTGATTGGCCGCTTTCATGTAAGGGCGACGCACAATGTCCACAAAGTGGACGTTTGTGCGTATAGTTTACTATGAAAGCCCAAGAAGTCAAGTCCAAAGGGCGTAGAAGAACGACTTGCACACAAACAGTCAGATATGCTATACTAGGGGTGGCAAAGGCAGTTAATGACTTAATCGGCACACGAAAAGCCCCCAAGCTAGCATCTTGGGGGCTTTTCTATTCCCGTATTGCAGGTGGGCTTAATCCCTAGGCTCGTCGCCGTCATCTCTCTCATCGAGCCATTTGCTGATGCAATTGGCAATTACGCCAGCCATGATAGAGAGCAGAAAGGCAGTCAATGACATCGGCACCCCCCTTCCCATTGCCATGTATAGGGGCGGCAACGCATAAAGTATAGCATACTTCAGCATATCTTGCCACAGCCCTCGATGCTAGGGACCAACTTCATGTAAGGGCGGCGCACATGAAAAACAGGCTCACAGTCGATTTTCGACTGCGAGCCTATCAGATTTTACGATAGATGATTTCAGCGATGCTAATGCATTCCGCTCCTTCGGGATCGAAGTTACGCGACCGCGCGGTTCCCTCGGCATCTTTCATCCATGGATCATCCGAAGGAACGAGACAATGCCCCTCGGCATCATGTTTGCAGTTTGCATAAGCTATTTTATATAGCTTGTCTCGATTTTCTTCCATAAATTTCTTGAAATCACGCATGGATTCCACCTCCCACCTGTTTCCATTATAGCAAAAAACGCACCAAAAAAGAACCCCCGCGAATGCGGGGGTTCTTTCATCACCGCGCCGAAGCACGATGTTTTCGACTTCTTAGAAGAAGTACTCAAGCGAGCCGTAGAAGCGATTCAGCTTCGTATCGCTCGTGATGTGCCTACCGTTGAAGTACTTGAGCGTGCCGACGATGTTCTTCGCGAACGTGTAGTCGCCGCCGACTTCCCAGCCCTTCTCGCCAGACTTGACGGCATCAAACGTCGGCTCTACAGCGACAGCCTCACCGAGACGGCGGTATGCAGCGAAGAGACCGAAGCTATGCATGTTCTCCTGCTCAGCGCCCTTGTAGGAAAGCTGTACATTCCAAGCGCGGTTAATATCCGAATCGTTCTGCGTCGTGTTCTTCCAATAACCACCGTTCAGAGCAGCGGTCTTGGCAATGTTGTACGTCGCACCGATACCCCAGATATTGTTGTACTCGCCGCTCACCGATGCACGATAATACTCGGCAGCTCCCGTGAACTCTTCCGTAGGCCTCCACGTGATGTTCACGCCCTGCACATTCGAAGCCTCACCGCCCTCGCGCTTACGACCAGCAACCAACGTGCCGGAAAGCGTCTGGTCTGCGCCGACCGTGACGCTGGCGCCCGAAAGGTTCTCATCGAACACAACGCCCTGCTCGGAGTAGTAGGGAATCAAGCCCGCATTGATATCCGTGATGCCGTAGTGACCGGCAACATAGGCACGCTTGAGCTTGACGTTGCCATCCTTACCCGTATCATTATTCGTATCCCACTTCGCATCGAGACGAGCCTTGACCTTCCAATGATCGTTGACCGTAGCCGTCGGCTCAAGGCGGAACTTGAGATCGTGCTCCGTCGTCGCATCCACGCCATCATACTTCGTACGCGTGTACTCGTACTGCAGCTTGCCCGTCCACTTGACGTTGTCGATGCGGCTCTCGAGGTTCGAGACGCGGACGCCGAGGTTGTTGAGCTCTTCGCTGAACTCAGCGGCAAGGCGGTCGATCATGGCCTTCTGCTGTGCATTGACCTGGTCTTCCTTCGCCATGGCCTTCGCGACCATCTGCGCCATCTCGTAACGCGTGATCTCGTTCTGGCCGCGGTACGTGCCGTCGCCATAGCCCTCGATGACGCCGTCATCGGCGAGCTGGGCTACTGCATCGTATGCCCAATGGTCGGCAGGAACATCGCTGAACGGGTTCGCCGCAGCGAACGTCGTCGAGGCTGCACCAACGACAAGAGCCGTCGTGAGCGCTGCTGTGAGAGTCTTCTTCATGAGAAACTCCTCCTTTAAGATAGATAGAAATTTGGCTGTGAACCAAAGCTCCAAGGAGGCTTCCTCTGAGTGTCCATGTTTCCTCAAGCTCAACCTCACCCGTATCCTCGGTTCGTGAAACTAGAATAGCACAGCTCAGAGGAAAACGCAAATGAAAAAATCATGAAGGGTGAAATAGGGGTTTTCGTCCTAAGAATGGTGGAATGTGCGCCACTCTGTTTCTCTCTCCTTCTTGTTTCCTCCTTGAAGTTCATAGTATAATACAGTCAAGGGGGTGACTCTGTGAGGAGAACGAAACGTTCCTATAAGGATTCCCTGTTCCGAGATATTTTCAACAACAGGGAACGTCTGCCGGAAATCTACGAAGCCCTTCTGGGGCTCAAAGCAACGCCCCAGGACATAACGCTCGCCACTATTGACGAGACGCTTTTCAGCGGCATCAAGAACGATGTAGGATTCATCGTCCGAAACGAGTATGTGCTCCTTGCCGAGCACCAAAGCACCATCAACGCAAACATGCCCCTGCGACTCTTCATGTACCTTGCGGAAATATATCGTCAATATGTAAATGAAGATGCTGTCTACAAAAGAGAATCCATCGCCCTGCCAGCACCGAGATTCTATGTATTCTATAACGGAAGCACGGAAATGCCTGACTGTTGGGAACATCACCTCAGCGATGCTTTCGGTGGGCGCAAAGGCGATATGGATCTAAACGTCACCGTTCTAAACATCAACGACAAACCGCAGCGCCCCATTTTAGAAAAATGCCCCTCGCTTAAAAGCTACAGCGTATTCGTCGCACAGGTGCGCGAGCACGTCAAAAAGGGCGGCACATTGGAGTCCGCCATAGGCGAGGCAGTACAATACTGCATCGCGCATGACTATCTGAGAGACTATTTCCGCCAAAAACATACGAAGGAGGTTTTCGATATGCTGAATTTCGCCTGGAATCAAGAACGCGCTTTGGAAGTGCGGGCCGAAGAAGCGATGGAAAAGGGATTGGCTCAAGGCGTGATGCAAACGACGGCTGCTTCCATCTGCCACATCATGAAAAGCTTCAACGTATCGATGGAAAAGGCGATGGACGTGCTTCAGATTCCGACGGCAGAGCGCGCGAAGTACGCTCAGCTCGTCAAAGGCTGATCTTGCATCACAAAACATACAGCCATAGAAAAAAGCCCCATTACGGGGCTTTTTTCTATGGCTTGCGGCCGGCTTATTCTGCGCTTTCGCCGAGTTCCTTGAAGATGTAGACGGCGCGGATCTCCACGGGAGTCACGCCGAGGTCCTCGATGGCGGTCAGGAGACCGGAGGCGAGGACGGCGCGCTCGGCCTTCTTGTCCTTGCTGACGACGATGTTGAGCGCCGGCGCGTCTTTCGGATAGAGCGTGACGATGCCGTTGCCGAAGGTGACTTCGAAGGCTCCGTTCTTCGTCTGGTAGAGGAAGCTCAAAGCCTTCTCTGCAGCATGACGGATCTCCTTGGGGTCGGGGATCTCGACCTTCTTCGAAGCGGGCTTGATGGCGAGCTTGCCTGGGCCGTAGTTGACGGAGTAGATGCCGTCAAGGTCGCGCGAGCCGCCGTCCGTGAAGAGGACGGGGATGGCTTCCGACGTGCCACCCGGAATCTCGTCGTGGATGCCGTAGTTGCCGCGCGTCTTGGCGAGATCGAATCCGAAGGAGCCGTCCGCGCCTTCGACATAGTCGTGCGCTTCAGAAGCGCCGCCCGCCGTGACGACGACGCGGCTCTGCCAGTTCGTCGCCGCCAGATCTTTCGGCATGTCGACGGCAACGCCGTCGGCAAACGATGTATCGTGCAGCTGCTCGGCAGACGGCGCACCTGCGGCTGTGCCGGTTGTGCCGGCGCTGCTGCCGCTGCTCGTTCCAGCGTTGGCGCTGCCTGCGCTCGTGCCACCAATGCTTCCTGCACCGCCGCGCATGCTCGCGCCGCCGCTGCCGATGCCCGTCATGCCGCTGACACCGCCCGTATGGCCATGGCTGAGGTTCGCTATGATCTGGGACGCTGTGATGCTGCCCGTCGTCACGACCCTGCCCTCGGGCGTGCTCATGTCAAAGCCGCGCAGATTGATCTTCAATGCACCGGGCGCATAGCTGAAGCGATAGTTGGAAAGCGCCGTCGCACCTCGATAGCCTGCATTGACGGAGGCGGGATCGACGTGAATGACGCCTGCATACGTCCCGCCCGCCGTCTGCGGCGTAATGGCAGCATCGTAGTAGGTCGCGACGCCCGTGAGATCATCGCCCGCCAAGAGGCCGCGCTCTGACGTATAGTCGCCGCGCTCAACCGTGTACTCGGTGACGACGGGGTTCGGTGCACCATAGTCGCGCGAAGCGTTGCCCGCCGTGACGAGAACCTCGCGCGGCACGATGGCAAAGCTGCCGTCCGCATAGTGAATCGTGTAGTTCGAGGCAAGCCCCGAGCCGAACTGCACGTCAGAGACGCGCGTCCAGAGGTGCGGCGTGCCCGCATCCGTCGTGATGGTCGCCAGCGGATCGATCGTCTCCGTGATGGAGGAAATCCGATCGCCGTTCACCAGTCCCGTCGTCGCGTCGGCATGGCGCACGTTGATACGGCTCGTGCCGTTCACATACTGCGCCAGACTGTTCGCTGCGCCGTAAGCGCGGCTCTTATCGCCGCCCTTGATATAGAGGTCGCGCTTCGTGATGTCGAAGCCGCCGTCGACATAGTGGATGTTGTAATTCGATGCCTTACGATTGCCCATGAGGCGTGCATTGGCAATCTGCGTCTTAAGTCCCGCCGTGCCGGCGTTCGTCGTGACGAGGGCGTCCGTCGATTCATCGACGTCAGCGACCGCGTCGCCGTTTACGAGCCCCGTCGTGGCGGTCGAGGCATCGGCGCGGAACTTCGATGTGCCGCCCGTGTAGACGGCGGTCGAGTTCTCCGTGCCGTAGATGCGCGTCTTGCTTCCCGCACGAAGCGTCAAGTCGCGCGGCGTGACGGCGAAGCTGCCGTCCTCGTAGGAGATGTCGTAGTTATTGGCATTGCCCGTGCCGAAGACGGCATTTGCAATCTTCGTCTTGAGTCCTGCCGTTCCTGCATCCGTCGTGACGGTCGCACGCGAATCAATCGTCTCCGCGACGGTCGAAACCGTATCGCCGTTGACGAGGTTCGTGCCCGCCTTGACGCGGAAGAGATTCGTGCCATTGACATAGCCCGCCGTCGTGTTCGCCGTGCCGTAGATGCGGCTCTTATCGCCCGCAAGGAGAGTCAATGCACGCTTCGTAATGGTGAACGCGCCGTCTGCGTAGTGGATGTTGTAGTTCGCCGCCGTACCATGCGAGAACTGCGCGGCGCTTACCTTTGTCCAAAGACCTGCCGTGCCGGCGTTCGTCGTGACGGTTGCCGACGGATCAATCGTCTCCGTAATGGATGAAATCCGATCACCGTTCGCAAGCCCCGTCGTCGCGTCTGCCGCACGCACGTTGAGACGGTTCGTGCCGTTCACATAGTGCGCCGTTTCGTTGGCGTCGCCGTAGATGCGGCTCTTATCGCCCGCCGTGATGTAGAGGTCGCGCTTCGTGATATCGAAGCCGCCGTCCACATAGTGAATGTTGTAATTCGATGCCCTGCCCGCGCCGAAGCGTGCATTGGCAATCTGCGTCTTGAGTCCCGCTGTACCGGCGTTCGTCGTAACGAGGGCATCCGTCGATTCATCAACGTCAGCGATAGTATCGCCGTTCACGAGTCCCGTCGTCGCCGTCGCCCCGTCGGCGCGGAACTTCGATGTGCCGCCCGTGTAGACGGCAGTCGAGTTCTCCGTGCCGTAGATGCGCGTCTTGCTGCCCGCACGGAGCGTCAAGTCACGCGGCGTGATGGCAAAGCTGCCGTCCTCGTAGGAGATGTCGTAGTTATTGGCATTTCCCGTGCCGAAGACGGCATTTGCAATCTTCGTCTTGAGTCCTGCCGTACCTGCGTCCGTCGTGACGGTCGCACGCGCATCAATCGTCTCCGTGACGGTCGAAACCGCATCGCCGTTGACGAGGTTCGTGCCCGACTTGACGCGGAAGAGATTCGTACCGTTCACATAGTTTGCGGTGCTGTTCGCCGTGCCGTAGATGCGGCTCTTGTCGCCCGCGACGAGCGTCAGCGGCCGCTTCGTGATGTTGAAGTGTCCGTTGACGTAGGTGATGTCATAGTTCGCCGCCGTGCCTGACGAGAAGTGCGCGGCGCTTGCCTTTGTCCAAAGGCCTGCTGTGCCCGCATTCGTCGTGGCGGTCGCTGTCGGGTCAATCGTCTCCGTCACATCGTCGATGGCGTCGCCGTTGACGAGTCCCGTCGTTGCGGTAGCCGCAGCGACGTTGACCTTCGCCGTGTGATTGACATAACCCGCCGTCGTGTTCGCATCGCCGTAGACGCGGCTCTTGTCGCCCGCTGTGATGGTCAGCGCACGCTTCTTGATGGTCAGCGTGCCCGTGCCGGATGTGATGTTATAATCCGTCGCAAGACTGCGGCTGCCCGTGGTAAGAGCAACGCCTTGGAGCGACATCGTGTACGATCCGACACCCGTGCGCTCGGTGACAGCGTTACCGCCGCCATCAACCGCTGTGACGGTATACTTGGCGAAGCTGTCGCCGGAGACAAGCGATCCCGTATACGACGGTGTGGGAATCGTCACGCTGTCGTTTGCCGTGCCGTAAATGCGCTCGCCGCTCGGCGCGGTGAAGTGAATGTCGATGGGCTTAATGGTGAGCTTGCCCGGAACGTACTTGAACTTGTAGTTCGTCGCGGAGAGCGTGCTGTTTTTCAAGTCAACACTGTACTCGCCCGCATGGACAGCGCCCTGCGCGTAGCCCGATGTCTTCGCCGCGTCCGCAATCGGGGTATAGGAAACAGCCCCCGAGAGAAGTCCCGTTGTATTTTCCGTCTGGCTGTTCGCGAAGTTCGAGAATGTAACGCCCGCGTTGCCCGTATAGCTGTGCGGATTGCCATCGTAGTTTACGGTCGATGTCTTGCCCGTGACCGTGACGACGCGCGGCACGATGCGGTAGTCGACCGTAATCTTGTAGTTGAGGTCGTTATGTCCCTGATAGGTGATCTTCTCATTGGCAATGCTCGAATTCGAGCCATAGGTATGCGTGCCCGCACGTCTGGTGACATCGGTCATCGCATTCGTCACTGTGCCGTCCGCCGTATTGACGTCGGCATTGACATTTGTCAGCTTCGTCGTGCCGAAGTTATGCGTGCCCGAATCCTGCACATGGTTGCGGATATAGTCGACCTCCGTCTTGTCGAGCGCACGACGCTTGAGGTTGCCGTCGTCTTCGATATGGAAGCCCGCCGTCGAGTTGAAGAAGGCCGCGTTGTCATCGCCGTAGGCACGCGTCGAGTAGAGCTTGAGTTCGGGCTGGTACTTGTAGAACATGGCGTTCTTGCCGGGCGGAATCGTGACCGATCCGCGCTGCGTGTAGTCCGTGCCGTAGCGGCGGAACTCGAAGACGAGACCGTCGATCTCGTTCTCGACGGAGTCCTCCGTATGCACGACATAGCGCTGACCGGGCGCGGTCTGGATGGCGTTCGCGCCGCCCTTGTTCTTGAAGGCGCCGCCCTTCGCCTCGATGAGGACATCGGACGTGCCCGTGCCGACGATCTGCCCGCCGGGCGCAATCGTGACGTTGCCGCCGTCCTTGTTCTTGATATTGATGGCGGCGTTATTCCCCTTGATAACCCCCGTGACGTTCGTTCCGCCCTTCGTCTCGACGGAAACGCCCGTCGCGGACGTGATATTACCGAGATTCTTGATCTCGTTCGGCCCCGTGAGATTTACGTTATGTGCATCTACTTCGAGCGTCGGAACGGATTTCAAGACACCCGTCGAGGTGACATCTTTGTTCGTCTTGATGGATACGGCATCGGCAAGCCCCTCGGGCAGGTCGACATTACCGACCTTGATATCGCCTGCATTCGTTCCGCCGATGCGGATTTTGCGGAAGCCCTTGCCGTCGGAATTCTTACGCAGGAGTCCCGTGCCGCTGAAGATGTCGGACGGAAGTGTGGGATCGGAGGCAGAGCCGCCCGCGCCGGGCGTGCCGAAGTTGAGCGTCTTGTCCGGCGTATAGGTGTCGAAGGAGACGTCGCCGTGACCCGTGATCGTGCTGCCGTTCGCCGTGTTGAGCTTGTCCGCCTGGATGGCGACGTTACCGTCATGATCGCGGTCGGCGCCGTCGGCATTGATATGCGCATCGTCGAGATTGACCTCGCGGCTGGCGACGGTATAGTCCCTGCCGTGCGTCTTGATCGAGCCGGAGAGGTTGACGCCGCCTTGGCCGCTCGTGATCGCCTGCTGGATGTTGACGGTGAACGGCATGTCGATCGTGCCGCTCTGATAGAGACGTCCGCCGCCGCCACGGTCGCCGATGTTGATGATCTCATACTCCCAGAACTGACGGTTGTTTCCATTGAAATACTTGTCGAGCAGCGAGAGCTTCGCGGGATCGTTCACTTCGCCGCCGAGCTTGATGTCGCGATCGTGCGAGATCGGCAGGATATTGAGCGCCTTTTTGCCCTTCATCTTGCCGTTCAAGTTCATCGCATCGGTCTTGAGCGTGAGCGCGCCCGTGCCCGTATCGATGGAGCTTCCCGCCGCCGTCGTCAAATCCTTCGATTCGAGTGCGAAGTCGTTGCCGTTCGTCTGAATGTTCGCCGAACCGTCGACCGTCATCGAGCCTGCGGTTTTCCCTGAGCGGATCGTTGTCGGATCGACGAAGTTCAGATTGCCGCCGACCTTTGTCGCGCCCGTCGCATCTTCGCGGCCGAGATAGACATGCTTGAAGCCGTCCTTGATCTTCGCGCCGCCGAAGAGACTCGCAGGCAGATTCAGCCCTGTACCCGTCGCGCCGACATTGAGGTTCGTCGCCGCATTTGCCTGCTGCACGGTGAGATTGCCCTTGCCCTCGACGCCTTCGGTGAAGGTCATGGCGTCCGCCGAAAGCACGACGTCGCCCGCCGTGCCGCCGGACTCGCCCGCCTTGACGCCCGTGATCGTGCGCGAGGGAACGGGAGCGCCCGCAGGCGTCGTGATCTCGCCGATCGTCAAGGCGTTCGACTTGACCTTGACGGAGAGGGCGTCGGCGGCGAGCGTGCCGATTTCGTTCGCCTGTTCGAGCGCGATGTTGCCGCCGACGGCGGCGAGATTCGCCGCCGTAATCTTGCCCGCCGTCTGGTTCGCCGCCGTCTTGGCGTTGACAACGAGCGTCTTGCCCGCCGCAAGCGTCATATCCCCTGCGAAGTTGATGTTATCCGCCTGCAGTGTCACGTCCTTCCCGAGGGAAGAATTTTTCACATTGATCGTACCCTGCGTACCGTTGCCGATGGCGTAATGCGAGAAGTTCGAGCCGAATACCTGTGTGAACTTATTGTTCGTCAACTGCAGGTCGCCCGTCGCACCGTCGCCAAGCCCGATGGTCTTCGAGCCGTTGTACGTTCCGATGCCGAGTGTGCCCGTGCCCGTGACGGACGGACTGCTCCCGTGCGCTGCGAGATTCGTGATATTGTTCGTATAGAGGTTCAGCGTGCTGCCCTCGCCGATGTTCATGATGCCCGCGCCGCCCGAGTTCTCGATCTCACCCGTGGTCAGCGTCACTTTGTAGTCCTTGCCGGAGCCGTCCGTGCCGACCTTGAGTCCGCCCGCGCCGATGACCGTCTTGCCCGTCTCCGCTGTCTTGACGACGACGCGGTTGTTCGCTTCAAGTCCGTCGATCGTGACCGTCTGGCTGCGATTGTCGCCGAGAACCAATTCGCTGAAATCTTTGCCAAAGAGCTTGCCGTTGAGCTGGTCGCTCGTGACATGAAGCCCTGCGCCCGTAGAAGCGTTGTTGAGCGTCAAATCGCCCGCCGTCTTGCGCGTGATGACGAGACCGCTCTTGCCGACGATGTTCGTCGTATTGTCGTCCGCTGTCGGCGTGACGATCTCATCCGTATGCACGCGCAGAGCACCGACGGTATCGGTGCCCGAGTCGAGCTGAGCGCGTGCGTCGAGCTGCAGCTTTTTGCCCGTGACATCGACCCAGACGGGTGTGGAGCCGGGAGCGACCTGCACCTTGGCATCCTCGTTCAGCACGACGTCGCCGTTTCGTGCATTGAGCGTCGCCTGTGCATAGTTGCCCTCGACCTTCAGTGTAGCTCCCTGCTCGAGATGGATGTTGCCCGCCGTTTGGATATTGATCTCTGCGCCGTTTTCCTTGCTCGTCCCGTCGACGCCTTTCACATGGACAGTCTTGCCCTGCTTAACGGTAAAGCCGCCCGTGATGACCGAGGCGGGATCATGCCCCGCCTGCGTCGGATCTGCACCGATCTTGAGCTTCGTACCCTTGCCCTCGATGGTTAGATTGTCGCGCACCTCGACGCCGAGCTTGCCCGCCGCATTGATGGACTTCTTGACCGAACCGCCGTAGAAGTAGACATGCTTCTCACCCGCGACGTCGAAGCCGCCGAAGCCATCGAGCGTATTGTTGATCGTACGGTAGGCAATGCGGAACTCCGTGGAAGGAGCATCTGCGGCATTGTCACTGATATAGATGTCCTGACTCGCCGATGCGCCCTTCGCCGTGACTTTGCCGTCCTTCTGTCCGTTGATCTTGCCAAGACCGAGATCGATGCCGCCCGAGAGGTCGAGGTCGAGATTCTTGACAGCGAGCGTATCGGACGCCGTCGGCAGAGTCGCCGCATGCGCCTTGATCTTCATGTCGGACTTGCCGTCCGCGCCCGCCTTCGTCGCGCCCGTCAGTGTGACGTCGCCCGTAGTCTCAATATCCGACGGCTTCTTGAAGGTCGCACCCTTGATATTGATGTTGCCCGTCTGCGTCGCGCCGCCGATCTTGATCTCGCCGTAGGCACTGTTGTTGATGTTCCAATCGCCCGCACCCGTGCCGATGTTGATCGCCTGCGACTTCGTCGCCTTTTCGAGCGTGAGCTTCTTGCCGACGTTGACCTTGTTATTCCCGAGGTCGAGATCGTCGGCTTCGATCTTCGTGTCGTCCGTGGATCTCAGATTGCCCGCGACCGTGAGCTTCTTGCCGGCATCCATCTTGATGTCCGTCGACTTCGTCTTGAGTCCGTCGACATTCACCTTCGGCGTGACGGTACGATTCTCAACGACAGCGACCTTCATGTTCGTCTGGTTCTTGAGCTTGAGATCGCCGTCCGCCATATCGGCGGCGATGTTTTCAATCTTGTTCGCCTGCGTGCTGAGATCCATCGAGCCTTTGCCGAGGAGAAGCAGATTGCCGACCGTGATCGGCGCACTCTGCGACAGTCCATCGCCGAGCGTCGCGCCCGGCGCATCGGCATGGAGCGCGAGCGTATCGGCAGATGTGCCGACGACCGCGCCCGTAACGTTGATCTTGCCCTTCGTTAGGATGCTCGTATACTTGGGCAGATTGCCGCTCGCGATGCCCGCGATGGTCGCCGTGCCGACATTCTCCTTCGTGCCGATGGCGACGTTGTAGAAATTGCCCGCCTTGAGCTTGCCGAGGCCTGCATCCGAGACGAGTGCGCTCGATCCGCCGACGGTGAAATTGCCCACCGTCTTGGGCTGAAGGGCAAACGTGCCCTTCGCATTGCTGTCGGCAAACGTGACATTGCTCCAGTTCGTGACAGCATCCGTCACCATTGTCATCGTGCCCGCGCCCGCCGCGAGGTTTGCGCCCGCAGCAAAGTCCACGGCGTTCGCCTTGAACGTCGTGTTCTTGCCCGCCGTATTCGAGAGCGTTCCCGAGAACTTGAGCGTTGCGCCCGACTCGACCGTCAGCGGTGCTTTGACATCGGCTGTGCTGATCTCGACGTTGCCCGTAGACGCATTGCCCAGATGGACTTCGCCCGTGCCGGAGTTGATGAAATCGAGGTCATTCATGTGAACATCGGCACTCGAAGAACCGACGGACATCGTCTTGCCCGACGTTTTCGTCTCAACCGTGACCTTTCCGTTTGCACTCGAAAGAGTGCCCTGCGCTCCTGCGGGGAGCGTCAGCGCATCCGTCTTGACATCAATCGTGCCGCCTGCTGTCGATACCTTGCTCGCCGAAGCAAATTCAACAGTATTTGCTTCGAGCGATGTCGCCGCCGCACCCGTCGACTTGACCTCGGCATTCGCATCGAGCTTGAGCGTGCCGCTCGCCTTGAGCTTCATCGCGCCCGCCGCGTTCGTCATGCCGTGTGCGCCGACCGTGAGATCGCCCGTCACGTCGAGACTCGCGCCGCCCGCTGCTGTCACCAACCCCGTTTCACCGCCAACGGTCAGATTGCCGCTGTTCTTAAAGGTCAAGCCCTTCGCCTTGCCGTCGAGCTTCTTGACAGCGTTCGCGCCCGTGAGATTCACAGTTGCATCCGCCGCATCGAGCTTGAGTGCGTCTGCCGTGATGACGCCCGCGCCCGTCATGGCATTCTTCGAGCCGAGCGTCAGTGCGTGCGTCGAAGCGATATTCACCGCGCCGCTGACCGTCAGCGTGCCTGCACCCGTATACATTTCCAGATCTTCGTCCGCCGTCACGCCGTTTGCGATGATATTCGCCTTTTTCGCGGCGTCGCCGACCGTATTCTTCTTGAAGTTCTGAATCTTTCCCGTGCTCGTGAACGTATCGCCTGCGAGATCAAGTCCGCCCGTGCCTGTGCCAAAGTTGATGGTCTTCCCGTCCGAAAGCGTCCAGACCTTCGCCGTGCCTGCGGGGTCGCCATCGCCCGTGATCGTGCCCGAGAGGTCGAGGGAATTCCGTGCGCAGTTCGACCGAGCGCGTCGTGATGTTTCCGCCGAGGGCGATACCCTTGCCGCCGCCCGTGGATTTGCCGACGAGCGTGACCTTGCCCGCACCCGCCGTGATCGTCGTGCCCGCGAGCGATACGCCCGCCGCGTTCGCCGTCGTGCTGCCCGCGAGTTCGACATTGCCGCTCGCCGTGGTGCCGTCCGTCGTGTCAATCGTGACGCCGTTGAGCATGATGCCCGCTTCGCCCGCGCTCTGCGAATTGGCAAATCCAACGCCGCTGTCCATGAGACCGCCGCCGATCTTGACATTGCCGCCGAGCGTCTTGATATTCTTTCCGCTTGCAACGCTGACACGACCGCCCGCACGGTGGTTCGTATCGGATGTAATGTCCACATTGAGCTTGCCCGCCGTCGAGCTGATATCAGCGTTGATATTGACGCTTCCCGTCGCCTTCAAGGAGAGGGTCGCGTCGCCGCCCGCCGTCTTGTTGATGGCGTCCGTCACGGTGATGGAGTGATCGTCATTTCCCGTGAGGTTCGCCGTCTGGATGGTTACAGATGTACCGCCGTTCAGCGAATTGGTGACGGTCTGCACGTCCGCCTGAGAGCCAGCTTCGGGGTCCCCCGTCCCTCGCGTCTTGACCTCAATATCGCCGGGATCGATCAGCCACTCGCCCGCCTTGCCCGCCGCTGACGAAGCATCGACGCGTCCCGTGATCTGCACCTTCTTGCCCGAGGTCTCGACCGCGCCGCCCGCGCCCGTGCCTGCACCGCGTGCCGTGATCTCGCCCGCGAACTTCGTCCTGCCGTCCGACCAGACGGCGACCGTGCCGCCCGCGGCATCCGCTGCCGTCGCATCGGCACGCACCGCCGCGCCGCGCTCAACCGTGACATTCTCAGCGTGCGCGAGGTCGCCCGTGCCCTGCCAGCCGCCGCCGATCTCAACCGTGCCGGCTTTCGCGCCGCTCACGTCCGTCACGCTGCCTGCGGCAAGGCGCACGTCGTTCGCCGTCATGCGGATTGCCCCCGCCTTGCCGTCAAGGCTCGCGGCACGCACGACGCCCTCCTGATTGACAGCAGAGGAAACGAGCGCGTCGCCCGTCGCCGCTGTCATGAAGACGAGTCCGCCGTCCGCTTCGACGATGCCCTTGTTCGTGACGCTCTCTTTCATCGCCGCTTTCGACGGCACGACCGCGACCTTGCCGTCGCCCGTGAAGTCGAGCGTGACGTCCTCGGCCGCCGCGAGAACCGCCGCGCCCTTCTTGGCGACGATGACGCCTTCATTGACGACATCCTTGCCGAGAAGCGCGACTGCGCCCGCATCCGCCGCACGAAGCGTGCCGCGGTTGATGACCTTGCCGCTCTCAGCTGCGCCGACGAAGGCATACTTGCCCGCCATGAAGTCGGCGTTCGTAATGTTCATCGCCGCAGCCGTGATCGCGCCCGCATCGACTTGTGCGCCGGGCGCAAAAAGGACGCCCGCCGGGTTGACGAGGAAGACGCGCCCGTTCGCCGTAAGCGTGCCGAAGATTTCCGAAGGACTGCCGCCGAGCACGCGGTTCAAAAGTGCAGCCTGAGCATTCGGCTGGAAGATATTGACGCGCTCGTTTGCCGCGATGTTGAAGCTCTGCCAGTTGATGACGGCGTTCTCAGTCGCCTGATGAATTGCCATCTCCGCCTGGCTCTTAGCGATGTCGGCAGCGCCCGCCGCGACTTCACCGCCCTGCGGCAAGGCGCTGGCAGGGCTGCTTGTGCCAACGAGGGCTGCGCCCGCCGCCACGATGCCGACGCCGCCCAAGAGGGCGCGGCGCACGTTCTCCTGCAGGCGCAGCAGGAAGGGATTGCTCTCGCCGCGCTCTTTCCTCGCGCGGCGCTGCTTTTTCATGAAGCGCATGGGTATTTCTCCTTTTTCGTCTGAAACCGATATTGGGGAATCACTGATAAATTCAGCCACCCATCTTCACACATCTGGGCGACCTCATTTTATCAGCGTTTCTTAGAAGAATTTATACAGTTGGAACCAGAACCTGCCGCTGCGATCCGTGTCGGAAGTCGCCTCTTCACGGCCGATCTTCCAAGCGTAGTGCAGATGCGCGACCCAGTTCGCCTGATTGCTCCAATTCACACCGACGCCCGCGCCGTAGAGGCTGCGGCTCTGCGGCCCTGTATAGCCCGACCAGCCGTCGTGGTAGAGCCCTACATGACCGCCGTCGACGAAGGCAATGAGCTGCCAGATATTCTCGTCGCCCTCGCGCGTCGGCAAGTTCCAGCGAAGCTCCGAAGTCCAGCGCCAGCCGTCGTCGCCCGACGCTTCGCCGACAGGGTAGGCGCGTACGCCGTAAGGCCCGCCGAGCGAGAATTTCTCCGAGGAATCGAGGTTCTTGTTCGCCCACTGGCGGCTGTACGAGAGGTAGAGCGAGAGACGATCGTCTATGTGCTGCAGGCGCGTCAAGTTCAAATTCCACTTGCCGAAATGACCTGCCGTCCGCGCGGTAGCGGCATCGTAGCGGCGCTGCACTTCATCGTCGATGGAGAGGTCGCCATACGTGTAATTGAGCGCGAAGGTGTTGCGGCCGCCCGTCCAGATATGGTCGAGGTTGTCGCCGTTGATGCCGATGACCCAGTTTTTCGCTCCCTTGGGATTCTTGTACGCCATGCCCTTCGCTTCGTCCTCAAGATCCTTCCAGTCGAAGCGCAGCGTGCCGTAGAGGTTGAAGTCGCGGCTGCGCTGGAAGTTGTGCTGCCACCAAAGGCTCACGGTCTCCGACGTGCCCGTGTAGTCAAGCGCAGAGAACGCGCCGCCCAGCGTGTAGTGCGAGCGCGCGTAGCTGACGCCGACGCGCTCGCCCTGCTTGGCGAGCGGCGTCGAATAGGACGCCGATCCCGACCACATGCCGCCGTTCGACACGACGCCGCCGACGGAGAAGAGGTCGCCCTCGCGGAACGGACTCGCGTAGTTGAAGAAGGCGCTGTACTGGTAGCGTCCCGTGTAGCGGTAGCCGCCGTTGTCGACGCCGACGTAGCCCCACATGCGGTTGCCTTTGTTCTTGACGTCAATGACGATGTCCGACGTGCCCTGGCGGCTGCCCGCCTTGATCTGTGTGCGCGCCTCGACGCGCGAAAGGTCGTTCGTCAGCCAGACGCCGCGGTTGAGCGGCGCTTTCTTCACGAGTTCGCCCGAGGAAAGCCCCATCTCGCGCCGAATGGCATTTTCTGTCAAATACGAATTGTTGTTCACGACGACCTTGTCGTAGCGGCCGGGCACGATCGTGAAGTCGACCGTGCCGTCTGCGAAGTCCTGCGGCGCGAGGTAGGCGAAGGCAACGAAGTATCCTTTGGAACGCAGGTATTTCGTGACCTCCGCCGCCTGCTCTTCGAGGTCGGCGAGACGCGCGTACTTGAGCTTGTGCGGCTTTAAGAGCGCACGAAGCTCCTCGTCCGTCACGGGGTTCTCGCCCGAGAACGTGTAGCGGCGCACGAGGATCGCGCTCTCCGCAGCCTGCTGCTCCGCCTGCCGCAGCGCAGGGGCTTCCACGCCCACCCGCGTCACGTCCGGCGAGGCGGCTGCCTCCGCTCCCTCGGTCTTCGGCACGTCGACGGCGCTCGCACCCATCATCGGCGCTTCGCCCGCCGCCGCACGCACCATGGCACGCTGCGCATCGCCCGCCGCATCTGAAACCGTTCCCGCTTCAGCGCAAAAGGGGGTGAGCACAGCGCTGAACAAAGCGAGCGTGACGGCAAAGGACAGACGCCTGCATCGCTTTACAGCAAAAGGCCTGTGCCGCATTTTCTCTGCATCCTGCATCTTCATTCGCATCGTTCCTTCCATGACTTGCCATCGTTCTTCACGACGGCTTCCAAAAGTATCAACCGCACTTGTATGCTATATATTAGCATAATTCGGGCTTTTTTCCTAGCGGATATTAGCTATTTCTTTGCGGTCTTGCAGAAATAGGGATTTTTGACCTATGCGAGAACGGGGTTTTTCGTACAAAAAAAGGCAGGCGACAGCTGCCTGAATGTGCTATACTATAGACGGTGTTGCTTCTAATCGGTAGGCGGTCGATTCTTAGCCCCTGAATGGCGGTCAACGTCAGCCAATCGCGTCTCGCCTTCGGCTCACGCTCTTGGGACGTTTTCGCATACGAGCCGTTTGCCAATCAGCTACGCCCACGGGCTTGCTTCTTGGACGGCTCAGCAGGGGGATAGCCCATGGAACTGTACGATTTTTTGTCGTTCGTTTTCCTCGTAACGATTTGTATCGTTACCTTAAAGGCAAAATAAGAAAACCCGCCTTCAGTTTCCAGACGTAGGCGGGTTTTCTAAATCCAAACGCGAGTGGGGCTGACCGTTTACCAGCAACACCCTTTTCAGGTTCATTATACGACACGCTGCGCCTTGCGTCAAGGAATCACTGATAAATTCAGCCGCCCACCTTCACACATCTGTGCTCGCCTACCCCTCGCATGCTTCCGACGGGTAAAAAAAGGAGGAGTCTCGCACGCGATGTGCGGCTCCTCCTTATCGCTCTATCGCGAATGTGAGATTCCTCCGATATGCACAAGATGCACTCAAAGCAGACTATGCCTCCTGCCAAGCTCCTGCACGCGCTCCATGGAGAACTTTGAAAGGCGCGCGATGGTTTCCAGCGGCAGCTTGTCACGCAGCATCTCCAAGACAATAGCGACCTTCCCTTCCTCGCATCCCTCGGCACGCCCACGTTTCATGCCGCGCTCGATGCCTTCTTCAAGGATGGCTTCTTCAAAGTCTTTTTGATTCCATTCAAAATTCACCATATCGACAACCTCCCTTTCGTGTTGCTGCAAAAATTCTGCCATGATATCATGTTCTTCGCAATATCGCATGGCCTCGCGAATGGCTTGCGCCCTTGCCATGCCGCTCGTCATATTCTTTTTGATTCGATCGATGAAGAAGCTATAGTCATGAAGCGTTCGGCTTTTCTGGAGGAGTATTTTCGCCTCGTCGTAGCTGATATTGTGGAAGCATACCTTCAATTCCAGGTTGATATTTTCATCCGACTCCGGCTTCCTATACGCATCGGACAGCTTCATCTGATACGTTTCAGGCATATCGCCGTCTCCCGAATAGAATACATGGAATTCCGGCGCGGGAAGTTCGATCCGCGTGTTCTGATACAGCTTCTTCGCTGGTACGTATTGACGCCATTGTTCACAGACATAGTAAAGGCAACGCAATGCCATGTTCTTGTTCGCCGTGCTCTGATGCTCCATGAAGATCAGATGCTGCTGTGCCAGCAAGAAGGATATGTCATTCTTGATCTGTGACAAGAAGGTTCCGTCAAGCGTCACGATCTTCAGCGGATCTCGGGCATAGGAACGTCCATGCAAAGCGCCCGCCACTTCTTTCAGGCGTTGTTCATCATTGAAGTAGAGGCGGAATACCGTATCTTGATACTGTCTGCCTTTCGCTTCTTTTTCCATGGCTGCTTCTCCGTTTTGCAAGCGTTGTTCTTCTGTCTCCCATTATATCATATATCATCGCGCACAAACAGGCAGGTGGCAAAAAGAGCTGCGATGCGTCGGCTTCAACGCCACGCAGTCCCACCGCCGATATGCTCGAACTTCGACATCTTCTCCTGTATAGCAAAAAGGCGTGGACAAGATGCGTCCACGCCAACCCCTGAGCTTTCAGGTCATGGTTTCCCATGTCTTGCAGAAGCTGACCGATTCGTCTGCAGCCTTCGGCCCGATTTCCTGAGCTTTCCTGGGAAACCCGTTTTCCCACAGCGGGATCCGTGCCTTCTCCGTCCGCTATTCTTTCAGGCACGCGGCGAAAACGATCTGATTCATCAGCACCGTCGGGTTCGTCGTGTTGATCTCAGCGGCTTGCGCGAAGGCTCGCCACGCTTCTCGGTATTTCTTCTCGCGCACGAGGGCGATGCCGATGTTGCTCTGGGCGTTCGCCGACTGCGGCACGAGGGCGAGCACGCGCTCGAAGTCTCTCATCGCAGCATTGTTCCTGCCCGCCTTGAGATTCATGACGCCGAGGTTGTACCATGCGTAGACGAAGTCGGGCTGCGCCTTGATCAGTGCTTCGAGGTCGGCCTTCGCACGTTTTTCATCGCCCGCTGCCGTAAAGAAGAGTGCACGATCATAGAGCGCTGCCGCGCTCTTCGGTGAGAGCCGAAGAGCCGCCTCCAAGTCAGCTGCCGCCCTCTCGCTCTCGCCGCGCTTCGCAAAGACGATGGCGCGATAGACGTAAGCGGCGGCATTTTTCTTTTCGGCGAGCTTCTTCTCGGCGAAGGCGAGCGAGGCGTCGCTCGCGTCGGGCGTCGTCGCTTCGCGGCAGAGCAGCAGGATGTCCTGCCCATAAGAGGTGCCCGGCACGGCCCAGACGCCGTTGAGTCCCGTCCAGTGCTTGATCTTGCCGTAGATGTCGGTGCGGTAGAGGCGCACGAGATCGTAGCGCGGATCGACGAGCGGCGCGTGCGGTCTCTCGGTCGTCGCGTATGCCATGAGGTGCTGAATGTGAGCGCGCACGCCTTCTTGCGGCGTGGCGAAGTACGCGCCCTTGGCCTTGTTGCCCGTCGCGCCGAGACCGCAGTAGTTGTTCTGAGCGGGCAGGACGTCGCCGCCGTAGGCGAAGAATCCCGTCTCCTTCAATGCCTGGCAAAGGGCGATGTCAGCACGCACGCCTTCCGCCCCTGCCTCCTCGTAGTAGAGCCGCACAATCTCCTCGACGGAGCAGGCGAGCTTCGGCTGCGGATTGCGCCGCCGGATGAAAGCCGCCATCTGCGCCTGCGTCGCCTCCGCCGCTCCTAGGATCTCGATGCTCTCGGGCGGCGCCTCCTCCTCCAAGATCGGCTCGGTCAGCGGCTCGGCAATGAAGAAGCGTACCTCTGCCGCCGCCTTCTCGTTGACCTCGGCGGGAAGATCTGCCGCAAAATGCGGACGGGCGACGAACACGGGCACGGCAGCATCCTTCTTCGCGCCCGTGTCTGTCGCCGCCTGTGCGCCCTGCACGGCGGAGTCGGGCGTCCCTTGCGCGGCCTGCGCCACGGACGGCAGTGGCGCTCCCGCGCACGCGGCGAGGAGCGCCGCCAGGGCGGCTCTCGCCAGAAGACGCCGCATCGTCCCCGTCATTTTTCCTTCGGGCATAAAGTTCCTCCATCTTCTTTCACGTCGTAAATCTTCCAGCCGTTGCGTCCCGCACGCTTCACATCGTAGAGCGCCGCGTCCGCCGCCATGAAGAGATCGTCGTAGTTCGTGCCGTGCAGGGGCGCGAGCGCTATGCCGATGCTCACGGAGAGCAGCGAGCGGTCGTCGCGCACCTCAAGCTCCTGCGCCGCCGTCATGAGCCGACGCGCGTGGTGCTCGACGGCGACGAGGGTCGTCACGTTCGGCATGAGCACGGTGAATTCGTCGCCGCCGAAGCGCCCGATGTGATCCGACTGGCGGAAGATCGAGCGCACCTCCTGTGCAAAGCGGCGCAGGACGTCGTCGCCCGCCTGATGGCCGTAGGTGTCGTTCATCTCCTTGAAGTGGTCGAGATCCATGACGAAGAACGCATGAACCGCCCCTTCCTTCAATGTTCCTCCCAGCATCTCCTCGCAAGCGGACTGGATCGCCTTCTTGTTCAAAAGCCCCGTCAGAGGGTCGATTTCCGCCTCCTGCTTGTAGATGTCGCGCGCACGCATCAGCTTCTTCTGCTCCTCGACCGCCTTTTCCAGCTCCTCGTTCTTCGCGAGCAGCACCTCCGACTGGCGTCTCTGCACACGAGAGCGCTCGATGAGGAACACGGCGATGAACACGGAGAGAAGGAAGACGACGGCGAGCGCCACCGTCTGCATCGGATAGCGTGCGACGATGGCGGTCAGCGTCAGACGCCCCGTCATGTGCTCGTTGACGATCTCCTGCACGCGGCGCGGATCCATCTTCAAGATGCCCTTCGTCATGACGGACTGCAGGACGCGCGGCTGCTCGCCCGAAATCGCGATGCTCACGGGGATCTCCGCCGAATGACTCGCGAGCACGACAAGGCTCGGATGCATCGACAGGAGGCTGCTCTGCTGCAGGAAGAGCGAGGGCAGAAGCGCGAAATCACAGCCGTCCTCCTCGATCATGCGCAGGCAGTCGACAGGCTCGTCAACCGGCACGATCTGCCAGTTCGGATGCTGCATATTCAGGTAGGTGCGCATGCCATGAAACCAGCGCGGCAGCGCGACCCGCGCCGTTCCCGTCGGCACGTCGCCCGCGCCGCGCCGCACAACGTAGGAGAAATCTTCCGTCGCAAAGGTCGCCGTGAAGAAGAGATCCCGCATCGACGGCAGGTTGTTGTAGACGCAGAAGAAGATGTCTGCCTCGCCCTCGCGCAGCATCTTCAGCGCATGTTCGTTGTCCTCGGCGCGCACGAAGCGAAAGCGCAGGCCGAGCGTCTCGCCGAGCGCCTGCAGAAGGCTCGGATAAATGCCCTCGGGCACGCCCTTTTCCAAACGGTCGCCGAAGAACGGCTCATGTCCGCCGACGTAGACGACGCGCAGGTCGGGCGCGGATGCCAGGTAGGTATTTTCCGACGCATTGAAGCGCACGAGCTGGTTCTGCGCCCGATCGAGAAAGGCCTTGCCCAGATACGTCTCGAAGCTCGGATTGACCCTTTCCGTATAAAGGATCGTATCGCTGAGGTTCTTCAGCAGACCTTCCCGCTTCTTCGCCGCGATGAACTTCGCGGGCATGAGCGCCACGCGCAGGAGCAGCTTCTCTCCGTCCTTTCGACGGCTCGCGCTGTCCAAGATGGCGTCGACTTCGCCCCGCGCAAGCGCCCCGTGCAGCGCCTCGGCGGTCTGATGCTCGACGACGTCGACGCGCACGCCCTGCTCGCGCACGAGCGGCATCAGCGCATAGGAATACAGGCCGTCTTGGAGCACGCCGATCCGCATGTTGGCGAGCACGGCGGGATTGTTCGTCTCAAGGGAGGAATCCTCGCGCACATAGAGGGAGAGGATCGAATACGCCGCGCTGTCCACGCTGAAGGAGAACGCTCCTTCGTCACCGGGCATCTCGCGCGCAGGGAAGTACATGTCGATGCGCCCCTCGCGCAGCATCTCGCGCGCCGTCCACTCGTCCATCTCCACATATTCGTACTGCCAGCCCGTGCTGCGCGCCACCTCGTTGAGGTAGCGCTTCGCGTAGTTGAACAGCAGCCGCTCGGGCGATCCGTCGGGAAAGGACGAGACATCGAGGCAGCCGACGCGCAGCACGGGCGCAGAATCCATCGCATGGAGCAGACGCTGCGGCGCAAGCAGCATGAGCAGGACGAAAAAAAAGATGATGCCGCAGCGCATGACGGGATTCATTTCCAACACCTCTCCTGCAGTTCTCGGACGAACCGCCCAATGTACAGTTTGACACTGACTATAGTATAGCAGATTTTTCCTGAATTTTCACTACATAAAATTCCAGACTTTGCTATAATGATGGAAAAGAAGTATGGACGAAGGAGAGACTGCCATGAAAATTTTTCAAAACGATTGGGAGGGCCTGCTCACCGACGAGATGAAAAAGCCCTACTATCAGGAACTGCGCCGCTTCCTCATCGAAGAGTACCGCACGCGCCGCATCTTTCCCGATATGTATGCGATTTTCAATGCGCTCCACTACACATCCTACGCCGAAACGAAGGTCGTGATCCTCGGCCAGGATCCCTATCACGGCGAGGGGCAGGCGCATGGACTTTCCTTCTCTGTGCAGGCGGGCGTCGAGCCGCCGCCGTCGCTCAAGAACATCTTCGAGGAGCTTTCCAGCGATCTCGGCTGCAGGACGCCGAACAACGGCTGCCTCGCGCCGTGGGCGAAGCAGGGCGTGCTGCTTTTGAACACCGTGCTGACCGTACGCGCCCACGCCGCCGCCTCGCACCATGGGCACGGATGGGAACAGTTCACCGACCGCATCATAGAGCTGCTCTCAGCACGCGAAAAGCCCCTCGTCTTCATCCTCTGGGGTGCGCCCGCACGCCGCAAGAAGGCGATGATCGCCGCCCCGCCGCACGCCGTCATCGAATCGGCGCACCCGAGTCCCCTGTCCGCCTTCCGCGGCTTCTTCGGCAGCCGCCCCTTCTCCCGCGCCAACGCGTTCCTCGAAAGCACGGGGCAGACGCCGATCGACTGGCAGCTGCCCGATGTTTGATCTGTAGAAGCTATAGAGATCAACCAAAGAGCAGCGCAAGCGATGCATATCGTTCATTCACGCTGCGATTCGGCACATTTGCAAAACTTTATTGCACATAAAGCGACATTTTGTTACACTTGGTAATAGGCATCAAAATAGTATCGTATTATCCACTAGGGAATGCCTGCGTGTCGGACATTCTCACAGAGCGGGTTCACCTGTCCCGTTTATTTCGTTTTGGAGGGCATTTCGATGGGCAAGAGCATATTTTCGCGGGCAGGGCTGATCACCGCGGAGGACAAGAAGGACTTGGAAAAGCGGCTCGAAGAGCTTGAGCAGGCGATCGACGACATGCACGACGCGCGCCGCCAGCAGGATCGCGACTCGATCCGGCGCGAGCGCTCCATCCTCAGCCGCATCGACGAGGTGGAGCGCTCGGTCGCCGAACGTCTCGACGCGATGCAGGCGGGACTCGTGCGCGAGATCAACGCCCTCGCCCGCAGCCTGCCGCGCGACCTCTCCGCCTTCCGCAGCGGTTCCGGCATCGACACGAGCGCACTCGGCACGATGATGCAGAAGGAGATCGCGCGTCAGATGGCCGCACTGCACACGGCGCAGGAAAAGGGCACGCAGGATCTCAAGGACTCCCTCGCGCTCACCCTGCAGTATGTGGCGAGCACGCAGGAGCAGGGATTCGCCGACCTTTTGAAGCGTCACTCCGCCATCGAGATCGGCCTCGTGGAGACAGCCGGACAGATCGCCGAGGACATCGAGCGCGAGCACGAGGCGCTTTCGGGACGCATCGCTTCCTTGGATACGGCGCAGCGCGACAACGGCGAGGCGGCGAAGGAGCGCGAGCGCAAGCAGGACGAGCAGACGCACCAGCTGCAAAAGTTCCTGCAGCACGCGGCGACCGCCTTGGAAACACTCGCAAAGAAGCAGGACATCGGCCTCATGGAAGGGCTGCTGCGCCTGCAGGAAGCAAGCCAGCGAACGCAGGGCATGATCGAGGACGCCGAGGAAGATGCGCAAAAGGAACCGCCCTCGCTCCTCGCTGAAAAGAAAAGCGCCTCCTTCCTCATCCTGCCGAACGGGGTCAAGCGCCCTTGAGCGGCGCCATGACGAGCGGCGGCTTCCTGCGTGCCGCCGAGTCTCTCGCGGCGCGCGCCTGTGCGATGGCAGCGCAGCCTGTGCAGCAGCAGGCGACTGTGCCAAAAAGCGCCGAGCGCGGCCTGCGCGTCGCCATGCTCGCGAGCGGCAGCAAGGGAAACGCCGCGTACATCGAGCTGGACGGCACACGCCTCCTCATCGACGCCGGCATCAGCGCACGCCGCATCACGCGCTCGCTCGCCGACCTCGGCGTCGACGCCGCCTCCCTCGACGGTGTCTTCATCACGCACGAGCACAGCGACCACATCAAGGGACTGCCGACGCTCTTGAAGCAGTATCACCTGCCGCTCTTCGCGCCGCCCGCGACGCTCCGCGCCATAAGGGAGAGCCTTGCCGTGCCCGAGGACACGTTCACGCCGCTCACCGGCAATGTCATGCTCGGCGCGGTCTCGGTCAAGAGCTTTTCCACGCTGCACGACGCCGTCTCGCCCGTCGGCTACGCCGTCTGCGGCAGCGAGAAGTGTGCGCTCGCGACCGATCTCGGCTTTTTGACAAACGACGTCATGACCGCCATCGAAGGCGCGGACGCACTGATCTTAGAAGCCAACCACGACCGCGAGCTGTTGCAGCGCGGCTCCTATCCGTGGCACTTGAAACAGCGCATCCTCTCGAACCGCGGCCACCTGTCGAACAGCGCGGCGGCCTGGGCGCTCGTGCGCCTCAAGAAGCGTCCGCGCGCCGTCTTCCTCGCGCACATGAGCCAGGAGAACAACCGTCCCGAACTCGTTGAGGAGACCGTGCGCACGATCCTTGCGCAGCAGAACGTCCGGCAGGAAAACATCGTGCTCGCGGCACAGGACGTGCCGACCTGCTTCACCTTGACTTGATGCATCGTCGCAGGCAAAACTTCAGGACAACAACGAAAAAGGGGTCTGCCCACAGTCGGATTCGACTTACGGGCAGACCCCTGCTGATTTTCATGCAGACTGCATATACAAATGTCCAGTTCTTGCGGCTTCATAGTAAACTACACGCACAAACGTCCACTTTATGGACATTGTGCGCCGCCCTTACAGAAGCCTAGCCAATCGGTCTGCACCTTCGGCTTGACCTCTTGGGGCTTCATAGTAAACTACACGCACAAACGTCCACTTTGTGGACATTGTGCGCCGCCCTTAATGAAAGTTACCCAATCAGTCTGCGCCCTTCGGGCTTGACTTCTTGGACTTTCATAGTAAACACGGGGAGAGAATCAGTGGCTGGCCTACCTCCCCCGTGTTTGGTGAAACACGGCAGAATAGGCGTGTAGATCTTGATTGTCTACTTGCCGCAGACATAGTATAGCACATTGTCGACAGAATTGCACGAAATAAATCGAAAATCGGAAAAAAGAATCTTCTAATCTTTGGAAATACGCTGCTTCAAGAACTGCTCCTGCAAAAGAAAAGCCCTGCCGGATGCAGCGTCCGGCAGGGCTCCGGCAGCAAGGGAACAAGATCAAGCTATTTGCGCATCTGCAGGGCTGCGGCGCGATAGCGGTAGAGCAGTCCCAAGAGCATGAGAATGCCGAAGGTCGTGAAGGCCGCCAAAACAGCGGAGTCCGTCAGTTGGTACGTCACGGCGAGAGGAATGGCGATGATGAGCGATACCGCCGTCAATTCCATGTCGTCGAGGAAGAGGATAGCAAGCAGGATAACGAGAACTGCGGCCAATATGCCCATTTTCTACATCTCCTTTCCGATAGAGAAGAAACGATGAATACAGCGCTTGCACGCTTCTTTCCTTCTTTATCGAAACTTTCGAGGAGAAAATTAAGGCTTTTCGCCCATTTTATTTTCAGGTGTGCCTTTTTTTGCCGCTTCCTTCTCTTTTTTCTCCTGTTCCTTCTTCTCGCGCTCCTTGACGATCTTGTCGTAGGCTGCGGCATCGACTTCCTGCATGTACTCATCGGGGATGTCGCTCGCATTCGGCGCTTGCTTCCAGTATTCCTTGTAGGCGGCTAGCGCCGCTTCCTTCTCGCCCATTTCGCTATAAATTTCGCCGCGCATCTTGTAGATGTAGGGATTCTTCGCGTCGATCTCCTGCGATTTTTCGAGGTCGGCGAGGGCTTTTTCGCGGTCGCCCATCATGCGATAGACGTCGGCGCGGTTGAGGAAGTTGTAGATGTTCGCCGCGTCGAGCTCGACGGCATGATTGGAGTCGGCGAGTGCGGCTTCGTAGTCGCCTGCGACGGCTTTGGCTCTGCCGCGGATCGCGTAGTTTTCGGCGACGTTGTCGGGATTTCTCGCGGCGAAGGCGCGTTCCATGAGGAAGAGCGCTTCCTTCGCCATGCCGTTGTCGCTGTAGCGGTCGGCGTTGTAGCGCAGCTGCTTGACGTAGTCGCCCTTGGCGTCGAGCGCATTCTCGCGAATCTTCTGCCACGCGTCCGTGCGCTTCTTTTCCTCGGCGGCGACCTTTTCACGCATTTCCTTGTCCTTGCTGCTCGCATAGGCATTGCGCACGAGTTCTTCGAGGCGCTCTTCCGCATGATTGCGCATGACGAATTTCTTGAGCTTTTCGTAGACGCGGCTGTCGTCGAGGTAGGCGATGCGTGCGCCGGGCGCGGCAGAAAAGTGCCAGCCGTCGAAGGAGGCGTGGTCGTGGAACGCCTTGGCGATGCCGCCCGCGATGAGGTAGGCGTTCTCCGTCGTGTTGTTGTAGTCGGCGTCCCAGTCGGCCGAGAGGAGCTTTTCGCCGTCGATGAGGACGTCCGCGCCGTTTTCGACGGTCACATGCCCCATGCCGTAATTCGTCATCATGGCGGCAAGGCGCTCGACGCGCTCGTACATGGCGGGGTGATCGTTGTAGTTCGGTGCGTCGGGATTCTCGAAGGGATCTTGGTACTCGCCGATGTCCTGCGTTTCGTATGTCAGGTAGTAGGCCATGCGTGCCATGGCGGCCGCGCCGCCGCCGGGGTTGAAGCCCGCCGTCGTCATGAGGTGGAAGCCTCCCTCGTCCGCCTCAAGCTCGCTCGGCAATGTCACGTCCTTGGCGATGGCGTAGCCGACGACGGCATTGAGCTTCTGCCAGTCGAGGTTGTCCGCCGCCGAGCCGATGGCGATTCCCGCATACGATTCGGCGACGGCCTTGGCGTAGTTCTTCGCGCTGTGCTGCCGAAGGCCGTGCGTCATCTCGTGGCCGAGGACGGCGGCAAGCTCGTCTTCGTCGTGGTGCAGCGCACGCACGAGACCGCGGTTCACCGTGATGTAGTCGGTCGGATAGCAGGCGGCGTTGAAGGCCGCGCCCGCGTTCACGCGCCACAGGAAGGGCAGGGAGTTGATGGAGAGCGCGTATTCGCCGTGTTCCGTGATCCGGCCGAGCACGCAGTCGACGACCTCGCGGTCGAGGGCGTCCTTGTCCTCGCCGTTTTCCTCCATGTCCTGTTTGAGCCCGCTGATCTGGTAGTCGACGTTGTTGCCGATGGCAAGCATTTCCTTGAGCGTGCCCTGGTAGGCGAGGAAGCCGCCGATGGCAGACATGCCGATCATCACGGGATTGAGCGCCGCCGCCTCAGCTTGCGCCGCAAGGGGAAAGTGCGGCGCGAGCGGTGCGATGCTCAAGAGGCCGGCAAGAATGGCGGCGCAAAGTTTTTTCCCGATCTTCATGGTTGATTCCTCCTCAGAAAGTTGCTTCATTCAACATTTTCTTGACGAAGCGACGAATTTACCATGAAAGTCCAAGAAGTCAAGCCGTAGGCGCAGACTGATTGGCTCTTTCATGTAAGGGCGGCGCACAATGTCCACAAAGTGGACGTTTGTGCGTGTAGTTTTCACTGTCACAAGTCATCTGAGTTCCGCCGGATCGGCGTTGCGTCTATCAGCGTTTCCTCATGAAATCGAGGATGCCTTTTAACTTCCTATATAACAAAGGAGCAGCCATCCGAAGATGACTGCTTGATAAGCGAATGGTGCTCGGTACTGGATTCGAACCAGTGACCCCCACAATGTCAATGTGATACTCTAACCAACTGAGCTAACCGAGCGTATGTTGTGCAGGCTCGTACCTGCGAACAAAATGTATTATACAGAAAGCCGGAGGAAAATGCAAGTGTTTTTTTACGGAAATTATTTCATGGGAAGATTGCAAGTTTCATTGTCGCATCGTCCCGCCAAACCATTGGCAGCTTACGCAGCCGCAGTATACGAAGCTGCCGCATACGAATCGTGTATGCGGCGACTTTCTTCGCACACAAAAAGAGAAGCTGTGCACAAGCCGGATCCGGTTCATGCACAGCCCTCCCTCAATGCATCGTTTCCTTGCCACCCGTCACCTGCAGCACCTTGAGCGCCTCGCGGTGCGGCGCGAGGTCTACCGCCATCGCCGCCATTTCCAGGGCTTCCAGACGCGCGTTGATGTAGGCCGTGCTGCGACGTACCTCCTGCGTCATGCGGCACGCTTCCTGCGTCTCTTTTTCGAGTTCCGAAATCTGCCCGCTCGCCGCCTCGTAACGCGCATTGAACGCCTCAAAGCGTGCGTTCAGCTCGGCGAAGCGGCGGTCGAGCGCCGCGAAATGTGCATCGAACTCCGCCAGCTTCTCGTCGATCGCTGCCAGCTTCGCCTCGCCGCTCGCCAAGCGCTCGCTCACACGGCGGACATTTTCATCTAAGTTTTCTATATCATGGCGCGTCCATTCGCGCAAATTTGTGCTATCTTCCATTGCTTTCCCTCCAATTTTATTATACCACGACTTTTCTCCCTAGTCCAGAATGATTTAGGAGAAAATAGTAAAAAGCCGCTATTTTTCCTGCACGATGGAAAAACAGCGGTATTTCAACGGAAGAAGAGCATGATGAAACCGCCGATCGTCGGCATTCCAACGATAGCGGCTTTCAATAAAGGGCGTGGAGCGAGATGTGTGCATTTTGCTCCGACGAAAGCCCCAATCATCAGCCCAAAGAGTGTCTGCACGAAGATGGCGAGATCGAGCCGCCCGTTCATCATGTAGCCGAGCCCGCCCGCCGCCGAAATCGGCAGAATGACCATCATGCACGTGCCGATCGACTGCAGGAGCGGCACGCCGAAGACGCAGAGCAGCGTGAGCTGGATGAAGGCCGCCGCCCCGATGCCGAACGCGCCCGACAGAAAGCCGTTGACGAAACCGAGTGTCAGTCCGTAGACGACGAGCTTCCTGCCTGCAAGAAGCTCGCCGCGCACATGGAAGATGCGGTCGAGGAGATCGGCGCGATAGACCTTCATGTAGAGCGTGAATGCCGACAGGAGCAGCATCAGCGCCGTCAGAAAGCCAAGCTCCTCCGACGGCATCACGTTCGACACCTCCGCGCCCAAGAGTGCGCCGAGGACGCCGCCCGCGCCGAGCACCGCGCCCGTCTTGACGACGACCTCGCCCTCGCGGAAGTGGCTGACGGCGCCCGAGAGCATCGTGAAGAGCATCGAGGCGAGCGCGACGCCGAGCGCCGTATGGATCGGCACGCCGAAGCCGACGGTCAGGAGCGTGATGACGACGCCCGCGCCGCCCGCACCGACGAAGCCGATGAGCGCTCCCAAGATCAGCATCGAGAAGAAAATCATTTTTCTTCCTCCACATCCTCCGTCAGCGCGTGCTGCCCGAGCATCGTTGTCAGATTGTCGCGCGTGAAGCGATAGGCGCTCGAAGAGAAGTCCTGCGTCGCATCGTAATGGTTCGACTGCGCGTGCAAGATGCCGGCGACCGTGTCGTAGATCATGTCGTTCGTGAAGTACTGGCTCTCGTGACCCCTCAAGGCTGCCGCGACCGCAGGCTCCGCCGCCTGGCAGGCGGGAGACATGTAGACGAACATCGGGATGCGCACCATGTGGAAGTTGAATACGTCGGGATTGTGCGAAATCTCCAAGTCCTCGCCATGGTCGGAGAAATAGACCATCGCCTGCAGGTTCAGATTGTCGCGTGCGTACTCGAAGATGCGCCGCAAATTGTCGTCCGTGTAAAGGATGCTGTTCGCATACGACTCGGCATTCGTTCCCGCGCCGCCCGCCGCATTGACCCAGCGCTCGAACGAGGCGGGATAGCGGTTGTTGTAGTAGATGTGGCTGCCCATGATGTGCAGCACGATGAAGTTGTTCTTCGAGCCGTCGATTTCGGTCAGATACTGCAGAAGATTCTCGTCATATTTCTCCGTGAAGAGGTACGAATCATCGACCCACTCCGCACGGTCCGCCGTCTTCGCGACGAGCGTGATGGCGCTGTCGTACTGCCCGTAGCGCCCTTGATTGCTGAACCAGTACGTATTGTAGCCCGCTTTCTTCGCCACGTCGATGAGCGAAGTCGAGTCGTAGAATTCCTTGTCATTGTACTGGCTCTGCTCCGTCAGCGCGCGCTGCAAGACAGGCACCGTCTGCGACCAGCACGAATAGGCGTGGCGGAAGACGACGAAATCGGGATCTTCCATGCGTGCGGCGAGCCACGGCGTATCATCGTAGGGGAACGTCGGCGTGTACGCCTTCATGAACGTGCGCGACGCCGACTCGCCGATGACGACGATCACCGTGCCTGGCGCCTTGGCGGCAAGCGTGTCCTCGGGCGTATCGAGCTTGAGTCCGGCGAAGCGCTCGTCATAGTAGGCGCTGTACTCCTGCGTCTCGGCGACGTAGTCGGAGACCTCCTTCCAGCTCAGCGCGATCGACGTCTCCGGCAAGACAAAGAACGGGATGTAGACGCCGAGGACGCAGCCGAGCAGGAAGAGCGCCGCCCGCTTGCCCGCCGTCAGCGGATGCGCCGCCAGATGACGCGCTTGGCGCATGTTGCCGCGATAGCAGAGCCACAGGAATGCGAGAAAAGCGATGACGATACCAATCAGTGCGGGGATGCCGAGCATCGCCTCAAGAAAATCGACGCTCTCGTCGGGATTCGTCAGATAGAGCGCCATGAGCGACGCGGGCGTCAGGCAGTGCTGGTAAATCGAGAAGTAGACGATCTGCACGAAGGGAATCGCAAGGCACACGAAGTCGAGCGCGGCGAAGAGCGCGGCGACAGGGCGCGAGAGCTTTCCGTACGAAAATGCCAGCGACTGCCAAGAAGCGAGCAAGAGAAAGATTCCCGTGCCGCACAGAAAGTCGAGCCGTATGAGCGAGACGTACCACGGCGTAGCGTACGACCACGAGTAAAGCAGCGGGAACGTCACGCACCACAAGACGCCTGCGAAAAGATGCGGCGCGTGATTCAGCGAAAACAGCCGCTTTCGTGCGCCGTACTGGAAGAGCGCGAGCGCACCGATCACAGGCAGAAGCCACGGCAGATAATTGGCCGGCGTCATGTCCTCGCCGATATTGATGTAGAAAGAAACGAGCGCAAAATAAAAAACGAAAGCCGCTACAACATACCGCATGCCCTCGTTCTTCTCCTCTATGGAAAACCGCATGGAAAACCGCATCCTTTGTCTATGTTGTAATTTGGAAAAAGAGCCGCCGCACCGCATTGTCAAAGGTCGAAACGGACTCCCCCACGTTCTTCTAAGTATAAGGAAAGCCCCCGCTTTCGTCAAGAGGATTTTCCATGATGACGTTTTTTGCTATAATGGTAAAAGAGTCTTTTCTATCTACATGGATTTCCGCAGGAGACGCGTATGATTGACATAAAGAACCTTCGCAAACATTACGATGAAGCCCCAAGAGGTCAAGCCGCAGGCGCAGACCGATTGGCTAGGCTTCTGTAAGGGCGATGCAATTTTGTCCACAAAGTGGACGTTTTTGCGTATAGTTTACGATGATAGATGATAAATGAAAGAAAGGATGGTACTATCATGACGACTCTCCAAATCAACGTAGACGATGCCGTCAAGGAAAATGCCGATCGGCTGTTCTTCAGCCTCGGCCTTGATACGTCCACGGCCATACAGATCTTCCTCAAAGCCGCCATCGCACATGAGGGAATCCCCTTCCCCATCGCACACCCGCATACCGGACTCCCTGCGGATCTGAAAGAAGCCGTCGAGGACAGCCGCCAACGCCGCAACTTGCACGGTCCCTTCGATTCAGCCGACGAAGCCGTAGCATCCATGCTGGAGGATTAGCATGTACGAGATCGTCTATACGAATCGCATGAAAAGAGATGTCCGCCGCGCGAAAAAGCGAGGCAAAGACATCTCCAAACTCATCAAGACATTACAGTTACTGCAAAAAGGCTCTGACATACCGGAGCAGTATCGAGATCATGCACTTGGCGGAAATCTGAAGGACTTCCGCGAATGTCACATCGAACCGGATTGGCTGCTGATATACCAAATTCATGAGGACATGCTCATTCTTTTAGCAACCGCCACAGGAACACATGCTGATTTATTCGGCGAATAAACTGCTTTCCTAGCCACTTTTTTCAGGCCATATGCTCTCGTCAATTATTTCACCATTTCCACGCGGTCGATCCTCGTGCCGTCGGGCAGGAAGCATTCGACCACGAGCTGCGCGTCTTTCGCTTCCAATACGAGATAATTGTCCGTCTCGGGCTGCGGCGCGACTACCTCATCGAGCGCATGATCGACCCAGAGATTCGGATAGCGCACATCGCCCGCGACGCCCGTCAAGATGTAGGTGGGGCCTTTCGGCGAACGGCGGAATGCCTCGATATGACCGCGATTGTGATAGGTGTGCAGGTGCGCCGTCAATACGAGGTCGATGCCGAGCGCGTCGAAGACAGGCATGAAGACCTCACCGAAGTAGGAAAATCCCTCCTTTCGCTCGGGGCGGTCATGGATGCGATACTGCAGCACATCCTTGTGCAGGAGCGCGATCTTCCACCGCTTGCGGCTCTTCTCCATATCCTTGGGCAGCCACGCGAGCTGCTCTTCCAAAAGCCCCTGCTTGAAATCCGCCACCTCGTCCATCTGCGAATTGAGCACAGCGAAATGGCAAGTCCCGTAATCAAACGAATAATAATAGCGCGAGAACGCCTCACTGCCGTTGTCCGGCACAGCGAACTCCTGCAAGTACGCTTCGGGCAGGCGCACTTGCCAATTCCTGTCGTACGTCTCATGATTGCCCATGACGGGCGCAAAGGGAATCTGCTCGATCATGGGCGCGACCGCCGAGAGCCATGCATCCCACTGTGTATGATCTTCGCCGTTATCGACGAGATCTCCCATGTTGACGAAGAAGCCTGCATCCCGATTGCGCTGCCATGCTCCCTGCGCGACGTCTCGCCAGACCGAATAATCGCTCGACTGCGAATCGGGGAAGATCAGCGCCTTGAAGTTATCGCTCTCCGCCGGCGTCGTCAAAGGCCGCCACTCGCTCGCCTCCTCGCCGTTCACCAGCCGATACTCGTAGCGCCGTCCCGGCATCAGCCCCTCAATACCCGCCGCATGCAGCACCGCCGCGCGTCCATCGTCCGTGAAATCCTCGTTCGTCGCCGCCGCGCGCTGCACCAGGGTCGTCTCCACCTCGCGCCACTCGACCGCCGCCGCACTCTCCGCCGCCTCCGACTGCCACATGATCGTGCGCGAGACGGAAGAATCGCGCGTGATGATCTGCCGGACGAAGTCCGCCTCGATCTTTCGAGGATTCGCCATCTTGTCGAGCCGCTTCGCCGCCTGTCCGAAGACATCGAACCTCTGCGCCAAAAAGCCGCCGCCCGCAAGAACCGCCGCACCGCCCGCAAGCTTGAGGAATGTGCGGCGGTTGAATTGATGTTCCGTTGCCATGTCCCGCTCCTTAAAACGTCGATGCACTTTTTTAAATCGTCACCGATAAATTCATTTCCTCATCTTCCTACATTCGCACTGTCATTATCGAAAAATCGCAACAACGCATCCATCTGCACATTTTATTTGCCCAGACTTCCCACATGCACTCCTCCGGAGCGAGAATTTCCCCTTCCAGTACCGCACAGCAGCTTCACCACTCGATCCACATCGGTCATGGGGTTCTGCTCTGATGTTTTCTTCCCTTCATGGTATTCACGTAACTGTTCGGCATGGTAAATCGCCTCGTTCATCCTTTCTCGTAATAGTCCGAAGATGTCCTTGTTCTTTTGATAATCAGGAATATGCTGTTTCAATCTGTCGATGACCCCATTGCTAGAATTATACGGTGACTTGCCATCTTCAAAATGCAAGACGAACCAAACCTCAAAACATGGATTGGATAAGATTACCTCTATATTTTGCCTCTTGGCATAGTGAAGTGCCTCCTGGATTTGATTGCCTTGCGTTCGCCAAAGATCGGCATCAAAGACAGCAAAGGCCAGATCATCGTGTCGAAAATTTCTTTTCTTATCACGGCTCTTCTTTACGTCTTCCACTATCCCCACAGCATCCGTGGAATTGCCTGAAGAAAATTTGACGATGAACTGATTCTGTATTTGATTGAAGTTTTTAAAATAACTTTCTTCAGTCTTATTCCTTCCTTCTGTCCCAATCAATACCATGCGCTTTACCGGAAGCGTCCTTTCCCCTCGCTGTCTTTGTGCACTGCGCCTCACCATATTGTGTCCTCCAATGAAATAATAGGGATCGCTCCATATCGTCCTTGGAGATAACTTTCCTGAACATTATCTTCTCGTACAGGTGCAGGAGAGAACTCATCCAGAGAATACAGCGTAGATATGCCTGTGGAATTCTCTTTCTCCACAAAATAGATTTGATCTCGACGGAACAAATCTAAGTTGAACAGACTGATGTCGTGCGTACTAAAAATGAGTTGAGCATTTGTTTGATTGAGTTCCTTGTCATAAAACATTTTTATGATTGCCTGCAGCAGAAGCGGATGCAAGCCTGCAGAAAGCTCATCAACGATGATTGTTTTTTCCGATTCCATCGCCCGCTTGATCAATGCGGCTCCAAAAAACATCTGCTCTGTTCCAGAAGATTCTTCTTGTAAAGGCAAATCAAAATACTGGTTTCCAGCTTTTGTTCTTATCGCATGCCTCGCCGTAATCCTATATCTTTTCCCTCCGTCCTCCAACATCTGTCTTTGAAGCGATTCTGCGGCCACATCAGACATACCGCTCTGCCTAAACTCCGCTAGCGTCCAAGGTACATCCTCAAAGGTGTAATCCGAAATGTTGAAATCAGAATCTTTTAACGTCTTCATAAGAAAATCTCTCAGTGATTGATCTGCCTCTTCGATAATATTAAGCCCTTCCGAGCGAATGCGCTCAAAATTATATACATCAATCGCCTCTGCAAACCACATATACGGCTCTTTCGTTTCCGCGCAATTCCACGAGGTCGCCGTTGCAAGGAACAATTTATTGGCCGTATTTTTTTCTGCATATTCATTGAACCTTTTCTCATCGTCTTCGGGAAAAGAATATTGATTCATACCTTTTCGCTCAAATATCTTTGTCGCCTCCGACGATTCGTATGCATACAAATATTCTTCCATAATCCTGTATTTATCGGCCGAAAAGCCATATTGATACTTCTTCCCCTTATAGACAAAAATGAAATCAAACCGTGTTGGCTGCGTATGCATTTCTTCATCAAACAGAAACGGAACAACATCCGGCAAAGTATTATTGATTCCCCGCAAATCCGAGTAGCGGATGAGCTTGATTGCCACAGCCATCGCAATCAATATATTGCTTTTCCCTGCTGCATTCGCTCCATATATTGCAGCAACGGGTATCAAGCGCTCTGCGCCAACGCTGCATAACCATTCTGTATGTTCATCATCATTTTCGTTCGCCAGCATGCTCAATACAACTTCATCTTTGATGGATCGAAAATTAGATACACTAAACTGTAATAACACTCTATCCCTCCCCTTATTAACTCGAACTTCGCAGACTAATAATCTACTGTAATCTTTGAAATGTCCATCTCTTTGGAAAATAAAATAGCATGAACGACATCCACTTAGTATAATTCTACTATGAAGCCCCAAGAAGTCAAGCCGCAGGCGCAGACCGATTGGCTAGGCTTCTGTAAGGGCGGCGCACTTTTGTCCACAAAGTGGACATTTTTGCGTATAGTACGAGATCGTCTATACGAATCGTATGAAAAGAGATGTCCGCCGCGAGAAAAAACGAGGCAAAGACATCTCCAAACTCATCAAGACATTACAGTTACTGCAAAAATGCTCTGCCATGCCGGAGCAGTATCGAGATCATACACTTGGCGGAAATATGAAGGACTTCCGCGAACCGTCAACACGAGGTCGACGCCGAGCGCATCGAAGACGGGCATGAACGCCTCGCCTATGTCGGAAAATCCCTCCGTGCGTTCGAGGCGCTGATAGACCCTTCACCCCTTGCCCGCCGACCTCTTCATGCCGCGAAGCGCCATCTTAGCCCAAAAGAAGAAAGCAGGCGAATCTCCATAAGCATAGAGATGATCGGTAAAAATCAAGAAAAGCTCCTCCATCGTATGCGGCCGATAACTATACGGGCTCAAGGTCTCTGTATACGTCTCCATCTTTTTCGTACCATAAGCGGAAAAGAACTTCTTCACATCCGCAGTATTATCAAGCAGCATCTGCAGATACCGCCGCGCCGCCTCCTCTTTCCCCAGCTTGTAAGAAAGAAGCGCCATGGACAACGGAAGGCGCGTCTCCTCCGCCCCATGATACTTTTTGAAGATCTTCTGCGCCGCTTTTTCCTCCTCAAGATACGCATAAATATGAATGAGCGTATAGCGAATACCGAGATTGTCCCTCGAACAAAGGCGAAGCATCGACTCGCACTCCTTAGCGGCAAGGCGCATCTTGCGATTCACCAGCAAGGTTTCCACATACGCATGACAAACCCGCATATACGGGCGCGTTCCTACAATGAGCCAGAAGTCGCCGATGGCCTCCTTGCCAAAATCCCCTTGCTCACGCAGCTGCTTCTCAGCCTTTTGCTGCAATTCAAAAAGAAGCATCTCTTCCTCGTACGGATTCTTGGCCGTCATCTCGATTTCCGCCAATGCCGCATCCACATGATCGGGTTCAATCTCGCGCGCCTTCCGGATCCACTTCAGACGCTCCCTCCGACTCTTTGCCTCCTGCGCACGATCCAAAAACACATCCGCCGACTCCTCTTCCGCCATCGACGCGAGAAGCGGCGAGCCTTCATTCATCAGCTTCACATACTCCTGCAGCAACGCATCCATCTCGTCATCCGTCGGCTGCTCATGTCCCGACTGTGTCAAAAACCTCTGAAACCCCTCGTAGAACCTCTCACTATTGCTCTTCGCCACTGTCATCGCCTCCGTTTCTTCCTATAGGCCAACCTGCCTCCTTTTTGATCCTTTGCAAAATTCCCTTTTCTCCTGACAAATACGCGGCTCATCTTCATTGACAGTACCATCTATGACTATCGCTATCGATACGTCTCTCCTGCTATAAGATGTCTTCATTTTCCTGCATGGACCGTACAAGCTTTGCTGCAGCCCTATTTTCAACATCTTCCTGTTAGTTTCCGCACGGTGTTCCAACATGTTCCATCTACACACTGATGCAGATCCGGCATCATTCGAACCTTGTAGCATATGCTTTATCATACTATAATTGGAGCATTCGCATTTATTCGTGATACTGTGATGTGTAGAGTACACTCTAGATATACAGTTTTAGCAAAATAATTTGCTAGAATTTACTCTTGTATCATATTGGGCAATATATCTATCTAGAAGTGTCGATAATTCTCTTATGCTTTGTTTTAGTCTTTCTGAAGTGTTTTCATCGCTCAATAATTCACTTGAAGAATGTGTCAAGGGATTGGCATATCTTAAAGCCTGAGCCTTATCAATGATATTATATGCACTATCATCAAACTCTTCATAGAACTCACATAGTCGCTTTTTCTTATAAAACTTGCGATATTTAGGTTTATTCTCACCTTTTGGATTGCGAAGAAACGCTAGGTCTGCTGTCACTCGATCAAAATAACTTTTATAGTAAGCGAATGATGTCATAAAATTTCCTTTTTTATATTCACATAAATACATAAAATATAAATAATATGCAATTTGATCTTGAACCAGTGCTGTTATAAGCCTCCAATTCTCTCCCTTTCGCAAATCGGCAATAAAGCTCTTTCTGCAATAGTTCTCATAATACTGAAAAAGATGTGGGTGTCGGCGATTGAGCACATGCAATAAATCGCCATGCCGAAACCGACGCTGTACTAGATAAGAGATTGTAATAGTTGTATCATACGCATTCCAAGTATCATTTTTATCCTTCTTAAATAGCTGTGCCAAAAATGCCTTTATTACTTTCTCTTCCCTTGTCTTTAGAATCATTGATGTTAAGCGTTTTGGATCGAGAGTAATAAATGCTATATTCTTTTTAATCAAACGCATAATTTTATCCACAATAAATGGATTCCGCCACATTAGATTATTTCTGCTTTCGTATATTACAGAATTGAAAATTTCATCCGGAGTAACCTCCATATCATTTAAGCTAAAATATTTATCTATTATTTCATTGTACCGTTCTGTATCAAGGCTATCATTCGATAACTCCTCTAGCAATGCATCCAAAAAACTCCCTATTTCACTTACAAAAGTATTTTTTATACGCCATTTCTCCTCTTGAAAGCTTCTATCATAAAGCGATTTTTTCAACTCGCCCTTAAGTTTTGTCGTTTCTTTCAAACAACACTTTTTCATATTGAGTGCCAAACCTTTCCCCTTTAAGATAGAAGAGTATTCATTTTTAATTATATTATACGTTTCATGTAACTCTTCGAAAGCACTTTCTGATGAAAATAAGATATACATATCATCTACATATCGAACCATACGAAAGCTACAGATGCACTTCACTTTAGTCGAAATATATTTATAAAGTGCAGCATCAATATCATCAAGATAAACAATTGTCGATAAAAAAGACGAGGCTACACTATTTTCAATAAGCGGAAACTGTCCATTTCCGCAATAATTAAGAATTTCCTTAAAAAGAGTCAGTTGCATTTGAGAAAATGCTATTTTCTCACGATTGCATATTGCGTCAACATGGGAGATTAGCTTATTTATTTTTATATTAGAAAAGAAATTCGCAATATCTGTTTTAATGAAATATTTATATTCTTTAGCATAAATATTCAATATTTTAAAAAATCTATCATAAGACGGTTTGTAACTAGCACACATATTCTTATCCTCATAACTCCCTGCATAATAAACAGAAATTTCTGAAGAACGTTGTGAGCTATATTGATCATGAATCACCTTTCCTATTCCTTGTAAAAGTAAATATAGCAAAGGGCTAACTAAAAAAGACTCCCTAAAACTTCCATCTGTTTTCTGCAAGAAATTTTCTGTTTGATACATAGTTTTCGAATACAAAAATACTGCTGGATTTTGAATATATTTCCTATAAAACTTTTCACTACATATATATTTTTTATCTTGATAAGGAAGCTCACCAAAGGGAAACCACTGCAAATAAGCTTTACATGTATTCTGTTTTAAATTAAAGCACATCTCACATACACTTTTCCAATCGGTATAGCTGATATCAAACATCAAGTTACCTCCCCCACAAATTAACGCCAGCTTTACTCCAGTCACACGATTGTACAATGTGCATCGCCATAACACCGACTGTCAGTATTATTAAATTTTACACATATATAAGATTTTCCTAAGATAGTTCATTGACTGAGTGTCACTATGAATATAGATTTGACTATTGACCTGTTCGATATAAAATACTCGTTGTAGCATTCAATCTGTTCGGGTTAATCATCCATCAAATTGAGTAATCTCTCTGCCTCTCCTTTATTGAATGTTTGTTCTTCTTTTTCTTTAAGTGCTACTCTCGCTTCTGCATAACTCCTTCTGTCTGTGCCAGGATATTTTTTATTCACCTGTGCTACTACTCTCGTAAGATCATCTCTCCTCGATCGCACTTCTTCATCAGATAACATATCAAAATCAGTAATAAAAGCAACATAACATTCGCGTATCTCCCAAAGTTCATTTGCAGCCTCTGTATGTTGTTTAATTTGATTCGGCAAATCAAAATTTAGCATATAAAGATTCAAACACAAAGATAAAAAAGAACAAGCTCCGCCTAACATTCCTCCTATTTCGGTAACACAAGAGCTCCCTTTAATCAAAGCTGTTAAAAATCCGCACGAAGCACTTGCTGTTAGAGCAATCTGTGCTATTTTGAATTCTTCGTATCTGCTTTGGAGTCGATTTACAATTTTCCAATGTGCTGTATAGGTGTATACAATTCTCGCTGCAGCTTCAATAATCTTTTGCCTAACAATATGCCTATGTACATTATACGTCATATTCATTCCACCATTTCCCCTCAATATCTTTCTAAGAACATCCCCGTCCTCAATCTTTCTCTATCGGCAAATCACCACTCTCTAGGGGTGTATCAAGAGTTTTGTGTAAACGATTTTTCAGTATGCCGTATCATAGCGGAAGATTACAAGTTTAATTGTCGCATCGTTCTGCAAAAAGCAGTTTGTAAAAATCGAGCGTCAATTCCAGCTGATAGAACTCGCTGCCCGCTCGCTCCTTCACGAGGTACAAAAAAGCGACGCAGGAAACCATGGAAAACTTCTTTCCTGTTCCCGCGTCCGCCTCAATCGGAATATGCTTCTCCGCTGGTGCATGTTCGATCTGATACTAAGGACTGCAGTTATATTTCTCGCTGATTTTATTCAACAGGGCAAACCGATAAGCCCGCGCCTGCTTTTTCAGCGACCTCTGTGACGCATCAATCCCCTCCACGAAAATGCGGTCAGGTCAGCACCTTGTCGTTTCTTTAGACGCCATAGACAAGGTGCAATGTCACAATACAGCGAACAAAACACTATGCACCCCATCATCTATTATTAGGCGAAATCGGTGCCGGAGGAGGAGGTTTCACATTCCCTGGCGTTAGATGCACACTAGGCTGATTCGTAGATGAGATCTGGACTCCACGAATCTGATCAAATTGACTATCTTGATTTTTTTGAATCTGCCTACCTTCTGTAAGGATGACATCTTTATCGTTCATATGGATTCTCCTTCAAATAAATTCAATGATCACATCTTCCATCTTTTTAGGAATATAAACAACTGGAACCTGATACAATTTCATTCCTTGCTCATTATATATCACCGTCTCTTCCAAGACAATCCCATCCCGTTCTGTCGGATCAGACGTAGACGCCAACCGTCCCTGATAGATTCGGTTATGTTCAATATCTCTCACACGAACCCACACAGGATTATAACATGCAAGACAATTTACCCATGCATCCACCTCAGGAAACTTATCTGAAACTCGTAATACGGATGCGGCCTTAAATAACAGTCTGCGATTTATTATTTTTGTAATACAAAGCCCTAAGACAACAGAAAACATCGTGGCAATGAAAACTTCATAAAAATTTATGGTTGCATCATAGTTCACCAGAAGTGACAAAAACTTTGAAAAAGAATTTCCACCATAAACGACAGCATGAACTTCACATAGAAGTGTCCACGGAAAATAACTTGCAAAACCTAAAAGAAATGAATAGATTACCCAATGATGAAGTTTCGTCTCTTTATGTATCGTTAAATTATCAATAATAATAAAAGCAATTATCCCTGGAAGGAACAATAACATTAATCGAAATGTATATTCAGATAATTCCATTTAAGCCCCCCCTATGAAGTAGCTCAAAATTCCTGCATGTTGCACTTATCAACAAAAACTGGACACAAAAATTCCAAAAATAGTCATGGAAACCTGTATGTCAGACAAATCTTATCGAAGTGTTAGACAACCGTTGAAGACCGAGATTTTTATACTGGTTTGGATGTCTACGGAATCTATTCACAATGACCGTTTATCAAGTGTCGGCTCTTCCGCACTTGGGCGCGAAGCGTTACCTATACTGATTTGGAGTAAGGTATCCAAGGGCGTATGCGGGACGCTCTTCGTTGAAGAATCGAATATATTCGGTGACCTGCCCAGGGACATCGTCTGCAGATGTGATATGCAGATCCGTAAACAACTCGGCCTTTACCCATCCGTTGATGGCTTCCATGGCGGCATTGTCCGTTGGCGTGCTGGCTCTGGACATGGATCTAGTGATGTTATACATGGGCAGGAGTTCGTTGTAGCTCTTGGAAGCATATACAGAGCCTCGGTCACTATGAAGAACAAGCTCCTGCTTTGGATATTGCTTCTTGAACTCGATGACATCCTGCAAACCATTGAGATAGGTCATACGATCGCCGCGCTTGGACGAAAACGAATGTGCAATCAGCTCATCATTCCATAAATCCATATCTTCTGTTCCGATGGACTTTCAATGCTCTTCTTCCAATTCTAGAAACTACTGCGTACTCCTCTTCTCTTTATTTCTATAAACCAACTCCATTTTCCTGCATATACCGTACCATTCCGTCACCCTCCCCACACGATCTTATCCTCCGCATCGATATCCTCGCCCGTCTGGATCTCCATCACCTTCAGTAGCGTCTCCGCGCGTATCGTATGGAAAGCCCCCCTCGGAATCCGCACCGTCTGTCCCTCGGCGACGGCGAATTCATTGCCATCGAGTTTCACCCAACCGCGGCCTTCAATCACCGTCCACGTTTCATCGCGGCGCTCGTGCAAATGATAGGTGAGCGCTCGCCCCGGACTCAGCGTGATCTTGATGGTCAGGCTCTCCGTCTCCGCATCGACGATCTGAAACTCGCCCCATGACTTTTCCGTATACATCACCGGCGTATGAAGCCGCTCTGCATAGGGCTTCATTGCGCTGGATCGCTCCTTGTCCGAAACGATGATACCTTCCGGGCTCGCTGCCACCACAACATCCTTCACCCCCATGCAAAGGATGGGTATCGGCAATGTATTCACGACATGAGCATTCCTGCAAGTCTCGTCCATCGTGACGCGACCGATCGTATGCTCCGGCATCACCTCGGCGAGCGTATTCCATGTGCCTATATCAAGCCAAGTGCCACTGTAACGCTGAACTGCAATATTTTTCTCTTTCTCAACTACAGCATAATCAAAGCTGATCTTGGAAAGCTCTTCATAGCGATTAAACAAATCCTCGTAGTCTGTATAATCCAGCAACTCACGAGCCTTATCAAGCGCATAGCCAAGCTTGAACGCGAATACGCCGCTGTTCCACAACGCGCCCTGCTCAATGTATTCTGCAGCTTTCTCCTTATCCGGCTTCTCTTTGAACGACTGCACCATACTCTGCGATTCCTGCGAAACAGGCATGATATAGCCATACTTCTCGCTCGGATACGTCGGCTCGATCCCCATCAAAATGAGATTCGCAGAACCTTCCCTCTCAGCTTCCTGAAGCAACTGCACAACGGCACGAAAATATCCCTCATCGACATAAGGATCAGCAGGACAAATCGCCACAGCCTCATCGAGAGGAATACCGCGCACCTCATGCAAATAGGCAGAAACCAAGGCAATCGCCGGAAACGTATCGCGCCGGCATGGCTCCACCGAGATGTTCACGCCAGAACCAAGTTGGCGGCGAATCAACGAGACTTGTTCCCGCCCCGTTGCAACGGTAATCGGCACATCGGACGCAACACTTTGCACCTGACGGCAGACACGCTGAATCATCGATTCCAGCGTCCCATCTTCGCGTCTCAAGATGCGGAGAAATTGCTTAGAGTAAAGATCATTGGAAAGCGGCCACAAGCGTTTGCCCGCTCCGCCGGACAGTAAAACGATTTGCATCTCATCACTCCATTTTACCATTAGCACGAGTCAATCAACTACGCCATCCATTCAACCTCATCTGTCAGGACTTTTGCAGATATGCCCCCAATAATAACGTTTCCTCTCGTAAATTTTTTGGCAATCAGACTACCCGCTGCAACAATCGTCTTGTCCGCAATAACGCTTCCTTTTAGGATCGTACACCTACAGCCAATCCAAACATGTTTTCCAATATGTATTTCTGCAGGAGGATTGATAATTTCATCATTTTTGATGACATGGTGAAAATCTGTGTCCATAATCAAGTTATCCCATGAAATCAATGTACCCTCACCAAAGGATATTTTTCTTTGACAAACGATCGCTGTTTCAGCGGTTATATCTACTCCCGCAGAAAAAACAAGCGTTCCTTTTTCCCCTACAGAGATTCTTGTCCCATGCCCAAGCCTTACTTCTCCCTGAAATTCAATCTCTCCCTTAACTTCCCAGATGCTTCTTGAATATCTTGCATCAAAAATTCCAACATGCCCGAACCCCATTTGAACCATGCGTGTTCGAATTGGCGCAGATATCTGTATACACCCCTGCAATTACGAAGCAGCACACGATGAGATACGAAAACGGGCAAATGCAAGGCATCCCATAAAGAAAAATATCTTAAGTTAAAATATATCGTCTTGGGTAAGCCTAATATATAAAGAAATATCAAGCGCCACTTCATTTTCTTACAAATAAGCATAGTCATCCGTCCAACTTTTCACTATACTGTATCATTATTCATCGCAAGAGCAATATTGACAATACAAACATTACATTCCAGCAACCTTACATCAACAAATCCCAAGACATAGGAGTCCCACGCTTTACATCACGATTGATACGCTTGCCAAGAATCATCCCATTATACTTCGGCGAAAGCCCGTGTCCCGGTCTGATACGTCTTACGTTTTCCTCTGTTATAGCATCACCGGCCTTCATGTCTTCCACAATATAGAGACTGCGCCTGAATCGAAGCGATTTCTTCTCCTGCTCTGCTATCTCATAGCGCACTTCCCCCATGGCAAGAGCAGCAGCCCGACATTCTCGAACAAGCTGCGCCATCTCATCCGGCTCCAGAGAAAACGCCGCATCTACGCCACCATCAGCACGCGACAGCGTGAAGTGCTTTTCTATAACACTTGCCCCCAGTGCAATACTGGCTACAGCGACGCCAATGCCAAGCGTATGATCGGACAAGCCAACCCCACAGTTAAAAAGTTCCCTCATATGAGGAATCGTTCGGAGATTCGTTCCTTCTGCCGAAGCCGGATAGCTGCTCGTACATTTAAGCAATGTCAGATCTCTGCAGCCATTCTCACGCGCTACTCGAACGAGATCTTCAAGTTCCGAAACCGTCGTCATACCCGTTGACGCGATCATCGGCTTCCCCGTCCGGGCGACCTTACGAATAAGTGGAAGATCCACATTCTCAAAGGATGCAATCTTATAGCATGGCACATCAAGCTCTTCTAGAAAATCAACTGAAGAATCATCAAACGGGGTGCTGAACCCCATAATTCCATGTTCTCTACAACGATCAAAAATCGTTTTGTGCCATTCCCACGGAGTATGAGCCTTTTCATAAAGGCGATAAAGCGACTCGCCCTTCCAAAGACTCTCTTGATCTGCAATAAAGAATTCACCTGCAGCAATATCAAGCGTCATCGTATCCGCCGTATACGTTTGAATCTTAACCGCATCCACCCCTGCTGCCGCAGCAGCATCGACGATTGCAAGCGCACGCTCAAGAGACTGGTTATGATTGCCCGACATCTCTGCTATGATAAAAGGCATTCCTTCCTTGCTCCACATATCCATCCTCCTAGCGAATGATGCGTCCCACTGAAAACGCTTCAGCAAATTCGATACCTACTGCATAGCCACGATAGCGTGCTAGAATTTCCACCGCTCTATAGGAGCGCGGATGAGGATAGTCACGCATCTCTGATGCATAAAGTTCGAGCGCTTTTATTTTCTGTGCAAACGTATTGCTTATATCTACATAAAGTGCAGGGAGGAACGCCTTATCACTCGTCTGCATCTGCCATTCCGTACTCGATGGCGTCTCAAAAAAACAAAGCTCCTTAACATTCTTTCCTGGCAGCGAGCGACAAGCCGTAACAACAGCGTTATGCGTTTGTACATGATCAATATTTACATCACCTGCATGATGTGTATAAACGATTTCAGGATGAAAATCTTCAATTTCTTTCTCAATTACCTTGACAATATCCAAGAGTTCAACACAATCCATGCGGTTGTCCGGGAAGTTTGCAAGCTGTATGCTTTCTGCTCCCAGCGCATGTGCAACGCTTTGCGCATTTTTATGCAAAGCATCCAGTCCTTTTTGAAAGCTCTCAACATCACGCTGGTCTGCACGGCTTGTCAGCCCTTCCGCCATAAGGAGAATCCTAACCGTATCCCCCACCTGTGCATGGCGAATAATCGTACCGCCTACACCAAGAACCTCATCGTCCGGATGAGCTGCAACAACAAGAACACGCTTAGACATCTTCTTCCTCCCATATCGTAATCTTAACGTCTGCCAAAACACATCCATCCTTTAAGGATGCACGCGAAAATTCCATTCGTAAATGATTCATCTGAAGAAATGCCGGCGGGTAGCCATCTGCATCAAGCATACGAATGTAGTCAAACACCTGTGAAAGGTCCTCGAGATTTCCTATATTGCCATCTGCAGGAGTCCGACGCTTAAAAGCAAGTCCCTCTCCCATCTGTGCATGAGGTACAGGATTCTTTTGCACCAGTTCTATTATCATCTCTTTTGTAATCTCTCCGGCACGCAAATAGATTTCCTCCGCACTACCCCAAAGAGAAAGAGGGCGTTTTATATAAACAGGACCTGCATCAAGCTCCTTAACACAGCGAAGCGCCGTAATCTTTGTTTCGTAAATGCCGCGCACAATAAGATTTTGCAGAGGACTTCCACCACGCCCAAAGGGCAAATCTGTCATATGGAAAATCACGCAGCGAAAGTTTTCGTAAACTTCTGCAGGGATAATATAAGACCAGTGAGGAAAGAACACCCAGCTAGGAGAAAGTGCTGTCATTTTTTCCTGCGATACATCATCTCGCTGCTCCAAATAGGTTACTTTTATACCTGTCCGAGTTTCAATCTCAGGCACAAATCGACGATTCCATGCCCTATTAGAAACAATGACCATATGCATAACTTCAACCCCTATAACAAATCCTCTTTTTCACGACTAATCTTTAGATAGTAGCGATACCCCATCCACTCAAAAAATGCTGGATACCGGTCATTATCTACAACACGAAAAAGATTTATTTGTTCGCGAATCGTTCGATCTAAATCAAGACGACTATCTTTTGCTCTCCGCCGCGGATAAAAACTTTCTTCTCCAACTTGTTTTCTGGCTGTTCGTAGAATGTCCGGATAATCTTGAACAAATGCAGTGCAAAGTGCATGGGTTGTTTCTCCTTGAACTCTGCGCAACTCATCAATCAATTCAGTCCCATCAAAACACATCTTTTTCTGCAAATAAATCTTTCCTGCATCGACATGTTCATCTGCTTCGAAAAGTGTAATTGTTATCTGTGACTTTCCTTCAAGAATCTGCCACGTCAATGGGGACCATCCTTTCCCCTGTGGCAAATCACTTTCATGAACCACAAGATTATGGCGATTTAAGCATAACCATTCCTTTTTTATAATTTCTTGATAACTTAGCAAAAATACAAAATCGTAGGAATTCTCCGTATCGAAATCATATCGGCAAACAACAGTATGACCCATACTACGCAAATCTCGCTCAAGCCTTTCAATATACGGTTTAATCCATGATTGTTCATCTGTGACAATAGCAATTTTATACATTTTCATCCGTTCCCTTTAGACTGCAGCAAATATACAAATGAAGATTCATACGAAACTAGAAACTAATCGCGTTCCTTATCCAAGCAGATCAGAGACAAGGATAAACCTCTTCCCAAACCACATGAAATTCAAAACAACATTTATCGTTCCATGGCCCTCCAACATTCTAATTGACAATTATGCTGAAATCGGCTAAGTGAATTCACATTTAGGAACTCCTGCACGGCTCTTATAATATCCCTATCGGTTACTTTATCCCATCTTCCCAGAGAATAAATAAGCCCTGCCTCTGCACAGTCCCGACAAATTTCAAACTGATTCTCGGCAATAGCCGTAACAATGGTAGGCAACCCTAGAAAACACCGTTCCCATGTCGTTGTGCCCCCGGCACCGAGACAAAGGTCGGCCTTTGCCATAAGTTCTGCCATATTCTCCACTTGGCAATGATAGCGAAGAAAATCATGTTGCCTGCAAAGTCTCTCAATCTGTTCGCGCCTCGGATTGCTTCCGCCGACAACCACATCCACAGCCACAGACGAAAGCTGGAGCTGAACAAGCGCACGAATCGCTTTTTCCGTTTCCTGCGTTCGATCACTGCCGCCATAGAACACAAGGATGCGGCGCAAACTTCCATCCCGCGGCACAAGTCTTGCCTTCACTTCATAGAATTCCTGCCGCAAAAGCGCGTAGCGTGGACCAAGCAAAAGTTTACATTTCTCGGGGACAAGATCGTCGTAGCGATGCTGCAAGTCGCGATAGAAATTCTGATCGAGCAAGAAATCGCAATCGTGCCTGCGGTTTGCCAAATCGTCAATCACGAAGATCTCACTTGCCAAAGGGCGCATCTTCTGCTCCCATGAAGCATCCAAAGCATAGCTGTCCACCACAAGACGCGACACGGGCCGGATGGCACGGAGGACTTCCGCCGTTTCTTCGGCATCCAGTTCCGGCACCACCGTAAGCCATGCCTCATATCCCATAAGGCTTCGTTCAGGTGTATGGTGAGGCAGGATATGTAATGCAAAGCCCCTCTCCTCAACAAGATGATTGAGATTTCCTGCCAGATCGCGACAAATAAAATGAACATCCGCTCCATCAAAGCACATTCTCTCCGCCAGAGTCAGACAACGCATCAAGTGACCGCTCCCGATCAGCTCCGACGAATCCACTCGAACAGCGACTGTGCAGCCCATTCCTTCCTCACCTGCCAATATACACGTCGAAAAATTATCCTAAAACGATCTTCAGGGGCTGCCCTTCCATATACCTCTCCGGATGACCGCTCTTCAATGCCTCACGATAGACCTTCATCGCATCTTCAAAGACATTCAGAGTGAAATCCAGATCTTCCTGCGTATGTGAGTAGCACGGGAAGATATGCCACCCCAGAAGCACGCCGCGCTTCACGCTTTCCTGCATGAAGATCGAATTGTATAGCCAATCCTTCCTGCCTTCATAATCCGTGTACTCAAGATTCAATCGGCAAGGATAGCCTGAAAGATCAATGGGGACGTCAAGCTCCTTTGCAAGACGTCGGAAGTTATCTTGGAGATACTTCCCCTTCTCCCAAATTGCCTTCGTCACTTCTCCTGATTCCAAAGCCTTCATTACGGCAATACCCGCCGCAAGGGAGAGGCACTCTCCGCCAAACGTCGTCGAGATAAAAATGCTCTTATCCACTTCTTCCATGATGTCTTTGCGTCCTGCAACGATGGAGAGCGGCATACCGTTTGCCGCCGCCTTGCCAAACGTCGAAAGATCCGGCGTTACCCCGAAGTACGCTTGCGCTCCACCAATAGAGAAACGGAAACCATTGACCACCTCATCGAAAATAAGGAGTGCGCCGTTTCTATGGCACAATTCCTTCAGTCGCTTAAGGAACCCTTCTTTCGGAGGCTCTATCTCAACGGCTTCCGTGATGACCGCTGCAATCTCCCCCTTATACGTTTCAAAATATTCTTCCACTTTCGCTAAATCGTTATAGTCGAATTTATGAACGAACTGACGAACCTCCGGCAAGATTCCGCCCTGGCGAACACTTTCTGCCGCCGTCGTCCATTCATGCCAGCCGTGATATTCGCCGCGAACGATATGTTTTCTCCCCGTATAACAGCGTGCAATCCGCACAGCAGCCTCAGTCGCAGAAGATCCAGTCTTGAGGAAGCGTACCTTCCCCGCGCTCGGGATATGTTTCACGCAAAGTTTTGCATATTCGACTTCCTCCGGCGCGACAAGCGAATACCCCATGCCTCTCTGAAGCTGAGCGCGCACCGCATCATCGACAGCTTTATACTGATATCCGAGAATGATTGGCCCCAAGCCCATATCGTAATCAATATACTCATTGCCATCCAGATCCCAGACATGCGCCCCCTTGCCATGATCGATATAGATAGGGGACACTCCTTTGATGTGCGTTTCCGGCCCTTTACTGTAAAGCTGGCATCCGGAAAGAATTGTATCCTGTGCGGTCTGCCACAGTTCTTCCGACTTTTCCAAGCTTCTCTTGTTGATTTCCATCGAAATATTCCTCCCCACACTCCAAACCACTCATCACATTATATCATATACACAATTATTCCGATTGCGCGGCTTCCTCCGCCAATGATTTTTGCAGTCCTTCATTGCGAGTAATGCCGCGATTTATCTCAAGAAGATCTTTATGCTCCTTCAAGAGGGATATCATATCTTCCATGGTAAAATCATTTTTCAGCGGAAAAAGATGTTCATAGACAGCTTCAATAAATGTAAAGTCACGCATTTCATCCACTGTCCAGCGCAAATCCCCATAATCCGCTTGAGAATCCACTGTGCCTATACGGAAAATCTCCAGGTGCTTTCTGAAGTAAAGCGTCACGTGCTCACGCTCCGACAAAAGCGTCGCCTCGCGCTGTGCCCGTTCTAATGCGGCAAAAGTCATCACCTCGGTATCCAAACCATCGGGAAAGCGCTCTGTCATATGGGTATAATCGTTTTGTTCCGCAATATGGCGTGCGATCACGGTATCCACAAGCCGCCAATCAATCACGGGGCAATCCCCCGTAATCCGCACGACATGATCCGCACCGTATTTTCTCGCGCAACGATAATAGCGATCCAACACATCAGTCAAATCGCCGCGATAAACTTCCACGCCTCCCGTCGTGACGACCGTGCAAAGCTCGTCGTCACTTGCATCCGTACTCGTCGCAAGAACGATCTTATCAATCTTTTGGCTACGGGAAAGACGCTGTATTTCCTGCACGATCATCGGCTTCCCCGCAAGCGGCAAAAGCACCTTCCCCGGCAAACGAGTGGATGATGTACGCGCTTGAATGATAGAAAGAATCATCTATTTATCCTTTCTTGCTGTGACAGACACAAAAAGCAACACGCTTATACAAAGAAAATAACTCATTCATTCACGAAGTTCATACTATATGCAAACAATATTATAGGAATCCTTCTGCAATATATCAGATTGCAAGTCCCCCTCACCATAAGCTTGGAACTACGACTTCGCGCGGAACATTCTCAAAACTTCTTCTAAACTGCTTGCGGCAGCTTGAAAACTCTTCTCCCCGTTTCAATATTTTCACATTTTCCCGCAGCTGCTCGACTGTATCTACGCCAAAAATGACACCGTCGATCTGCGGATGCGAAAGCACATAGAGCATCGCCGCTTCCGTATTCATATAGCCTTCTTTTCGTGCAATATCTTGAAACTTTGAAACAAAAACGCCGCTCCCGCTCACAGAAGCCTCCGCCTCTTGCGGAGACATGAGCAGGAGACCTTGCAAGAACGCACTGCGTGCATAAACGCGCTTGCCGTTCTTTGCCGCCTGCAAAAAAAATCCACAAGCGTCCAATCGCTGATCCAATACATTATAGGGAATTTGAATCACATCGACCAAAGGATGCAGCGCTGCCTCCATCGCCTCTTCCGGTTCATAGATACTCACGCCGATGGTTTTCGTCAATCCCAGCGCTTTTGCCTTGCTCAAACCGGCCATAATACCGCTCTTTTGAAGATCGCCCGCACGATGCAGCATATAGCAGAATATTTTTTTCGCACGCAGCGATTGCAAGGATTCATGCAGCTCCGAAAGAACCGCCTCCTCACGATTAGCCGTATTGGGATGGAGTTTGGAAACAATGTGCGCACCTTTTTCAGCCAATCCGAAGCGCCCCAGCAGCTCCTCTGCCGTACCGTAAGCTCGTGCCGTATCGAAAGCCGTAATTCCCGCCGCAAGCGCCGCATCCAAGACGGAAAAGGCCTCCTCATCCGTCGGTTGGCGGCCAAGCTCATTTTTTACACCATATTTCATCCCAAGCTGCACTGTACCAAGACAGAGTTTTGCCGTCAAATCCTGCATCAAGAATCGCCTTTCCTCTCAGAGCTTATGGATTATCGCAAAATTTCCTGCAGGCAGTTGACAATATGCTCCTGCTCGGCATCCGTCAAGCTGCAATAGAGCGGGAGTGTGAACGCTTCCTCATAGTACTTTTCACTGTGAGGAAAATCGCCTTGTCGAAACCCCAATTTTTCATAATAAGGCTGCCTATGCACGGGAATGTAGTGGAGATTCAATGCGATTCCCCGCTCTTTCATCTCAACAAATATTTGCTGTTTTAATTTTTTTATCTGCCTGCAATTCATGCGAACAATGTAAATATGCCATGAGGGATTCGTCCCGTCCATGACATACGGCGTCACGAACGGCAATCCCTTCAGCAACGCATCATATTGTTGAGCCAGCGTCCGCCGGCGCTCAACAAAATCATCCAAACGCTCCATCTGGCTGCACCCGAGAGCCGCTTGGATATCCGTCATGCGATAATTATAGCCGAGAAAGATTTGCTGATAATACCATGCCCCATCCGCTGCATGCGTCATCTTATCCGGATCACGCGTAATGCCGTGGCTTCGATAAAGCACGAGTTTCTCATAAAGCTCTTTGTTATTTGTCAGCACCATACCGCCTTCACCGGTCGTAATGATCTTTACAGGATGGAAACTGAACACCGTCATATCCGAAAATCTGCAACTGCCGACCTTCGCATCAAGATAATCCGCTCCCACGGCATGAGAAGCATCTTCCAACAGAATAAAGCCATATTCCTCAGCCAGTTGCCGCATGGCTCGCATATCACAAGACTGTCCTGCCAAATGCACCGGAACGACAATCTTCGGCAGTCGCCCTTTTTGCTTTGCCTGCTGCAGTTTTTCCTCCAGCGCTGGAACACTCATATTGTAAGTCTTTTCATCAATATCGACAAAGTCTACATCCGCACCGCAATAGCGCGCGCAATTTGCTGACGCAACAAAGGTGATCGGACTTGTCCACAGAAGGTCGCCCTCACCAAGACCTGCAGCAAGGCATGCGATATGAAGTGCCGACGTTGCATTCGTCACAGCTACGGCATATTTTGCCCCGCAATATGCCGCCACTTGATTTTCAAAACGCTCAATGGCAGGTCCCTGTGTCAAGAAATCTGAACGCAGAACATCTTCTACTGCCTGTATGTCTGATTCGTTCACATCTTGTTTTCCATAATATATCATGGGTTCATCTCCCGAAGTTCCTGTACGGTCAGGAAATGCGGATTATTGCCGGAATTATAGTCAAAACCATCCGGTACCAGACGACCAGTTTCTCCCAGTGCATTCGTCGTATAATCCACGGTTTGCTCCTGCGTTGACGGCATGATGACAAAATGATCCGCAAACTCCAACGTTTCATAATACAAATCAGATGGGCACATAACTTCATGAAGCTTCTCTCCCGGCCGGATCCCAATTACCTTCGTCGGAAGCCCCGGCGCAATCGCCTCGGCAAGATCCGTGATTCGCATCGACGGGATCTTCGGAATAAAGATTTCGCCGCCCTTCATGCGGGCAAAACTTTTGAGAACAAACTCTACGCCATCCTCCAAGCAAAGCCAGAAACGGGTCATCCTCGGATCAGTAATCGGCAGCTCCTTTGCCCCTTCATGCACAAGACGCTTGAAAAACGGCACGACGGAGCCTCGACTGCCAACAACGTTGCCATAACGAACCACAGAAAAGCGCGTTTCTTTTGCCCCAACAAAGTTATTTGCAGCCGTGAAGAGCTTGTCCGAGCAGAGTTTCGTTGCACCGTAGAGGTTGATCGGATTCGCCGCTTTATCCGTTGAGAGCGCAATGACCTTCTTGACCCCTGCATGGAGTGCCGCATCAATGACGTTCTGTGCGCCGTTCACATTCGTCTTGATGCACTCCATAGGATTGTATTCCGCCGCCGGCACCTGCTTCAATGCAGCCGCATGTACGACGAAATGAACACCTTCCATCGCATATTTCAATCGCTCTCCATCGCGTACATCACCGATGAAGTAACGCATGCAGGACGCATTAAAACTTTGCTGCATCTCAAACTGTTTGAGCTCATCGCGAGAGTACACAATAATTTTATTCGGTTGATATTGGGCAAGCAATATCTTAATAAATGTCTTCCCAAATGAGCCTGTACCGCCTGTAACAAGTATATTTTTCCCGTTGAACAAGCCAACTTCCTCCTTTGATTTCCCCATCCCTCTTTCCCAAGAGAAACATCATACTAGACACTTATGAATAGAATATCACAAGCACATTAAATCTACAACTCTTCTCCACATTTTCATGTAAGGATTACATACAACTCTTCGTAAGGCAAGCATTTTTCCGTATGGTTTATTACGAAATTTATGAAAGCTGGCCCATATCTTTCCAACAAATCGGACACATTCGCAGTTCTCGGTTCATTGTCACAATCGTATCAGCAGGAATAACGCAGTCGACAATACACCCTGCACCAACCACACTATTATCCCCTATATCCGCTCCTCCTAGCAAAGTAACATTATTGCCAATCCAACAATTTCTCCCAATCTTAATCGGACGATTTTTAAAACCTTGATCTCTTTTCAATATATTCGGATTGGATATACGATGATTATGGTCATATAATTTTACATTTTCCCCCATCATCGTATATGCTCCAATAAATATATATTCCCTTGCCACGATGGAACAATCATTATTAAAAAATACATATCTACCAATTTCCACCTTTCCCTGCTCAAGAATGAGCAAAGAAAATCCCCTCCGAAAGTGCACATGACTACCAAACGAAACTTTCCTTCCAAAGAGAATTTTATAGATGAGCCGCTTGCACAAAACTCGTATATGGCTATATATATTAAGAATCAACATGTCGGCCTCTCTTTCAAGTCCTGTAATATTCAGCCTTTATGCAAATCACAGTTACCTTTTCCAATAATGCGCTTTATATAATCAAAAGAAATCTTTTTCCTTTCTTTCAAACACGCTTCGACCGACACGTAATCAATGGGGGCATGAAACACATCCTCCAGCCCGCTCTTTTCTTGATAAATTCTCTTTTCAAGACCAAATTCCGTCAACAAATCTTTAAGTTTGTTCACCCTATACGGTTCAAGAATCGTACAAAACTCCTTTTTATATTTAATGGAAAACATCGTGCCATGAAACATGGTTGTAACAATCATATCGGCACACTTAAAAAAACCAGCCCACTCAAACGGATTCAATGTATTGAAATTCTTCTCACACCACGGCATATGATACCCAACGGCCACAAGAGTTTTATTATGCTGTCTGGCAAACGAAATAATCTCATTTCGCACGGATACGGGAATGGCATTGTCAGTAGTATAAATCAATATATAATTTTTTTCGACAGGCTCTACTTCTTCGCCATTGAAATCGTACAGCAACGTAGGATCCAACACCTTGATGCACTCTTTCTGCGGAAGATTTCTCTGAAGCAATCTCATTGAATTTTCATCGCGAACAGAAATATTCCGGAATGTTTCTAATCCGGATAAAAGTTTTTTTGGGATCTCATCATTTTCATCAACAGAGCCAAAACTCGCAGCATAAGCATACTTCTCCCGTGCAGGAACACCTACGCCAAAATAAATATCATCTCCATGCGCAACACTATAATTCCATATTTCATCACTGCCCACGATAACCTTATCATAATTCGGTAAACACGTTCTATGAAAAGTGAACGATGTTTGCTTCAATAGCTTTTGACACCTTTTAAAGGCAATCAACTTCTTTAGGTTGGCTGCAAGTCTAGCGGGGCGTTTTGTCCATATCAAGCAGCGATATTCCCACCGCCAGTGGAAAAAGCCTTTATAATTCAGAATCTCAGGTTCTGCTCCCAACTTCTGCAACGTGCGATAGAGTGAATATACTTGTAAATATGCGCCATAATTGATGCCATCATGGAAAGTCAATATGCCGATCTTCATCAGTACCCTCCTCCACAATCAAACGCTTGACAACAGCAGCAGGATTACCTACTGCAACGCTATATGCAGGTACATCTGACGTTACTACCGAACCAGCGCCAATGACCGCACCCTCTCCAATGGAAACACCCTTTAATACAATCACATTGAAACCTAGCCAGGCTTTATCGCCAATATGTATGGGCGCAGCACGAACATTCTTCCATGATTTTTTTAAAAGCAATGCCTCCATATTATTCGCATTCCCGTACTCTTTTTTTCTTCAATACGGTCATGCCAATCTATCGAATGGGAATCATGGTCATATACATAGCACCCCCACACAATCGTTACATCACTACCAATATTTATGCCTGCTCGTGAAATCAATTTTGTTCCTGCATTGATAAATGTTCGATCACCTATCGAAATATGCCCTTGGTCGGATTAAAATATAAAACTGCATCCGATCCTGCACCCATTACCAATCTTCACTGCAATATCCTTCCGTGGTAAAGCAAATTGGAAATTTGCGGTTTCCGTAAAAACCGTGTCACTTGCCCCCCCTGCAAATATGTATCTTATCTGGGTTAGCTCTTAAAAAAGCATTGAGCCGATATCGGTGATACCATGAGCGCCAAGCGCTAATCATAACATACCTCCTAGCCAAAGATTCTGTGTAAGACAAAACGTATTTTTCGAATCGTTATACGAAAGATATTCCAATGTGTATATTTTCTTGCAACATACAAGAATCCCTTCCTATGATAATCTCTCCAAAACGCTTCTCTAGCAATGGGACGTTCTGTCGGGGATTGCATACGAGGCTGTTGCCACTCCAAGGAGTTTGATATATCATGACACTCGATTGCTTGAAAAATTTCATCAAAGATTCTTTCTCCCTGCTTTGTATTCACTAGGCAGAGCGATACACCATAGGCATCTTCAAATGTCGGCAGAATCTTCTCCAGTCCCCAACAATCTCCGATTGTGATATCCGAAATACGTATCGGTTTTGTGTAGGGACATGCATAACAGGATGTGCGGATGATATTTCCAGACCAAAAGAGACGATCGAAAATCTCCGTTTTTTCTTTTGATACAGCCTTGTTATTTTCAAGCTCTAAAAATGATTTTCCTGTACGCCAAGACGCTTTCTTATTCCGAAAAGTATACCATCGTATATCGGTCTGATACTCTTTCTGAATAAACTGGATATAGTCTCGAAAAAGCAGCGGGCTAGGCGTTCCATAACACACAATGTCTACTAAGAACAGCTTATGATGTGCTTTCCCTATAAAATTGCGTAAGCCATCAACCTGGCAAGGAGTTCCCGTAAAAAGTACATAACGATTTTCTCTTAAATCGGATTCGATATGTGCAAAAACGTCACCAAGAACACTTTGTACATATTTGGAGCCTCGCATCCGATTTCGTTCAATCGCATTGTCTGCTACAATATGCGAAACCACAAATGCTTCATCGAAAGCAGCACCGTATATTACACCCCCTTGATCCAATATCCAATCTGACAATGCTGTGAACATTCCGCCAGAAGTACTCCGTTCCCGAACAGATTGCATCCTATGTTTAACGGCATAAACAGCCCGAGGCGCATAATAAGTCGGCACATGATTTTGTGGACATACCTGAACACATCGTCCACAATGTACGCACAGGCTTTCATTTACTTTCGGATATAAGAATCCCTCACTGTTCTCTCGCATCGTAATCGCGGAAACAGGACAAATATGCCTGCAAGCCGTACATCCAGTACAGGACTCAAGATCATGACAAATCTTCATAGATAGTCCCTACAGTTTCATCAAACACGATAATATCCTTAAGTATGCGTTCATAATATTCATCTTTGATAGACTTCCCCTCTCTCAATCTTTGATTAATATATGTATACTGATACTCTTCAGAACGCAACTGTGCTATCTCTGATCGAAAGCGATCTGCAGGAATAACCGACGGCGCATAAGGCGGCGTAATTTGCCCCATCAGATAAAGCAAAATTCTGGCACGTTCTTGCACCGTTTCCGGCAAACGTTCATATCTTTTGATATTTTGTAGTCGTTGTTCATATTCAGCCGTCGTAGTTGAATTTATATCTACACCGAATCCATAATAATATCCCTGCCCTGCGGTAAAAACGGGAATTCCAAAAGATGCCGCTTCCAAGCCAATAGTCCCTTTACAAGTCACAACATAGTCAAAATAACGGAAGATGCTATACGTATGAAAATCCTCCGGTAAGGTATAGATCTGTTTCCAACCATATTGCCTGACCAGATGTGAAATGCTGCCTTTTTCACCATACAGCAATGCAGATGGGTGCTCTTTCACAAATACTACGACGCCTTCCACCTTGTCAAGAAGCTTGAGGGTTTCAATCAGCCATTGGTAATAATCCCTGTAAACCATAATATCACCAGAATGTGGGCGATCCGAAAAAGCATGCGCTGCCACGACAACAAATTTACAGTCTGAATCAAAAGACAGTCCGGAAAATTTACAAAGATCCTCTTTAGAATACTCCTTTTTTCCAAAAAAAGCCTGTCGATCATAGTCAGCCTTTGCTTCGCCACGAAAGCGCTCTGTCAAATATTGATCAATTATTCGTCTTGGCACCATCGCCCGACATTCCTCATACATCTGGTGCGTAATCTGACTACTGTACTTTAATGTAAAATCCTTAATTATTTTATGAAAAAGGACTCTCCCTACACTTGTCTGATAAATCTCTGCACCATATTTCGCTGCAAACTTAACAAAAGGAGAGTTGATATAATCTCCGTCCGAAAATATGAACACACCATACCTTTGCGAATGAAATATCCTCTTCGCAATATGTATATTTTTATAAAAAAGATAGGCGTCATATATATGCTTTAATTCGATTTTATCAACCGTGTACTGTTCTCTATTATGTGACAAGATTGCATCATAGAGTTCCTCTCCAATGGGGATGCCATCATACGTCATGGCGAGTATGTCGTTTCCTTCGCGCCACATGCGCCAAGCCAATATGGCTTCATACAGTACTTTAGCCTTTTCAAGCCACCCCATTTCAGCATCAAGAACAGAACGAATATGAAACGACTGATATACACTGCGTACAGGTTTGTATAAGATGTCGCTTCCACCTAAGACATCGAGCGGCATTTCCCTTTCCTTCGATAACCGTTTTGCAAACAACATTGTTTCGACAACAGGGGTAATATAGTCGCCCGCAACATAAACTAAAATACGTTTCTCCACAGTCGATGCAATCTTTTCATCTTGCCAAAACGGCGCATTCAAAGAAGCAAACTCCATTTCTCCCACAGATACGGGCTTACAGAATCGTTTTTTCAAATTCCGTTTTATAAATCGTCCAATACGTTCAATCATGAGAAAACTCCCTCAAAACACATACGTATAATATCCAGCATCAAACAATTACACCATCAACTCTGCCCTGCCTTCAGAAAAATGAACACGCAGGTCGCAAGATTCCAAAGTGCTAGTTCTATGCGCGACGGCGATGATGGTTAAATGCCCCCTTAGATTCAGAATCGTATTTGTAATATTCTGCTCCGTCTCATGATCCAATGCGGAAGTTGCTTCATCCAAGACAAGAATCTGCGGATTCAGATACAAAGCTCGCGCAATGCCAATACGTTGTCTTTGCCCACCCGATAGCTTGACACCCCTTTCGCCCACCTCCGTTTCTACACCATCCGGCAGTTCTTTCACAAACGAGCTGAGTTCCGCCATTCTCAGCACACGCTCAATACGCTCATCATCAATCTGTTCTTCCGAGATACCCAAGGCGATATTTTCTCGTATGCTTCCATCAATCAGATATATGCTCTGCGGAACATAGGCCAATATTCTGCGCCACGCAGAAATATCTTGCCATATGTCTTGTCCATCCACCTCTATTTTTCCTTGCACAGGCTTCAACAAACCAAGCAGAATGTCAATAAAGGTCGTTTTTCCGGCACCTGATGCACCTGTAATACCAACAAAGGCGCCTTTGGGGAAAGATAGCGATACCCCATCTAAGATTTTTCGCTCAGTATCAGGATATTGAAAGCAAACATCCGATATGTGAATGGCATGCTTGAAAGATACGATTCTCTCTGTACTTTTGAAAAGAATGCTTCTTCCTTTGGATTGCCTATATTTTATTTCGATAAGTTCATCATATAATTCTTCAAAAAAAGGCATTTGAAATTTTATGCCATTCGATATCGCCACCATGCGATTCGCACTCGGCATGAGACGAAATGCAGCCAATGCCAAAACTCCTAAGAGCGGAACGATATCCATCGGCGCATTCCCCAAAAATAATTTGACGACGATGAGCAACAATAAACTCGAAATCACAAATGTCTCGATCAATAACTTTGGCGTTTGAACGAATACTTGAAAGATGCGATAGGCATTTCCAAACACATCATACGCCTCAGAAAAGCGTTTTAAAAAATATCCCTCATTTCCCGTCACCTTAGTTTCTTTTATCGCCCCCAAGCCTTGATTCAACCATTTTATATACTCAGAGGCATACGCCATTTGCAGCTCGCCCTGTCGAACAATCTTTCGGCGAAACGCCTTCATAATCATATAGATCATGCCACCCATAAAGCCTGCAACCAGAATGGCGGTAAAGGCATCTACAAACACCAGCATGACCCATATGGCAAAAGCTGTAATAGTTTCAGCCAATAGCGCAAAAGTCGGCATTAAGATATTCGCAAAGACCGCTGTCCCTACAGAATTAACATTTCGTAAAAGTGTCGCCGAATTATGATCCAAATGATATATATACGGCTTGCCTAGATACGTCGCCATGAGCTGATTCGAATAATACACCTGCTGACGCATGGAAAAACGAGCCTGGAGATTGATCTGCCATGTAAGATACATATTCTTCAAAACATAGAGCATCATCAACCCTATTGCAAGAAAAATAATGAGTTCCGTATGTGTATTGATATGAAAAAAGGCTGCAAGCGTCATGACAGCCGGATTAGTCTGGAGAAAATCCGGCTGCCCCATAATGGAAATAAGCGGCAAAATGGCACCAATTCCCACCGCCTCCAGTACAGCACCAAAAACCATACAAGCAATGATAAAGGCACAATATCGAAGTTCTCTGCGAGGAAAAATCGTAAATATCTTAAAAAAAGACTTCAACATTGTTCTAATCTCCAGTCTGTTCGCTTATCTTTCCGTACGAATGGAATGGCTTAAAAAATCCTCATATGCGAGTCGGATTCCTTCTGACAGCTCCGTTTTATATGACCATCCCAACGCAGTAAGTTTTCCTACATCCAAAAGTTTGCGTGGCATACCATCCGGTTTCGATGCATCATATCGGATCTCTCCATGATACCCCACAATCTGCTTCACCAATGCTGCCAACTCAGCAATCGAAAGTTCTTTGCCAGTTCCAATATTGATCGTTTCATTTCCTGTATATTCCTGCATGAGAAAAACGCAGGCATCGGCCAAATCATCTACATAAAGGAATTCACGTTTAGGAGTTCCCGTTCCCCATATCTCAACAATCGGTAGATTTTTCTCTTTTGCTTCATAGAATCTGCGAATAAGCGCCGGCAGCACATGAGAATTTTCCGCATGATAATTATCATTCGGACCGTAAAGATTCGTAGGCATAACAGAAATATAATCCGTTCCGCATTGTCTATTGAGATACTCACAGTACTTCAATCCAGATATCTTAGCCAATGCATAGGCTTCATTTGTCTCCTCCAACGCACCCGTCAAAAGAACGGACTCTTTCATCGGTTGTGTTGCTAATCGAGGGTATATACAGGAACTCCCCAAAAAAAGAAGCTTTTTGACACCATTATGATAAGCTGCATGAATGACATTCATCTCCATCATCATATTATCATACATAAAGTCAGCGGGATAGCGGCTATTTGCCAATATCCCACCTACCTTAGCAGCCGCCAAAAAGACATATTCAGGATTCTCTTCAGCAAAGAATTTCTCTACATCGTCCTGCCGAGTCAAATCCAATTCTTTGGATGAACGCAACAGCAGATTTTCATATCCGTCGGCTTTCAGCTTGCGCATGATTGCCGATCCTACCATACCACGATGCCCTGCGACATATATTTTTGCACTTTTTTCCATGTGCTCACCCCTTGCCGTAAAGCTGCATATCTGCCCGCACCATCATAGATACTAAATCCTTAAAACCAACCTTCCGTCTCCAGCCCAGCTCTTTTTCCGCTTTGGTCGGATCTCCCCAAAGCAAATCTACTTCTGCCGGACGAAAATATTGCGGATTCACATCAACAAGGATTTTCCCTGTTTTCGTGCAAATACCTTTTTCATCTACACCAAATCCCTTCCACTCCAACTTCACGCCAACTTCACCAAATGCCAACTCTACGAACTCACGTACGGTATGCGTCTCATTCGTAGCCAAAACATAATCTGAAGGCTTTTCCTGCTGTAAAATTCGCCACATGCCCTCGACATAATCCCCAGCAAATCCCCAGTCTCTTTTGGCATCAAGATTCCCAAGAGACAGCTTTTCCTGCTTACCTGCCATGATATTCGCAACTGCTACCGTAATTTTTCGTGTAACAAAAGTTTCTCCTCGACGCGGAGATTCATGATTGAACAATATCCCATTACATGCAAACAGCCCATAAGATTCACGATAATTCACCGTAATCCAATACGAATATAGCTTCGCCGCGCCATAAGGACTCTTGGGATAAAAAGGAGTCCTTTCACTCTGCGGAGCTGTATTCGGAAGACCGCCAAAAAGTTCCGAAGTCGAAGCCTGGTAGAACTTGCATTGAATCCCGCTTTGCCGAATCGCCTCCAACAAGCGTATGGTCCCCACACCCGTAGCATCTGCCGTATACTCTGGCACTTCGAAAGATACGGCAACATGCGACTGCGCCCCCAGATTGTATACCTCGTCCGGGCGAATCTGTCCCAGCAAAGATAAAAGATTGCACGAATCCGTAAGATCCCCATAGTGTAAGAAAAATTTTTCATCCATTAGGTCAGATATGCAGATATGATCTATACGTTCTGTGCAGGGCGTACTGTGACGACGAATCATCCCGTGCACTTCATATCCTTTTTCCAACAAGAGTTCTGCCAAGTAGGAGCCATCCTGGCCTGTGATACCAGTAACCAATGCTTTTTTCATCTTTTTACCTCTTTTCGTTACGTTTCTTAAGAATCTGTATATCCGTCTCTACCATGTCACTGATAATCTCTTCAATCCCTTTTTTTGCTCTCCATCCCAAATCTTGATAGATGGCAGATGCATTCCCTACCAACGGGATCGCTCCTTCGGGGCGCAAAAACGCCTCATTGACATGAATGTATTCTTGATAGTCTAGGCCAACCTTGCCAAAGGCAATCTCCAGCAATTCTCTTACACTATGCAAAGCTCCTGTTGCAATGACATAGTCTTTCGGCATGTCTTGCTGCAGCATTTTATGCATTGCTTCCACATATTCGGGCGCATATCCCCAGTCTCGGACGGCATCAAGATTTCCAAGTTCAAGCTTATTTTCTGCACCTAAAATGATACCGGCAACGAATGATGTAATCTTCCGTGTAACAAAATTATACCCTCTTCGTGGAGACTCATGATTATAGGTAAAACCTGTACATGCATATACATTATACCTCTCCCTGTAATTTTTAATCAAGCTATGCCCTGCCATCTTAGATATTCCGTATACAGAACGAGGATTATACGCCGTTTCCTCAGACTGAGGCGCTTCTTTGACATTCCCAAAAATCTCACTAGAGCCAGCAAAATACATACGACAAGACGGACAAGTTTCCACAATACTGGATAAGATATTGTGTGTTGTCGTAAAATTATTCATCATGATAGAAAGATCATCTTCCAATGCATAGCTTACAAAACTGGATGCAGCCAGATGATAGCACTCATCTGGCCGAACTTGGACAAAAAGTTTATATACAGACAACGCATTTTCCAACGCGCATGGAACAACACGGATGCGATTCAAAAACGGCAAGACATTTCGCATCTTCTCCGCATTTTCAATGCTTGAGCGTCGAACAACACCATAAACCTCATAGCCTCTATCCAGAAGATACTCTGCCAGATATGAACCATCTTGTCCATTGATACCAGTAATCAACGCTGTCTTCATTGCACACCCTCTCTTTATCTCAATACGCGATAAAAATCCAATGTTTCTTCCGCACAGCGCTGCCACGAAAACATCTTTTCTCTCGCGCGCCCCCTGGCTCGCAACTCCTGTCGCCGGTCGGAATCTGAAAGCAATCGATCCATAACTTCTCGTATACTTTCTGGTTCATTAGGATTGAAATATTCAGCCGCATCACCTGCGACTTCAGGTATGGAAGATGTTGCTCCAGTCAAAACAAGTGTGCCATGATGCATCGCTTCCAAAAGCGGCAAGCCAAATCCCTCATATATGGACGGATATACAAACGCAGAAGCAAACTGATAAAGATTGCTCAGGACATCATCTCCACCTGAGCAATAAACCGTTCTCTCCCATATACCCATTCGAATCAAAGATTCCCTTTCACTCTTAGTGAATTCTCCACCACCAAAGCAAACAAGCTGAACATCATTTTTGTATTGCGACCCTGCAAATGCTTGGGCAAGCCCCATAAAATTCTTATAGCCTGATCGATTCCCCACATAGAGCAAATACGGCCCTTTCATTACAGGAACATCCTGCACGGATTCAGACAACGAATTTGCCAGATAGATGACACGGATCTTTTCCGCGGAAATATCAAGCAACCGCATCAAGTCTTTTTTGGTACTTTCCGATATGGCGATAATGCCATCGGCATTTCGTAAAATTTTTGCTTTCTCTTCAGCAGTCCTATCACCTAAAAAATCCTGTGGAAAAAGTTCATGAATCATATCGTAAACCGTTACGACCTTCTTCGCTCCATGAACTTCATAATCCGTATAATATGTGGGATGATATATATCAACATTTTCATTCCGTATAAAATATCTAAAATGGAAAGCGTTGATTTTTGAAATAAGCGCTCTTAAACGATAATTCCTCTTAATATGATATCCCCAAAACTTCTTATAAGCACATAGATTTCTCAATCCATACGCATTGATATTAACTCCCTCATGCAGCAAAATCGACTCTTCTTTAATCATATTTCGAATCAATTCGTAGAAGTAGCGTGATATTCCTCCATATCTCTGTTGAAAAAATATCTGTGAATCGTATAATATGTTCACGGTTATATCCCCCATGCCAAATTGTCATATGACTTAAGTTCCTGAAATAACATCAGACTTATAAATCCCTCGATCCAATGTCTTAACATAGGAGAAATCTCGTCCTGTACTCAATCGCAAAATGCGTGTCATAATTGAGATTTGCGAGCAACCCGAAAGAAACCCTCCACATCGAGATAACGTATACATATCACGCAATGCTTCCAATCCGTTCAGAAAGGGGGCATTTTCTCTTGCATTTTTCTCATGTATAATATTAATATTGCCTGATGATCGATATGTATCTTCATAATAAAGGACTTTCTTATCGTATCGCTTCAAGAAGCTTTCCAAACGCCGACTGTCATCCGTTGCTAAAAAGATGTATTCAAACTCACGTTCAAGAAGGACGTCTATCTCAGAAAAATAATCTTCGGGCATAAGCATATTGGGATGATTATTCCAATGCAATGCAAAATCTGTCCCCCGGATATGCACTGCAAGTACACGATCAAGATGAGAGCGAGTTTGAAAAAGTTTACCCATACTTTTTTCGAAATAACGTTCTGTCTCTTCATTAAAGCGGATATACTTATGCATAACATTTGCCATCGTTTTTAAATAATCATCAGTGACCCGATACCCCACAACAAGTTCTGGATTTAAATTTCCAAGGTCACGTTCGATTCGCTCCAAGTGAGCTGGGCGAAATAAAAATACCCGCTGACTTCTTAATACCTCTTCAACTGAAATATCACTCACTTGGCAAAAATAATATCCAAATGCATTCTCCACCTCATGCAAAGACGATGTCATGCTAAGATATTTACTTTTATAATATACAACAGGAGTGAATCCTAGTCGATCGGCTTCATACAAAGCATGTAACGTAGTACGAAGAGTTCCTCCTATTCCCGTTTCTCCACCGAATTCAATATAAAAAATATTTTTATCCGCATTAGCAGAGCCATATTCTCGCAATTCAAGGACATTAGGATCATGATTAATTTTTAATATCGAATCAAGATATGCCTCATCTCTCCCATAACGAATAAAGTGCAACAAACAAGCTATTCTTTTGTGCTCTTGTAAAATAACCTTAACCTTATCCCTGATTCTTTTCTTGCACCAAATCGGATTCACTCGTCCCTCACCACCTTCACTAAGAAAGCATCTTAAAGAGTCTTCTGATAAAATATCAGTAACTCCTCTATATATTTTTCTTCAGAAATCCCTATTTTCTTTACCAACTCATAGCTTTGTTTTCCCATATCACGCACCTTCAAATCATCCGTCATTTTTAATAGATATTTCTTCAAAGAATCTTTGTTCCCACTTTCATATATCCATCCATTCACACCATGCACAATCATCTCTTTCGCTGCACATACATCTGAAACAATTGCAGGAATCCCCCAAGAGGCCATTTCCTGTACGGATAAACCTTGAGTTTCATACCATGACGAAGGAAACACAAGGCATCTTGCCTGCTTAATATACTCATATAGATTCTCTTTTTCAAGCCATCCAGTAAACACAGCCTGCGGGTATGTTTTTTTTACTTTATCAAGATATTCTCCATCACCAACAAACAATGCCGGTAAATCTAAATCTCTAACGCATTCCGCAAACTCTATCGGATTCTTCTCAGCAGACAATCTCCCTAAAAACAGAAAAAACTTATTTTCTTTCACATCAATCAGTGAGTGCCGACATGTTTCATGCGGATTAGGCAAAACTTTGATAAGTGAACCATGCGGCAAAAATGACTGCAATATATTCTGGCTAAATGTAGATACAGAAAGAAACGCATCAACATATCCAGGTAATCCACCCCACTTTTTTTGTATAACCTGGCGCATCAAGCGCCATACTTTATGCAAATATCTACGCGAATCACAATGTGAAAAAATACAATCAGCACTCAACGGTACATAGCGACAAATCTGATTACGCTGATAGTTATAAAAACCTAAATTAGGGCATGCTATACCATAATCATGCAAGTGATAAATTATCTTGAACCCTAATTTCTTCGCCGCATAAATACATGAAGTTGATAAAACCTTTTGACAGCCATGTACATGCACAATCGTATCGCAAGGACTATACTGCTGCAGTATTTCCGACAGACAGCGAGCGGCCTTCCGATTCCATAAGCCTTGACAAATTGCTCTAAAACGACTGGGGTCAGACAAAATATCATATTGCTCTAAACAGATTACCTTTAACCTCTCTTGTTCAACCAACTTAGGAGAAATCGGCCCCATTCCTGTGAACAAACATGTATGGATTCCTTTTCTAGCCAATGACAATGCAGTATTAAGGGCAATCTGTGATGCCCCCCCATTGACATAAGCAAAATCATTCAATATAAACACTCGCATATATCTATTCCCTACAACCATTAGATTCTTCAATTCCTAAAAAGCCTAAATATATCCAATAGCTAGCCCATGTCAAACTATCACCAACAAAACCAATCAACAGCATGCCAATCAAACTAATCAACAAATTCTTTTTATACTGAATTTGTTCCCTGGCCAAATTTCTTAGACTTGCAAATGACTTAAAAATATTCCATCCCCACAAGAACAACCAAAAGACAAGTCCCAGAATACCCATCTCTGCTAATATCCTTACATATAGTCCATGTGCCACAGGCCATGCACCACCAATTGTGTTAGAACTCTGTGCAATAATCTCCCAACTCTCTCCTAAAGAATCAGGATAATATTGCGGAGCATAAAATCCAAATCCACCAAGGCCAACACCTAAAACAGGATGATCAAAGAACATTCGTATCGCTGCAATTTGAGAAGAATAGCGTGCAATATTGGATAGCAAGTGAGGATTATCCACATCATCACTTACAAGTGAATATACCAGAGCGGTAACATCTATTTTCTCAAACAGTTCCATATTTGAGAAATAGATAGAAATAGCACCAAAAGTCAGTATCCCTATTATAGCAAAAAAATAAACCGCTCCATGCATACCAACCGAAAAAATTTCCTTTCTATATAGTATAAAGAAAACTATCAATTGGATGATAAAAACTATATATGCCGTCCTAGAAAAGGTCAAGCCCATTAGAAGAATAAAGTATGAAACGATGATAATATCCCCAAAACTTCTCCTGTTACGAAAAAAACGCGAAAAGATCCAAGGAAAAATCAGCGTGCAATACATAGCAAACATAGACGCTTCATTTGCCAAGGAACGAAGACGTAACCCGTATAATTCTTCATTAGCTCGAAAAAGTGTATCTATATAACCCAAAATCTCTGTTGAAAACGGAACATTTAGGAAAGCGCCTATTTCAAAAAGAGAGTATCCTCCAGCCAAAAAAAAGGATAGGGAAAGTGCCGTTACGAATAGTCGCTCTGCTTCTTTTCCCGCATGATAAAAAGCATTATATATATATATAACGATAAAAACATAAAACAGCAACGCAAAAATTTGAATAAAAAACCGATCTATACCCGAAATCCCTTGATATTTCAAAACATATAAATCAGGAAGATTGAACAATCCAGAAAGAACAGCGGTCAAAAGAAACATCAACAAAAAAAAGAAACCAAGATTTCGAGGATAATACACCTTTCCTCTTTGAAGCACAAGTGTTCCTAACCATACAATCACCCCTAGAAGCAAAGGATATGTACTTGCCGAACGCCCCAAGGCGCCCAATTTATCAGTTCCCAATGAATTAAATACCGGCAGCAAGACTATAGCAATCGCAATTAAATATCGATGTATAAGTTTGAAAGAACCCTTCATTCTGTTTCCTCCGCACTACCAAACTCGACATTAAACATCCCAATATCTTGGAGACATACTCAACTTCATCTTCCACTTATTTTTCAAATACTTCTCATTACGCCCCAAGCGATAACCCAAAAACTTCATACCATCACGCAAAATCATCTCAAAAAAACGGTAAGGGCAACGTTTCAATACATAACGAAACTCTGTCATGATAAAACGTTTTCCTTCTCCCTCCGCCTTACCAAATTTTTGCTGAATCCAAGGCTCACGTGCATGAAATACCCCAATATCGAAATAACGCTTAAACTCTTGAAATATCGTATAATCATGAGAATGATATACAGCAGCATTTGCCACATACGCGATTTTCCACCCCTGCAGCAACATTTTCGCTGCAACACACATATCTTCACTCAAAATAGTATGCTTCGGAAACCCATGAACCTGCTGTATTGCCTCTTTCCGATAAGCAGCAAAAGAATTAGAAATAAATACTGTTTTAATTCCATATCGCCTCTTATCTTCGATGGCATAGATATGACTTTCTAATGGATAATTAAACTTTCTAGCAAACGCCCCAAAAACACCAGAACCCCTATGAGGAACTTGACGGCCATAAGCACAACCAACATAATCATCGGTAAAAGCAGCAACTAGATTCTCTACAGCATATTCATCAAAAAAAACTGCATCCTGTGTAAGAAACACATAGATGTCTGCTCCCGAACACAAATCCATTCCCCATTGACGAGTTCCGCCATGATTAAACTCTTCGATATTAATTTTCCGAACCTTGACATTCATCCCCTTGATTTCCTCTGCATAGGACATTCCCTTACCAGAATCAATCAATAAAACTGGCAAATTTTTCAAAGACTGTATCTTTATCATGCATAAAAGCTGCAAGAATCTAGCATCCGGACGATAAACTGGTATGATGACTTGTATTTCCACCTAATACGCGCCTTTCCTTGTAAGAACAATCTTAACAGTCTTAAACAAATACATCAGGTCAAGCCAAATCGACCAATTTCTCACATACCATACATCCATAGCAACACGTCCCGCAAAGCTTACATCGTTTCTTCCACTCGTCTGCCAATACCCTGTAATCCCAGGAACTGTTGATGTAATCGTCAAAAGATGCTCTCCTATATCTCCCTGTTCTCTCGGCAGGTAAGGACGTGGACCGACCAAGCTCATATCGCCTTTAATAACATTGAGGATTTGCGGCAATTCATCCAAGCTGTATTTGCGCATCCATGCTCCCACTCGCGTTACCCGCGGATCATATTCACGCAGTTTTGCAAAAGTATCCCATTCTGTTCGAGCCTCCGGTCGTGCCGCAAGATACTCCTGCAATATACGATCAGAATCCATATACATCGAACGAAACTTATAACAGGTAAAAACTTTTCCATCTTTTCCAATCCGTTCCGCATTGAAAAAGACTGTTCCCTTGGAGTCGAACCGCACACAAAGCGCCAAGAGAAACAAGATGGGCAATACAGGTATGCACATAAGCCCCCCAAAAACGAGGTCGAATATACGTTTATACCAGCGATTTCTCCGTCTCGCCAGGTTATTGCGTAAAGACAAAAGCATAACTTGCTCATTAAATAAGGTTTGCGCTTCTACATTATACAGCGGCATCCCTACCAAATCCGGTACGAAAGAGATATCTCGAACATAGGGCTGTATACTATCTAATAACTCTTGAAGTTTTTTCTTCTTCATTCCAGGCGCAGCAATAATTATCGTCTTTATCCCAAAGTTCTTCAGAACCATAGCTGCATCTTCTATCTTGCCAAGCAACAAAAACTTTTGTGACAACATCTTTGAAATCGGATTGTCATCAAGAATCCCGACCACTTCATAACGATACCCCAAATCTCTTTCAAAACAGCGCAATATTTGCTCTGCCGTTTTCCCTGCACCAATCAGTAACACTGGTTTCATCAAGGAACGAGTCATCTTGAAAATTTTTAAAAGCACATATCTCTCAATGTAAAGATTAAAGATCGCTAAGCACGCGAATGCAACAACATACAAACGCGAAGCAAGCACACTTGCCTGAATGAAATAGAGGACAATAAGGCACGTAATCAAAGCGTATAGAACGGCATAAAAAATCTGCCGCACAGTTTCTAAAATTGGCTGCATTTTAGTATACGTTTGTGTGATACCCAAAAACGCCAAAAACACCAACGGTATCCAGAGAAACACATACGTTTCCGCTATATGATAGGACTCCCCCACAGACGCGCCATAGAGGTCATGTAGCCCAAAAGCAAGCTGCTCTGCCAGTAGAATCGCCAGATAGTCAAAGACAAGAAAAACCAACGGTGCACACAGTCTGCGAATTTCTACAGGTATTTTCAGCCTTACATCCATAAAAAGCACACTCTCTTCCGTTATCACATAACGGAATCAGCCGCTATGCTTCTCGCCTAGAAAGCAACAACCCATATCCTACAGCAAGGAATACACCTATCACAAAGCCCATTGCTACAATCAAAATCTTTCTCGGCGCAACCGGCTTATCAGGGAGATTAGCTCGATCAACAATCTGGATATCCATGCTCTCCATCGCTTCTTGAATCTTGCTCTGCTCGCTCTGCTTGACGAGGTTCAGATAGACCTCGCTCTTGATTTTCACTTCGCGCTCGAGACGCATGTATTCCAGCACATCATCCGGCAGCTTTCCAATCTCACTTTCCTTTTTCTCGCGCTGCTCCTTGAGCTTCCTTTCCCCCGCCTCGGCAACAGCCAGGTTGACGGCTGCCAAGGCCTGCTTCTTCAAGACTTCCGAATGCGCAGGGTTCAGCGTCGCCGCATTCGAGTCCACGCTTGCCACGACCTCGGCGTCGAGGCTTCCCTGCAGCTGGCGCAGCTCATTCCTCGCCTGCTGTACGCTCGGATGTTTCTCGGTATAGCGCTCTTCAAGACCCACGATTTCCACCTGCTTTGCGACAATCTGATCGCGAATCTTTTGCACGATAGCATTGTCAGAAACACGATACGCCTTGCTCTCCATCTTTTGCTCGACCAGCTTCGCCTCCGCTGTATCCAGCTCGGCTTGAGCAGACTTCTGCGCCACCTCGACTTCGCCGATTGCCTTGTCAAAAACAGCCAGCTGCTCGATCGCTGCCTTCACTTGATCGTCAGGACTGTATATCTTATGCTCTTTGCTGAACTTTGCCAGCCTCTCCTCTGCCTCTTCCGATTCCTGTTTGCTTTCTGCAATGCGCTTTTCGAGGAACTTCACGAGCAGAGACTGCGTCTCCTGATTCATATCCGTCTGCATGAGGAGGAAGTTATCGACAACCGACTGAGATATCCGCTGCGCTTCTTCGGGCGTTTTTCCGCGTGCAGCTACTTCAATCAAATTAGTGCCTTTCGTGTTCCTTACATCCAATCTTTGTTTCGCAAAGGATTTCGCATCCGGTTTCTTATCATCATCAAAATCCATGCTGTCAATAATCGGATCAAGCACCGTGCGTGTCTTCATCAGCTCGATGTAGTTCATCGTCGGTGATGATGTCCCGCCGCCTACACCCAGTATTGCCATTGCTGCGGCAGCTCCTGAAGCATCCACCTTGCCGGCATTACGTGTCTGCACCAAGGTCGTGGATTCATACTGCTTTGGCAGCACAAAGGCGAGGACGAGTGCCGCGAGCGTGCAGATAAGCACGAGCGTGACCATGGCTTTCCAACGCGCACCCATGATTTGAAAAAGTTTCGAGAGGTCGATCATACCCTCGTTCTGTTCCATGGCAATTTCTCTCCTATCCACACAATTACTTCGTCAGCGACCTATACAATGCCCAAGCATTGACATATGGCAGGACGTCCTCCGTAAACTTGATGCCGTTCGATGCAGGCACATAGACGATGTCGCCGTCTTCCAGCACGACGTTCTGCGTGAGGTCGTGCTTCTTCGTATAGTCTTTCATATTAAGCGTACGGTAGTACATCACATTGTCGCGCACACGAATCACCTGGATGCGCGTGCTGCGTGCGCGATCTGTCCAGCCGCCGGCACTCGCGAGAGCGGCATAGGCGTTCATGCGGTCGATGCTCAAGTCATGGATGCCAGGAGAGGCAACGTTGCCCATGACATAGACTTTGCGCGGCCCATAGCTCGTAATAAGGAGAGACATGTCGGGGATGCGCAGATACTCGCCGAGCGATTCCATGAGAACTTCCTTTGCTTCGTCGAGCGTCATGCCTTCCATCTTGACGCTGCCGACGTAGGGAAGCTGAACGTAGCCGTCAATGCCGACCGTGATATTGTTGACGCCGATGCCATCGGGGAAGCCGATGACAAGGACGTTGAACGTATCGCCCTTGAAAAGGCGATAGTTCGGTGTCGTTTCCGCACGGCGCAGGGAGGCGATTTCGAACTCCTCCGGCGCTTCGACGTAGTTTTGCATAGGTGCTTGCTTCTTCGTCGCCTTTTCCTGCGCTCTCGCCGCGTTCTGCGCGTGCGATTGCACCGAAGAGGCTTCCCTGGCGACCGACCCAGCCGAAGCTGCTTCCACTGCAGCGTCTTGCGCCGACGGCGCGGAAAACGCAGCGCTACTGCTGAGCGCGAGCACCACAGCCGCGGCAAGCATACTGCGTTTCTTCATAAGCCTACACTCCTTCATTATGATTACATATATTTCATTTAGGATACCACACCTCAAGTATACTGTCAAAAGCTGTTTCAGGCGAGCTTTAGGATTGCCCTGTCCGGCGACACTAGACTATGAGTCCTTTCCCCTACCCTAACGAGCCCTTTTCCTTAAAACTCCCCAAGAATCTTCCTTTCGCGCCCCCATAGTCGCATAATATCGAAAACTATGCTATAATGGCGCAAGAAAATCACGACAATCATCCCAAAGAAGAATTATCATCTTGCAAGAAAAGAGGCACAACGATGAACGAAGTCATGGAAACGATCAAGAAGCGGCGCAGCGTGCGCGCCTTCCTGCCGACAATGCCGCCCGCCGACATCGTGCGCGACATCGTCGAGGCGGGGCTGTATGCGCCGCGCAGCATGGGCAGCGAATCCATACGCACGATCGTCATCACGGACAAGGTCATGCGCGAAAAGCTCGTCGAACTGAACTGTCAGATCGGTCATTGGAAGAAGGGCTTCGACCCCTTCTACGGTGCGCCTGTCATCCTGCTCGTCATCGCGGACAAGGACGATGTGAACTATCTGTGCAACGGCAGCATCGCCATCGCCACGATGATGCTCGCCGCCGAATCGCTCGACATCCATACATGCTGGATTCACCGCGCCAAGGAAGAGCTGGAGCAGCCTCTCGGCCAGGAGATTCTCTCGCGCGCCGGCATATTCTTCCGCCCCGGCCAATACGTCGGCATCGGCCATCTCGCGCTCGGTTACGCGGCAGGCGACGTGCCCGATCCCAAGCCACGCAACGAGAGTCGCATATCCTACATCAGTTAGGAATCGCAGGCTAGACGGCCATCCCGGCACGATCCCCCATCCTGCCGCAGGGAAAGCATCCAAGACTCGCTGAATGGAGGAAATACGATCATGGTCAAACGTGAGAAGCGGGAGTTCTTGCTCCTGCTCATCTTCGGAGCAATCATCTTGTTGGCGGCAAACGGCAGTCTCGCCATCACCGATCCCGTCGAATCGAACTACGCGCTGACAGCGAAGGAGATGGTCGCCTCCGGCGACTATCTCTCGCCGCGTATTTTCGGCAACTATTGGTACGACAAGCCCGCCTTCTTCTATTGGGAGATGATCGCCTCATGCCTCATCTTCGGCGTCAATGAGTTCGCGCTGCGCTTCCCGAGCGCCTTCATGGGGCTTTTGAGCCTCGCGCTGCTCTACTTTTTCGCGCGCCGCCTCTACGGACATCGAACGGCACTCCTTGCGGGCGGCCTCTTCGCCAGCTCCGTCGGCTTCTGGTACGTCGGCAAGGCGATCATCACGGACATGACGCTCTTCTTCTTCATGAGCGCGACGCTCGTCTCTTTCTACCTCGGCTACGACTCAGGAAAACGTGTGCGCTACTACGCCGCCTTCTTCTTTGCAGGACTCGCCGTCCTCACGAAAGGGCCGATCGGTTTCCTCCTGCCGGGACTCCTGCTTGCCGTCTACCTCGTACTCCGAAAGGATGCGAAGGAGCTTCTTCGCCTTCGCTGGGGCGGCGGCATGATCCTCTTCCTGCTCGTTGGCGGCAGTTGGTACTACGCCATGTACAGCCTGCACGGCGCAGACTTCCTCGGGACGTTCTTCGGCACGCACAATTTCCTGCGCGCGACTGTCTCCGAACATCCCGGACAGAATGTCTGGTACTACTACATCCTTCTTTTCCTCGCGAGTTTCTTCCCATGGTCCTTGCCGCTCGTCTGGTGTATGGCAAAAAAAATCTGGCAAGAGAAGGGAGTTGCCCTTCGCCGCGCCTTCGCGGAAAAGGACACGCTCTTCCTGCTCGTCTGGGCGCTCGGCACGATTCTCGTCTATCAGTGCATGGCGACGAAGTATCCGACCTACACCTTCCCTTCGCTCTTCCCCATCGCCATCTTGGCGGCGCGCCTTCTCGGCAGCTTCGACGGGAAGCGCATGAGCCTCTTCATCGCCGCCTTTGGCATCTTCTATCTGACCCTCTTCGTCCTCGTCGCCGTTCCCATGTGCCGAGAGAGAGGCGGCGCACCCGCCGCCGCTCTCGTGCACGATCTTCCCGCGCACATACCCGTCATGAGCTACCGCGAGCACACGTACAGTGTCGGCTGCACGTTCTACTCGGACAAGGCCATATATCTGCTGACGACGCGCGAAGATGTCGAGCGAAACGCACCAAAGCCCGGCACGTGGACGGCGACGAACATCATGCCCTTTTACGCCATCGAGGATCTTTCGGCACTCAGCGAATTCTACGTCCTATGCCCGAAGGAAACGCCCGTAAAAGCGGATTTCGCTGCCCACACCAATCTCGAAGGACGCAAGTTCACACTGTGCGACAGCAACGAGAAGGACGAGCTTTGGCATATATCGAGCGTGAAATAGCCACGTCTTTATCGTGCATCTTACGAAAAACAGCCCTGCGGCATGCCGCAGGGCTGTTTTCTGCTCCAGTGAAAAGAGACGGCAAGAACTTGACCGCTGACGGATTCCTGTGCCGCCCTTTCTCCTATCCCTCGACGATCTTCACGCCGCTCGACGTGCCGAGGCGCGTCGCTCCGGCGGCGAGCATCGCTTCGGCGTCCGCACGGCTTCGGATGCCCCCCGCTGCCTTGACGCCCATCGCCTCGCCCACGCTCTCGCGCATGAGTCTCACGTCAGCTGCCGTCGCGCCGCCTGCGGCAAATCCCGTCGACGTCTTGACGAAGTCCGCTCCCGCCTCCTTCGCGAGAAGGCACGCGCGGCGCTTCTCTTCGTCGGTCAGTAGGCACGTCTCGATGATGACCTTCGTCAGCGCCTTCCCTCTAGCCGCCCGGACGACGGCCTCGATGTCCGCCTTCACATAGGCGTCGTCGCCATCCTTGAGCCTGCCGATTGCGATGACCATGTCCACCTCGTCCGCGCCGTCCGCGACCGCCTGCTTCGTCTCGAACGCCTTGACTGCGGACGGCATCGCCCCCTGCGGAAAGCCGATGACCGTGCATGTCTTTACACCGCTGCCTCGAAGCGCATCAGACACGTACGATACCCAGATCGGACTCACGCAGACCGAAGCGAAATGATACGCCTTTGCCTCTTCGATGAGCTTTGCCACATCCGCCCTCTGCGCATCCGTCTTGAGCAATGTATGGTCGATATACTTTGCCAATTCCATAAGCTCGCCTCCCTACACAATAGTTCTCCTGTTTAACAGTATACCACAAAGAGAACTATTCACGCCGCATCAACATACAGCATCGGCTGGTATATTCTGTGCTGCCAAATATTGCAGGCTATGACGACCTGTCGGGACAACCCGCCGATGGCATCGTTCTCATCAAGCGCATGTGGACGCACTATGCATAGAAGGACCGGCGAAGCCGTCGCACAGGATTCTCTGCGGCGGCTCTTTTTTGTATGTGCGTCTCATGGTATAATATAAGCTACACGCACAAACGTCCACTTTGTGGACATTGTGCGCCGCCCTTAATGAAAGTTACCCAATCAGTCTGCGCCCTTCGGGCTTGACTTCTTGGACTTTCATAGTAAAAACATGCCGCTCCGGTCAAAGATTGAGCGTCCGGCTGAAACAAGAAGAATATGATTACGCGTCAAGGATTGAACCCACACGATGAAAACACCGCTCCACTATCAGATTTCCGAATACGACTGCGGGCCTACGTCCATGCTCAATGCCATGAGCTTCCTCTTCTCCCGCGAAGAGCTGCCGCCCGAGATTCTGCGCAATACGATGCTCTACTGCCTCGACTGTTACGGCAAGGAGGGGCATCCGGGCAAAAGCGGCACCTCGTGCATGGCGATGATGTTCCTGTCGAACTGGCTCGACGGTCTCGGCAAGGCGGGGCTGCTCCCCGTATCGAGCCGTTATCTTCGCGGCGAGGAAGTATTCATCGGCGAAGGCAGCCGGCTCAACGACACGCTGTGCCGCAAAGGCGTTGCCGTCGTGCGCCTGTGGTTCGAGGTCGAGCACTATGTGCTCATGACGGGCGTCGAGGATGAGGAAATCCTGCTTTTCGATCCCTATTATCAAGAAGAGGCGTTTGAGGGCGCGGAATCTCCTGTTCGCATCGACCTCGCGCACCCCCTATGGTATAACCGCCGTGTCCCTTTCTCCTTCTTCAACCGCGAGACGCAGGAGCTGTACGCGCTCGGGAAGAAAGAGGCACGCGAAGCCGTGCTTCTCTTCAACGATACGACGAAGCTCACGGCAGAGAAATCCATCGAATACTTCATCTGAACGATTGCCCAATCGCGCAGATTCCATCAAAAAAGCCGCTGCATGTCCGAAAGGTTCATGCAGCGGTTTTCTTTACGCTAAGTCCTGAGAAGCCATGTCATAAGGGCGCAGGCTTTCATTTTTTCTCCGCCTTCGTCGGCGGTTTCAGCTGCGCCGCCATCTTCGACGGAGATTTCGCCGAAGCGTCTGTGGAAATCACTTGTTCCTGCGGCGGCCTTGCCGCAGGCTGCGGGCGCACTTTCAGCTCGATGCCGGCGCGCGGATTCATCTCGCTGCGTCCTTTGAAGATGCCGCCGTCCTCGATCTGGAAAGCGTTGACCTTGACATCGCCGATGAGCTGCCCTGCGCTGTGGATCGTCAGTCCCTCTTCCGTCTGAGCGTTGCCGTGCACCGTGCCCGATATGTCAAGCGAGCGCGCCGAGACGTTGCCCGTGACCATGCCCGTCTCCCCGACGATCACGGAGCCGGAGAGTTTCAGCTCGCCCTCGATCTCCCCATCGATGCGCAGATTCCCCGTGCCGCTGATCTCGCCATGAATCTTCGTGTTCTTGCCGATGATTGTTTCTATATCGCCCGAGACGGAACTGTCATCGCGCCTTTTCATCACACCAAACATAGACTCCCCACTTCCTATAGATAGCTTGCCGGATTCACCGTCTCGCCATTGACATGGATCTCATAGTGGACATGCGGCCCCGTAGAAAAGCCCGTGCTGCCCATATAGGCGATGACCTCGCCGCGCTTCACATGCTGCCCTTCGTGCACCACGACTTCGGACGCATGACCGTAGCGCGTGAGGATGCCGTTGCCGTGGTCAATGTCGACCATATTGCCGTAGCCGCCTCCGTTCCAACCGGCCGTCGTCACGACGCCGTCCGCCGTCGCCACGATGGGCGTCCCCATATCGTTGGCGATGTCGATGCCCGGATGGAAGTCCGTACCGTTCCAACGCCAGCCGAAGGGTGACGATATGTCGCCCGATGTCGGCCAGCCTGAAGGGACATTTCCCGGCACGCTCGTCCGTGCCATCTTATCCTTTTCAGCCGCACGCGCCGCTGCTTCTTCCCGTTGCTTCTCATATCTCGCTTCGAGCTTCGCCAGGCTTTCGCGCCGCTCAGGCAGACCGCGTGACACCGCATCGAGTGCACGTCGCACCTGCGAGACTTCCGCCGGCACGGCCGGCCCGCCCTGTCCCGTATGCTTGGCAGACTCGTCCGCCGCCCCCTCGTCGAGCAGGCGGCGCAGCGTCTTCTCGCGCTCTGTGAGCTTTTCCATCTCGCTCTGCAGGTTCTGCGCCTCCTGGGCAAGCTCCTTCAGCTCCGCCTGACGGCCCGTCTCGGCGGGCGTCTCCGCCTTCGCATCCGCCGCGCCGCTCCAAAGGCTGTACGACATATAGCCGAATCCCGCCAGCAAAACCACGGCAAGAGCTGCCAGAGCGCACGCCAGAAGTTTCAGTCTCCGAACCGAGAAGCTGTAGCTTCGTACTGTCTCGCCCTGGTGCGGAATGACCTTCAGCGTATACTCACGCTTGTCCGGCTTCTTTCCCTTCGTATTCAAGCCACGATCCCCCAACGATTTTGAAGAATGATACCACTTTTTCTCATGTAACTATCATTATATCATAGAAGAAAAGAAAATATCAAATACTTTGGGAAATCCGTCCTTATGTCGCATACGCGCTCCTACTTGCGCCACACGATGACGAGCGGCCGGCCGAACTCTTTCTTGAACTGCTTGCAGAAACTCTGCATCTCGAAATCCGTAGCGCGGGTGTCGGCATCGGGCGCGGCAATGACGGAGAGCGCGACGCCCTCGGACGTTGCCGCTGCCTCGAACCCTGTGACAAGACCCTCGTAGGTCACATCGGCGGCCTCGGCGAGCGCGAGCAGCGTCGCGAGCTTGCGGATCTCCTTCCACTCGGGCTGCGTGACCATCATCGCATAGCGATACGAGCGCATGATCTTGTTGCTGATGCCGTGATGGAAGCCCGCGATGAAGGACGCCTTGAGCTGTTCTTTCTGCGTCATGCCGTAGAGCGGCGCGTTGTTGATGATGAAGGCGGAGTTTCGCGCGTGCTCGTAATAATTGACAATCTTGCCCGCATCGTGCAGCCACGCGGCAACGGACAGGAGGTCGCGCGAACGCTTCGGAGCACCGTGCAGGCGCCTCAGCTGGTCGAAGAGGCTCAGGGCGAGATCGTGGACGCGCCCTAGATGCTCCATGCGCCGCTCCACGCGCTTCAGGTAGTTCTCTACGCTCGCCTTGAGCACGTCCTTGACGACGGGCGAGCCTGCACCGTATTTCTTGCCGTAATACTCGTAGAAGACGCCGTCTCGGAGGCCGCAGCCCGAAACGATGAGGTCTTTGCCGCCGCTGAACTCCATGAGGCAGCGCGCGATCGTCGCACCTGCGACGATGATGTCGGCACGCTCTGTGGAAAGCCCGCCGAACTTCCTGCGGTTCGTGCAGCTCGACTTGATGATGGCCTGATAGCAAGGCTCGAAGCGTTCGCGCGGAATGATGTAGTTGTGGATGCGCGCGAGCTGGTAGCTCGTCTTGTACTGATCCATCTTCGCGAGGTTTCGGACGGTGCCGCCGATGCCGATGACGGGCAGGCGTCTGTCCTTCGCCCAGGGAATCATCTCGCGGAACTTTTTTTCCACATGCTTTATGCACTTGTCGAGGACGCCCTGCGTCACGATGTCCTGCATGCCGAACTTGTCCGTCATCGTCACCGCGCCCAAAGGTACCGAAACCGACTCCTTGATCTTGCGGTTCAAAACGAGCGACACCTCGATCGATGCGCCGCCGAGGTCGAACTGGATGAAATCCTTCGCGTCTATCGTGTTCACGACGCCGAGATAACCGAGGTATGCCTCGCGCTCACCCGAGATGATCTCAATCTCGATGCCTGTCTCTTCGCGGATGCGTTCGATGAACTGCGTCCCATCGGATGCGCTCCTTGCCGCCGCTGTCGCGACCGCGATGCAGCGCGTGACCTGCATGACCTCCATCATGTGCTTGTAGACGTGCAGGCACTCAAGCGCACGCTTCACGCCGTCGGGATTGAGCCGACCCGTTTCCGACATGCCCTTGCCGAGCCGAATCGCCTCCTTTTGCTGATATTGCAGGAAATACGAATGGTTGTCGTTGATCTGCATGACGATGAACCGAATGCTGTTCGACCCCATGTCGATGATCGCCAGATTTTCCATCGATGCTCCCCCTCGCTTTGATGCTATTTTAACGTAAGTATAGTATAGCAATTCTGCCGCGATGCTTCAAGATTTGCCTGCGCCCTACGGGCTTGTCGAGGCTAAGAATTCATAGCCACAGCGATGCTGGACAACGACTTCTAGGACGCTCCTACACCCTATCGGATTTGTCGCGTCTAAGAATTCGTAGCCACAGCGGTGCTGGACAATGACTTCTAACCCTCGCCTGCGCCCTGCGGGCTTGTCGAGGCTAAGAATTCATAGTACAATAACATAGTATGGATAGACAGGAAACGGGGGTGTCCCCGTTATCGACAGATCAGGAGGGAAATGTATGGCATTGATGGATACATTGAAGAAGACCGATGAGAAGATCGCTTCGGCGCTGGAGGCGGAGCTTTCGCGCCAGCGTCACAAGCTTGAGCTGATCGCTTCGGAGAACATCGTGAGCCGCGCCGTCATGGAGGCGCAGGGAAGCGTGCTCACGAACAAGTACGCCGAAGGCTACCCGGGCAAGCGCTACTACGGCGGCTGCGAGTGCGTCGACGTCGTCGAGGCGCTTGCCATCGAGCGTGCGAAAGAGCTGTTCGGCGCAGGCTATGTCAACGTGCAGCCGCACTCGGGCGCACAGGCGAACATGGCGGTGTTCTTCTCGCTGCTTTCGCCCGGCGACACCTACATGGGCATGAATCTCACGGACGGCGGACACCTCACGCACGGCAGCGCCGTCAACATGTCGGGCAAGTACTTCCACGTCGTCCCCTATGGCGTGGACAAAGAGACAGAGTGCATCGACTACGATGCGCTGGAAAAGCAGGCGAAGGAAGTCAAGCCGAAGCTCATCGTCGCCGGCGCTTCCGCCTATGCGCGCATCATCGACTTCGAGCGGCTCTCCGCCATCGCCAAGGCGATCGGCGCCTACCTCATGGTCGACATGGCGCACATCGCGGGACTCGTCGCGGGCGGCATGCATCCAAGCCCGCTGCCGTGGGCGGACGTCGTGACGACGACGACGCACAAGACGCTTCGCGGCCCTCGGGGCGGCATGATCCTCACGAAGGACGCGGAATTCGGCGCACAGTTCAACAAGGCGATCTTCCCCGGCATCCAGGGCGGCCCCTTGATGCACGTCATCGCGGCGAAGGCTGTCGCCTTGGAAGAAGCGCTGCAGCCCGCCTTCAAGGAATACGCCGCACAGGTCGTGAAGAATGCCAAGACGCTCGCCGCCTCTTTGCAGGAAAAGGGCTTCCGCATCGTCTCGGGCGGCACGGACAACCACCTGATGCTCGTCGACCTCAGGAGCAAGGGCGTCACGGGCAAGGAGGCGCAGAACCTCCTCGACGGCGTCGGCATCACGGCAAACCGCAACACGATCCCCTTCGAGCCTTTATCCCCCTTCGTCACGAGCGGCATCCGTCTCGGCTCGCCCGCGCTCACGACGCGCGGCTTCAAAGAGGCCGACATGGAAAAGGTCGCCGCCATCATCGCGCTCGTGCTCGATCATGCGACGGACACGGCTGCGCAGGAAGAAGCAAAGAAACGCGTTGACGCCCTTTGCGAAAAATATCCCCTTTACGAGTGAGGAGGCATCCCATGACTCAGGAAAACCAAGCAGATCTCGCCGTGCACATCGTCGATCATCCGCTCGTCCAGCACAAGCTCACGCTCATGCGCCAGAAGGAAACGGGCACGAAGGACTTCCGCGAACTTCTCGAAGAGATCGCCATGCTCATGGCTTACGAGATCACGCGCGACCTGCCGCTTGAAGATGTAGAGATTGAGACGCCCGTCGCTCCCTGCCGCGTGAAGAAGCTCGCGGGCAAGAAGCTCGGCATCGTTCCCATCCTTCGTGCGGGACTCGGCATGGCGGAAGGCGTGCTGCGCCTCATCCCCGCTGCCCGCGTCGGACACATCGGACTCTACCGCGATCCTGATACGCTGCAGCCCGTCGAATACTTCTGCAAACTGCCGGGCGACATCGGTGAGCGCATGTTCATCGTCGTCGATCCCATGCTCGCTACGGGCGGCAGTTCCGCCGCAGCGCTCGACCTTTTGAAAAAAAAGGGCGCGAAGAGCATCGTGCTCCTCTGTCTCGTCGCTGCGCCGGAAGGTGTGCGCACCGTCAATGCAGCGCATCCCGACATCCCCATCTACGTCGCCGCCGTCGATGACTGCCTCAACGAACACGGCTACATCGTCCCCGGCTTGGGCGATGCCGGCGACCGCATCTTCGGCACGCTGTAAGCCCGCACGAGCATTCCCTTTGCAAGTATCGTGCAGCATCGTGCGCAGTGCACCAAGAAACGTGCAGCGCGCCCCTTTACAAGCGGAAAAAGATGTGGTAAACTAGCACAGTACCTTTGAGGAGAGGTGTCCGAGTGGTCGAAGGTGCTTGACTCGAAATCAAGTGTGCAGCAATGTACCGTGGGTTCGAATCCCACCCTCTCCGCCAGTAAATTCAAGGCTTCTAGGCGTTTTGCCCGGAAGCCTTTTTTTGCATTTTATTTTTGACATCATTTTTGACAGCTTCTATATTTTTCCGTACACAAGACGATGTGGTATGAATGCAATGATTACGTCTTGGCAGAACGATGCGGTGATTAAACTTGCAGCCTTCCTGCCCGAGATAAACTCGACAATTTTTTATGCAAACGAAGCGGATTCCGTGTATAATAGAGAAACGAATCAAGGAGAAATAACCTCGCAAAAAGGAGTCAGAAGCGTGAGGATTGTTCGCTATGCGATCTTGTTCTGCGTGCTCGTCGCCCTCTTTACGGGTGCGATGCTCTATTACAGCAGCACGCACCGCGATGAGACGCAGTCGGCGCTCGCCCTCCTCGAAGAGGAGACGCTTTCGCCTGAAGAAAGAGAGCAGGAAGCGGCGCAGCGCGAAGCACGCGAGGCAGAACGTCTTGCCGAAGAGGCGCGAAGAAAAGAGCGTGAGGCTCGCATCGAAAAGCTCAAGGAGGGCATGGAACGCACAGACTCGGGAGCCTATACATGGTACAGCTATCCCGAGGAAAAGAAGCTCGCAGGAGGTCTCTACGTCCAGCCGCTCCTCGGACACAGTCGGGACTCGACGTTTCGCTGCAACATCCTTTACTACTATTCAATGCACGAAAGCAGCATGCGCGGCTGGATCTTCGGCGACCACTTCGCCATCGAGGCAGACGGCGAGCGACGCACTTGGGAGATCGCGGAAAAGAAGCGCCGCGACCATCTCGACAAGGATGTCGAGTTTCTGACGGAACGCTCCCAGATCGCTTTGGGCGAAGAGGGAGCTTTTATCCTTCGCCGCGCGTCAAATGCCCACGCGGCGCGTTTCATCTACTGGTCGACGGCGGAGGGAAAATCCATCAGCCATACGCTGACGAGCGAGGAGAAGCGACGCCTCAGAAACATGATCGCCCTGTACGATTTATGGCAAGAACCTTAATCTTTATGGTATACTATAGACAGATATATATGAGTATCTTTGGAAGACTCCATCCATCCGGTCTTTTTGGGGAGGAATGCAGCATGAAGGACATCCGAAAGGTTCTGACGATCGCAGGCTCAGATCCGAGCGGCGGCGCAGGCATACAGGCGGACATCAAGACCATCACGGCGCACAAGATGTACGCGATGAACATCTCGACGGCGCTCACCGTGCAGAATACGACGGGAATCCGCGATACCTTCGTCATTCCTCCGGACTTCATCGCGGAGCAGCTTGACGCTATCTACGATGACATCCGTCCCGACGCCGTCAAAATCGGCATGGTGGCAAACGACGCGATCGTGCACACGATTGCCGAGAAACTGCGGGAAAAGGACGCGAAAAACATCGTGCTCGATCCCGTCATCGCCTCGACGAGCGGCTGCGATCTGATCACGAGCGACACGCTCTTCGCGATGGTCGACGAGCTTCTGCCGCTCGTCGACATCGTCACGCCGAATTTGCCCGAGGCTGCAGCCATCACGGGCGTCGCCATCACCGACGAAGATTCCATGCTCAAGGCCGCCAAAGTCCTGACCGAGAGGTTTCCGATCGCCGTGCTCATCAAGGGCGGCCACCTCGTAGAGAGCGCCGACGACCTGCTCTATGCGGACGGCAAGGCGCGCTGGTACAAGCAGACGCGCATCGACAACGAGAATACGCATGGCACGGGCTGTGCGCTCTCGACGGCAATCGCCTGCGGCCTTGCAGCGGGAAAGCCGCTGACCATCGCCGTTGAGGACGCCAAGGCATACATCACGGGCGCCATCCGCGCGGGACTCAATATCGGCAAGGGACGCGGTCCTTTGCTTCACATGTGGGAATATATGTAAGGAAGCGCTGAATCTTTTCATTCTTCCGAAAGGAGACATTTATGGCAGAGCCAAGGGTCGGGCACATCCATTTTCTCAATATCCTGCCGCTCACCTGGAGCTTCGCGCACGGAGGAAACCGAGGACTGCATCTCGTGCCGGGCGTGCCGGCGGAGCTGAACCGCGAACTTCTGGCGGGCAGGCTCGATGTGAGCGGCATATCATCCATCATCTACGCACAGGGCGACGAAAGCCTTGTCATCCTGCCCGACATCTGCGTGCGCACGGATAAGGCGGTCACGAGCATCCTCCTCGTGACGAAAAAACCCCTTGAGGAAATCAGGGACGACCGCATCATCCTCACGGCGAAATCGGCGACGAGCCACTGCCTCTTGAAGATCATCCTCAAGGAAGGATACGACGCAAGCCCCAACTACTATGTGCGCCACATCGTGCCGCAGAATCCCGTGCCTGACGACGCGGCAGGCTCGCTCTTCATCGGCGACGACGCGCTCTGGCTCTACCACCACCGCCGCGAGGATCTCCACTACTACGATCTCGGCGCCGAGTGGCACAAGCTCACGGGACTCGGCATGGTCTATTCTCTTTGGACAGCGAACCGCACCTTCGCGAGGGAATCGCCCGAAAAGCTGCAGCTCGTCTACGAGCGTCTTGTCCGAGGCATGGCGGAAGGAGTCGCGAACAAGTACGCGACGATCGAATCCGTGCGTGAAGAAAAGGACTTCACCTTCCAGCAGCTTGAAGAATACCTGCAGGTCATCCACTGGGATTTGAAAGACGAGCATCTCGAAGGTCTGGAGCTGTTCTATCGGAAGGCGCATGAATTGAACCTCATCAACCATGTGCCAAAGCTCTGCTTCGCCGATGTGAAGAGAATTTAGGAAAATCATATAAGAAAAAAGGCTGTGCATAAGTCGATGACTTCGACTTATGCACAGCCTTTTCCTTTTCTGTAGATTACATCACTTCGGCTTGTTGACGATTTCATCGATCTTCCAGACCGATCCATGCCTGGTGAGAACAGCCCTGCCGTTGAAATAGCGAGTGCCGCCGGGGTTGTCGACTGCACGCAGCGTATAGGTCAAAGTGACACGATCCTGCGTGGCGCTTTGCACCTCGACGTTGAGCGGCGTGCTGCTGACCGTCGTATTGAAGCCTGGCGCCCAGCCCTCATAGGTCATTTGCGACTGCATCTCAGAACCCAACGCATTGTAGGCGGCGCGCAGATTGCGGTTCGTGATATTGCGATGAAAGGTCTCGAACGTCCGCACGGCATCCTGCGAACCGGAGGACGCGGGATTCGGAGCGGCCGGAGTCTGTGCCTTCGTCTTAGCGGAAGAAGAATCCGACAGGGCGCCCTTCTTCGCCTTGGACAATGCCTGATCGTTCGCGGAAGAGCCGAGTGCATCCTGCAGTTGATTGATGGAAGACTTGGCGGCCGTTGCAGATATAATGTCCTGCTCCTTCAGCGCAGGCAGATTCGTGACGGAATAGAGAGAAAATCCGCCAATGCCCAGAAGCGCGAGAAGAGCGACGAGTCCCAATCCGAAGATGCTGAATTGAAGAGGCGATCCCTTGCGGCAGAGAAAGCCGCCGATCAAGCCGCCCAAGAAAACAAGGATGAGTACGACGGCAATGCCGATCGTGATATAGATATGCGTCATATTCCAGATGCGAAACGTCGCCTGTATGGACTTGTCGCCGCCATTCATCAAGGCAGAAGCGAGATCCCAGACCAAGGTCGTACCGCCATCCGTTACCTTGTCCGCATTGTGACTCTCAGGTGCATAGGGAAGAGACAGGGAAACGTCGGCACGCACGGAAGAGAGCATCGCCTGCATCATGGCGCGCTCATCCTGATCCATATTTGCCTGCGTGTCCTTCTTTCCTTCAAAGAGCACATCGACCGCATAGGTGTCGTAGAGCCAGCCCTTCTTTTGCTGCACGCCTTTCGCCTTGCCCTCGACGGTCTTGAACATATTGCCGTCGGCCTTCGCCATCTCGTCGATCGTCTTGTAATGCGTCGTTTCCTCGATCCCGGACATATTGCCGTCCTGAACGTCCTTGAGCGAAGCGTTCGGATGATTTTTCTTTGCCGATTCACGCGCTTCTTGGATCTGCTCTGCAAGAAGAGGCACGCCGACCATCGTGTTTTTTATATCCACGCTTCCATCCTTGTGGATGGCGGTATCGCTGCTGATGCGAAAGCAGCCGCTCGCCATGACAGAGATGACGAGGAGAAGAAGAATGAAAAATTTCTTTTTGTGAAACATGACGCGCCTCCTTTATATTGACGAAATATCCTAACTCCTTGTATTCGTCGCAAAAGGAAAAAATCCTATCGTCTCCTGCGCCAAATCGTGTAGAAGATGACGGCGAGGACGAGGACGGCAGGGCACAGGATGCCGTAGAGCGCCGCATAGCCGAAGTGGGCGGCGACGAGTCCCAAGGTCGCGGCAGCAAGGCCGACGCTGATGTCGAGCGCCCAGAAGTAGGTCGCCGTCGCAAGTCCTGCACGCTCGGGCGCGACGCTCGCGACGGCGAGCGTCTGCAAGGCGGGGCTTGCAGAGCCGAAGCCCGCGCCCAGAATCGCGGCGGAAGCGAGAAAGGCCGCAGACGACTCGGCTGCGGCAAAGCACAGGAAACCGAGGAAGAAGAGGAGAAGTCCCGGATAAACCGTATAGTCGGCGCCGCGCTGATCGAAGATGCGGCCGATGAAGGGGCGCGTCACGACGATGATGAGCGCGAATATGGCAAAGAAGGCGCTGACGTCCTCTTCCATGCCGAGCGTGCGCGCATAGAGCGGGATGAAGGTCAGGACGCCGCCGTAAGCGAAGAACATGAGTCCGCCAATGAGAGCTGCAGGAAGCGCCTGCCGCTCGACGAGGGAGAATCCCCGGCCTTTTTTCTCTTTTGGCACAACGATCTCATCGGGGAGCTTCCTGCGGTTTGCGAGCCAGAGCGTGAAAAGGGCGCTCGCCGCAAGGAAGACGAAGAGTGCCATCATGCCGAAGGAGCGTATGATGAGGAGGCCTGTAAGAGGCCCGACGACCATCGCGAGATTCGTCGAGAGCGCGAAGTAGCCGATGCCCGTTCCCTTCTTCGCCGCGGGCAGGACGAGCGCCGCCAAGGTGGCCGCCGCCGTCGTGCCGAGCGCAAATTCGATGCCCTGCAGAAGGCGCAGCGTGTAGATCGCTTCTTCCGTATGCGCGAAGCAGAAGGCGAGCATGATGGCGAAGAAGGCGAGCGTCGCGCCAAGGAGCAGTCTGCCCTTATGCAGGCTGTCGATGAGTCGGCCGGCAAACGGGCGCGAGGAGACGGCGCCGATCTGGAAGAAGGTCATGGCAAGCCCCGCTTCCAGCTCGCCGCCCTTCATCTCGTTCATGATGTAGATGGGCAGTCCGACGATGAGGATATACTGCGCCATGAGGTGAAAAAAGTTCGTGGCGCTCATGCCGATGAATTCCGCCGTCCAGAGTGTTTCCACATTCCTTGCTTTTTCTTCGTTCAATGTCTTGCCTTCTTTATTGTTTCAAGATGTTTAGAAAACACGAATACACCCAGCACCGCCGTCTGCCCAATGCACTTTTTCTTACAAATAGCTCCACGCGAGCACCATGAGCACACCGGGGACGCCGAAGATTCCTGCAGCGAGCGACGTGAAGATGTTGATCGTCACATGAAAGCCCAGAAGTTTGACGATGGAGAGCAGCACCGCGCCGACAACGCTGTTGACGATGAATTTCTTCAAAAGACGCAAGGGCAAGTCTAGGAGCTTCGCCGCGATAGAAAGAAGCAGAATGCCGACGGCGAGCGACGCGATGATTTCGAGCATATTAGATTTCCTTTCTGTTTTCGAGCGCCTTGGCGAGCGTGACTTCGTCAGCGTATTCGAGATCGCCGCCGATGGGCAGGCCGTGCGCGATGCGCGTGACCTTGAGTCCTGCGGGCTTCAAAAGCCGCGCGAGGTACATCGCCGTAGCCTCGCCCTCGACCGTGGGATTCGTCGCCATGATGATCTCCTGCACCTCAGCGCCCGCCTCTCCTTCCAGCCGATGCAGAAGCTCCTTCACGCGAAGGTTCTCAGGGCCTACGCCCGAGAGCGGCGAAAGCGAGCCGTGCAGCACATGGTAAAGACCTTTGTAGTCCTTCATGCGCTCGACGGCGGCGACATCCTGCGGCTGCTCGACGACGCAGATCTTCGAGCGGTCGCGCTTTTCCGATGCGCAGATCGCACAAGGATCCTGGTCTGAGAGGTTGCAGCAGACGCTGCAAAAGCCGATCTTCTCCCGCGCTTCGACGATCGCCTCAGCGAGCGCCCGCGCCTTCGCTGCATCCATGTCGAGGACATGATAAGCAAGACGCACTGCCGTCTTGGAGCCAATGCCCGGCAGTGCGCGAAAGTGTTCAATGAGTTTTGCCAGCGGTGCGATATACTGCATCTCAGAACATGCCCGGAGGAAGGCCGAGGCCGCCCGTGAGCTTGCCCATCTCGCCCGCCATCATGTCGTCGACCTTCTTGACCGACTCGTTGAAGGCGGCCGAGAGGAGATCCTGCAGCATCTCGACATCCTCGGGATCGACGGCGGCGGGATCGATATGAAGCGACTGCACTTCCTTCTCGCCGTTCATGACGATCTTGACGGCGCCGCCGCCCGCCGACACCTCGACGGTCTTCTTCTTCAGCTCCTCCTGCATCTTCTTCATGTCATTTTGAAGCTTCTGTACCTTCTTCATCATGCCCTGCATATTGCCCATGTTTCCCATTCCACCAAACATTGCGTTTCTCCTTTCAAAAGCAGGCGCTTCGCCTGCGCTTTTCCTTCGATTATAGCCGCAAAGCGGCTCTTAGGTCAACTGTTTTCCTCCGGCGGCGGCGCATCGCCATCATCCGGCGGCGGCACGTCATCGGGCACCGGCGCATCATCGGGCAGCGAAATGTCATCAAGCACCGGCGCATCATCGAGCGGCGGCGCGTCCTTTTTTTCTGCCGTCTCGGTCACGGACTTGGTTACTGCCTTGCCGCTCGCGGCGAGAGCGGCGATGCGCTGCTCCTCGGGCAGGTCGACGAGATGTCCGCCGAGGAGCGAAACGGCATTTTTCAAGCGGCTTCGCTCTTCGGGCGAAAGCTCGTTCTCGTCGATCTCCAACGGTTTCGGCGAAAGCCCTCGCGGCTCGATCTCGTCGAGCGCCGCCAACGGCGGCTTTTTCTTTGGCGCAGGAGGCGGCGCGGCAGGCGGCACAGCTTGCGCTTCGCACGAGATTGCAAGCGGTGTGCCTGCGATCTCGGCGAGCAATTCTTCGATGATCTTTCGGTAGTCGTCGCGCATTGTGCGCCGCGCGAGCAGGGGACTTGAAAAATGCAGGCGAAACGTGCCCGTGCCGTTTCCGGCGAAAGAGGCACCCTTGAGGCACGCGAGCACGGAGATGCGCTGCTTCTCCTGCAGGCGGGAGAGAAGTTCGGCGTAGATTTTCTCTCCCTCGGGATTCGGCGCGGCCTGCGCGGCAGGAGCGGAAGAAGCAAGCGGTGCGCTATTGCGTGCCGGCGTGCCGGAAGAAGCCGCTTCGTTCGTGCGACTTGCCGCCCGTTTTCTCGCGGTCGGAAGAGGAGATGCTGCAGGCGCGGCTGCTCTCACAGGCTGCGCCGAAAGCTGCGCCTTGAGGGCGGCAAGCTCCGCCTCAAGGCGGGCGACGCGCGCCGCTTCGGCGGGGGCGGGCGCTGCGGCGGGGGTTGGTGCTGGTGCACCTTCTGCACCATCTTCCACATTCTCACGGCAGAGCGAAAGCAGCGCGACCTCAAGCGTGATGCGCGGCTGCGGCGTCCAGCGAAGCTCCGCCATCGCCTCGTGCAGACGCGCGATCATCGCCATGATCTGCGCCTGCGTGAAAAGCGCCTTCTGCTCTTCGAGCGCAGCTCCAGTGTCATCCGCGAGATTGAGCGCTGCAAGAGCGCCCGCCGCCTCGTAGATCATGAGACTGCGCAGATGAATCGTCAATTCCGCCAAGAGCTGCATCGGATCTTTGCCGAGCGCGAGAAGCTCTGCGATCGTTTCCAAGACCTCGCCCTTCGCGCGCTCGCCGATCGCCTTCGTCAGGCGATAGATCGGCTCATGCCCGATGAGGCCGAGGTTCTCCTCGACGCATGCCGCCGTCAATGTATCGCCGTCCAGGCTCGCGCACTGGTCAAGCAGCGACAGCGCATCCCTCATGCCGCCGTCCGCCTGCCGCGCGATGAGGCGAAGCGCTTCCTTCTCACACGGGATCTTCATCTCCTGTGCCACATAGGCGAGCCTCGCTTCGATCTCCTCGACCGTGATGCGCCGAAAGTCGAAGCGCTGGCAGCGCGACTGGATCGTTGCCGGCACCTTGTGCGGCTCCGTCGTCGCGAGGATGAAGACGACATGTGCCGGCGGCTCTTCGAGCGTCTTCAAAAGCGCATTGAATGCCTCCGTCGTCAGCATGTGCACTTCGTCGATGATGTAGACCTTGTAGCGCCCTTCGGCGGGCGTGAATTTCACCTTCTCGCGCAAGTCCCGCATCTCGTCGATGCCGCGGTTCGACGCCGCGTCGATCTCAAAGACGTCGAGCGCCGTGCCGTCGGCGATCTTCGTGCAATTTTTGCAGACGCCGCAAGGCTCGGGCGTCGGCCCCTTCTCACAATTCAGCGACTTCGCGAGGATCTTCGCCGTGCTCGTCTTGCCCGTGCCGCGCGGGCCGGAAAAGAGATAGGCATGAGCGATGCGTCCTGCGGAAATCGCATGGGAAAGCGTCCTCGATACGGCCGTCTGCCCCACGAGATCCTTGAAACTTCCCGGCCGCCATTGGCGGTAGAGCGCGATGTACGCCATATCGTCCCTCCTTGAACGCATAGAAAACTGCAAACGAATCCATAGAAAAAAGCTGCCGCACCAAGCCGAAACTCCGCACAGCAGCAAATACTCCTTTTCCACTTCGGGGCGCGACCCCCAGGCGCCCTCGCGGCACATGAAGCGGTTCGCTTACCGCTGCTTCCTTCCGGACCTGACGGGGTTCACGAGACTCCATTGCGCAAGACCAAGGCGCCGCGCTCCGAACTGGAAAAGGCTTCTCAAAAGAGCAACATAGAAAACGCCCATTGCGTTCTTTGATTGTAGCATAGACAGGCAGAAGCCGTCAACCGCTGTTCATATCCGATTGGCCCTGCGTCCTTACAAAAACCTAGCCAATCAGCCTGTGCCCTTTGGGCTTGACCTCTTAGGGTTTCACGAGTAGAATATGAAGTATAAAGGTGGCTGGTCAAAATGAATAAAGCGGATTTTGATGAGATGGATCCGGAGACTCAGGAAATCCTCGACAGGCTCTCCCCTGCGCCCGAAAAGCTGCAGGAAGAGGGCTGGAATAGTCGTGCCCAACAACAGATGATGTTGGAAGAAAACGGACACAACGCATGAGTCTGACGGATGAGACGCGGCAAAAACTACAAAAGCAGATCGACGCCCTCAAGAAGCGCATGCTCTACGATGCGAACGATCTCGACTATGAGACGCATCTCTTTCTGGTTCGTACCCTGCAAAAGATGCTCGACCGGAAAAAATGCAAGCCTTGAGGATCTCTTGAAGTCTGTCTTTTGCGGTTTTTGCTTATGCAAGGGATGCGCATTGATATTTCAGCGCTCCCTTAGAAAAGAAGAGAGAATCATGCATTTTATTCCTTCCCGAAAAAAAATCATTGCTGCACTCATGATGGGAGCTTTTGCCGGCGGCATGGCTCCTATCTTTGTTGCGGGCGCAAACACAGCATGTATTTCCACGGTCTCCGTCGCACACGCAGCGTCTTGCCCTACGCCGACGAAGCGCTATCAGGAGGCGGCACGAGACGACAGTGAGGACAAGGCGGCGGACGCGACAGAAAGCGTGAGCGACAATATTTTCAAGGCCGCTTGGAGAATCGCCCTGCTCGTCGCCATCGTTTTCCTTGCACGAATCGGCTGGAAGCATTTCCACAAGAAGAAAAACGCATAGAGAAGGGGTCTAAACATGGCCAAAGAAACGACACTCGCCACGATCGACCATCTGATTGAGCGCTATCCTGTGCTCGCTCCCATGGAAGAACCGCTGAAAGCCGCTGTCGAAACGATTGTCAACTGCTACAGAAAAGGCGGCAAACTGCTCATCTGCGGCAACGGCGGCAGCGCAGCCGACGCCGAACACATCACGGGAGAGCTGATGAAGGGCTTCCTTCTGCCGCGCCGCTTAGGCGAGGACAAGAGGCAGAAGCTCATGGACGCCTGCCCCGAAGATGCAGCGTACCTCATCGAGAACCTGCAGGAAGCCCTGCCCGCTCTTTCCCTCGTCAACCAAATTGCCCTCGGCACGGCGTTTGCCAACGACCAGGCGCCCGACCTCGTCTTCGCCCAGCAGGTATTCGGTCTTGGCAGGGAAGGCGACGTCCTTCTCGCCATCAGCACGTCGGGCAATTCGCAGAATGTTCTCTATGCCGCGCAGGTCGCGCGCGCTTTCGGCATCTCCGTCATCTCTCTGACGGGCATGGGCGGCGGCAAGCTGCGCGCTCTGACCGACATTCTCCTCGCCGTTCCCGACAAGGAAACGTACCGCATACAGGAACTTCATCTGCCGATTTATCATGCTCTTTGCATAGCGGCCGAAGAAGAATTTTTTGGTACGAATGATAAATGACAGAATAAAAAACGCAAATTATTCCAAAAATATGGTATAATATACCCTGAAGAAAATGGAATGCACCATGGGGGGATTGCCATGATTGCGGAAAAACAATGGATAAAATTGCAGAACGGCAGCGACGTGCGCGGCGTTGCCGTATCCGGCGTCGCCGACGAGTCCGTCAATCTGACGGAAGAAGTTGCAGGCCGCATCGCGAACGGCTTCGTAAATTTCCTTGAAGAGAAGATCGGCAGGAAAGCGCAGGAAATGACGATCGCCGTCGGACACGACTCGCGCATTTCCGCTCCCTGCTTGAAGCGTGCCATACTCGCCGCTCTTCTTTCCCGCGGCGTCCGAGCGCTCGACTGCGGCCTTTCTTCCACGCCCGCGATGTTCATGTCCATCCTCTTCGATGAGACAAGGGCCGACGGCTCCATCATGATCACGGCGAGCCATCTGCCCTACAACCGAAACGGCATGAAATTCTTCACGGAGAAAGGCGGACTCGAAGCGAGCGACATCAAGAAGGTTCTTTCCTATGCCTCGAAGAATCCCCTGGTCCAAGGAGACGAAAAAGAAGCCGAGAAGTTTGACCTCATCTCCGTCTATGTCGACCATCTGCAGAAGAAGATTTGCGAGGGGATTTCCGCCGCGCCCGAGGAGAAACCTCTTGCCGGCATGCGCATCGCAGTCGACGCCGGCAACGGCAGCGGCGGCTTCTTTGCCACGAAGGTGCTCGCCCCGCTGGGAGCAGACACTACGGGCAGCCGCTACTTAGAGCCGGACGGCATGTTCCCAAACCATATCCCGAACCCCGAAAACCGCGAAGCGATGGCCGCCATCTGTGAAGCCGTCCTCGAAAATCACGCCGATCTCGGCCTGATCTTTGATACCGATGTCGACCGCATGAGCGCCGTCCTGCCCACGGGCGAGGAAATCAACCGCAATGCGCTCATCGCCATGATGGCGGCCATCCTAGCGCCCGACTATCCAAAGTCAACGATCGTCACGGATTCGATCACTTCCGACGAACTGACCGACTTTCTGGAAAACGAGCTTCACCTCCGTCACCATCGCTGATCCGTATTCACCTCGCCGACGCCCGATCAGATTTATGAAGGAATCAAGGCCGTCGCCACAGATGCGGGAGTCCTCGCGATCGTCAAGAATTATACGGGCGATGTCCTGAACTTCGAAATGGCGATTGACATGGCGAAGGATGAAAGCGTCAACGCCGACTACGTCATCGTCAACGATGATGTCGCCGTCAAGGACAGCCTCTATACGACGGGCAGGCGCGGCGTCGCCGGAACGATCTTTGTCCATAAGATCGCAGGGGCACGTGCCGAAGAGGGCGCCTCCCTCGCCGAGGTCAAAGCGTGCGCCGAAAGCGTCATCAAGAACGTCCGCTCGATGGGCATGGCGATCGCCCCATGCACCGTTCCCGCTGCCGGAAAGCACGGATTCACGCTCGCAGAAGACGAAGTCGAGATCGGCATCGGCATCCATGGCGAGCCGGGCACGAGCCGCGAGAAGATGCTCTCGGCCAACGAAGCGGCGAAGAGACTCCTTGATACTATTCTTGCCGACCTCGACTACTCCGGCAAGGAGGTCGTCGTCCTCGTCAACGGCATGGGTGCAACCCCCTTGATGGAGCTTTACATCATCAACAGCTTCGTGCAGGACTACTTGAAGGAAAAAGGCGTCAAGGTATACGACACGATGGTCGGCAACTATATGACAGCCATCGAGATGGCGGGATTCTCTCTGACGCTCCTGCGTCTTGACGAGGATATGAAGCGCCTTTACGACGCCAAAGCCGATACGCTTGCCTGGAAAAAATAAACGGGAAAAAACTCTTTGAAACGGGACGGAACAAAGAATGAAGGGGCAATGTATGGATACGAAAAAGCTGCTTGAAATCATGAAAGCGATCTCTGAAAAAATCGAAGCGGAAAAGGATGTCCTGACCGAGCTGGACAGCGCCATCGGCGATGGAGATCACGGCATCAATATGGCGCGCGGTGCAAAAACCGTGATGGAAAAGCTTCCTTCGCTCATCGGAAAGGACAGCGGCGCCATATTCAAGGGCATCGGCATGGCCGTCGTATCGAGCGTCGGCGGAGCTTCGGGCCCTCTCTACGGCACGGCTTTCATGAAGGCGGGCGACGCGCTCAAGGGAAAGATGGAGCTTTCCGCCGAAGACTTTCTCGCAGCATTTTCCGCCTCCGTCGCGGGCATAAAGATGCGCGGCAAATCGACCATCGGGGAAAAGACCATGCTCGACGCCCTTTGCCCTGCCGAACGTGCCATGCGTGAAGCCGTAGAAGCGAAGAAGACACTCAAGGAGGCCTTGGAAGCCGCCGCTGTCGCCGCTGAAAAGGGCGCGGAGCGCACGAAGGATCTCGTCGCCACCAAGGGACGCGCGAGTTACCTCGGCGAGCGCAGTCTCGGCCACAGAGATCCGGGCGCCGTATCCTCCTCCTTCATGCTGCGTGCCATGGCAGACGCCATGTAAGGGGGCGGGCATCATGTTCAGCATCGTCGTTGTTTCCCATAGCGAAAAACTTGCGGAAGGCGTCGCCGAAGTCGCCAAAATGATGGCACGCGATGTAACGATCGTCGCCGCCGGGGGCATGGAGGACGGCAGTCTGGGCACAAGCTATGAGAAGATCGCCGCCGCTATCGACAAGGCCTATACGGACGACGGCGTCGCCCTCTTCATGGATATGGGAAGCGCCGTCATGACGGCGGAAATGGTTCTCGAATCCATGTCAGACCGCCGCCTCAAACTCATCGACGCCCCGCTCGTCGAGGGCGTCGTCCTCGCCGCCGTCGAAGCTTCTTCAGGAACCGCGCTCGAAGACTTGGCGGGAAAGATGCAGCAGGCGCGGGATATGCACAAAATCGGGATATAGGGAAGAATCGTCCAGCAAATAGGGCTGTGCCGACGTCGTGGAGATGTCAGCACAGCCCTATTTCATTCCTCTTCCAATAACCAGCGCAGGACATTCCTCTTCTTTATGCCGTCGTAATCCGCCGTCGCATTCACTTCGTCCAAGGTAAGAAGATATTTCGGGTAATTATCCTTGATCGATCGCAAGGATTTCAACTCACGTTCCAGAACCTCCGGCTGCTGGGTCGATTCTGCCACTTGGATGTAGACATGACCTTTTTCATTCTGCACTACGAAGTCGACTTCGCCGCTCGGCAGAGCACCGACGTAGACGCGATAACCACGCCGCAGAAGCTCCAAATAGACGATATTTTCCAGTACATGCCCCGTATCCTGCCCCTTCCTGCCGATGAGGAAAAAGCGCATGGCAACGTCGACCACATAGTATTTTGAATTGATGCGCAGCACTTCCTTGCCGACAAGGTTGAAGCGATCAGCTTGATAGACGAGAAGTCCGTCCTGCAAGCCCTGCAAGTATCGCTCCACCGTCTTGGCGTCGATCTTTCTTCCCGCACTCGTCATAGAATCCGCTATCTTCTTGGGAGAAAGCAGACTTCCTACATGAAGGAAGAGATACTTCGTAACGCTTTCGAGCATCTTGGCGTCAGCAATGCGCAGACGCGCCACGATATCTTTCAAAAGAATCGTGCTGTATATGCCTTGCATGTACTCGTTGATATCCTTCTCTCGTCCGTCAAGCTGCATGGCATAGGGAAAGGAACTTTCTCTCGTATACTTTTCGTACAGCTCCCGCAGACTGAATCTTTCTTGCAGCATCTCGCGGCTGCAGAATTCCCGAAAGGACAAAGGAAGCATACGAAGCTCCACATAGCGGCCGGAAAGCAAGGTGGCCAGATCGCTCGACATGAAATAAGCGTTCGATCCCGTGATATAGATATCCACTTTTTCCTTGATGAAGAGACTGTCCACGGCCTTTTCAAACTGCGGCACATGTTGTATCTCATCGAGAAAGACGTAATTCCACTTTCCCGGCACGAGCCTTTCGCATACATAGCGGTACAGAGCATGATACTCCTGCAGGTCTTCAAATTCCAGATTCTCGAAGTTGATGACGTGAATCTGCTCTTCTGTCACGCCGTCTTGCAGCAAATGATGCTGGTAGAGGGAAAACAACGTGGATTTGCCGCAGCGGCGCACGCCCGATACCACCTTGATGATAGGACGCTCACGATTGCGCTGCAGGAAATCCATATAAGATGCACGCTCGATCAGTTTCATGATATTCTCCTTGTGATAATAAAAAATGGAATCCATTCCTTCTTTATCATTATATCATGATTTCAGAAGAATGGATTCCGTTTTTTTCTATATGTTCTTAAATATCGAGATTTCTCACGTGCTTGGCGTGCTCTTCGATGAACTGGCGGCGCGGCTCCACCTTGTCGCCCATGAGGATCGTGAAAAGCTCGTCAGCTTCTTCAGCGTCCTCCATGCGCACTTGGAGCATCGTCCTGCCTTCGGGATCCATCGTCGTTTCCCAAAGCTGCTCGGGATTCATCTCGCCGAGGCCCTTGTAGCGCTGCACGGTCGCGTTGTCCCTGCCGACTTCGTTGAGTTTCTGCGCCAGCTCGTCGTCGCTGTAGGTGTACCAGTGCTTCTTGCCCTTGCGAATCTGGTAGAGCGGCGGCTGCGCGATGTAGACGTGGCCGCGCTCAATGAGCGGCTTCATGTAGCGGTAGAAGAAGGTCAGGAGGAGCGTGCGGATATGCGATCCGTCGACGTCGGCATCGGTCATGATGATGATCTTGCCGTAGCGACGCTTCGCGATGTCAAAGTCGTCGCTGATGCCCGTGCCGAACGCCGTGATCATCGTGCGGATCTCGGCATTGGCGAAGATCTTGTCAAGACGCGCTTTCTCGACGTTCAGGATCTTGCCGCGCAGGGGCAGGATTGCCTGGAAACGGCGGTCGCGTCCCTGCTTCGCCGAGCCGCCGGCGCTGTCGCCCTCGACGAGGTAGATTTCCGCCTGCTCGGGATCTTTGATCGAGCAGTCCGCGAGCTTTCCGGGCAAGCTCGACACTTCGAGCGCATTCTTGCGCCTTGTCAGCTCACGCGCCTTTCGCGCCGCTTCCCTCGCACGAGATGCCATGATCGCCTTCTCGATGACCTTCTTCGTGATGGCGGGATTTTCCTCGAAATACTCGGTCAGTCCCTCGGTCACTATGGAATCGACAATGCCGCGCACCTCGGAATTTCCGAGCTTCGTCTTCGTCTGACCCTCGAACTGCGGCTCATGAATCTTGAGACTGATGACGCAGGTCAAGCCCTCTCTGACATCCTCGCCCGAGAGATTGCCGTCCTTGTCCTTCAATATGCCCTGCTTTCGCGCGAAGTCGTTCGCCGCCCGCGTCAAGGCGATCTTGAAGCCCGCGAGATGCGTGCCGCCCTCCTCGGTGTTGATATTGTTGACAAAGCTGTAGATATTCTCCATGTAGCTGTCGTTATACTGCATGGCGATTTCCACAACGGTATCATCCTTGATACCATTGAAGTAGATCGGCGTCGGATGAATGACTTCCTTCTTGCGGTTCAGATGCTCGACGAAGGAACGGATGCCGCCCTCATAGAAGTACGACTCCTCGCGCCCCTCGCCGCGCTTGTCCACGAGGCGAATCGTGATGCCCTGATTCAGAAAGGCCAGCTCGCGCAGACGATGTTTCAAGGTGTCGAAGCTGTACTGTGTCACCGTGAAGATCTCAGGGTCGGGGACGAAGTGAACCTTCGTTCCCGTCTTTTCCGTCTCGCCGATGACCGTCAAAGGAGCGGCTGTAACGCCCTGCTCGAAGCGTATGCTGTGGATCTTGCCGTCGCGCTTGACTTCGACGTCCATCGACGTGGAGAGCGCATTGACGACGGAGACGCCGACGCCGTGCAGGCCGCCCGACACCTTGTAGCCTTCGCCGCCGAACTTCCCGCCCGCGTGCAGGACGGTCAGGACGACCTCGACCGCAGGCTTGCCGCTCTCGTGCATGTCGACGGGGATGCCTCGCCCATTGTCGACGACGGTGATGCTGTTGTCCTTTTCGATCGTCACGTCAATATGGTCGCAATAGCCGGCCAGAGCCTCATCGATCGAGTTGTCGACCACCTCGTAGACGAGATGGTGCAGGCCGCGCTCCGACGTGCTGCCAATATACATGCCCGGGCGCTTTCTTACAGCTTCCAAGCCTTCCAGAATCTGAATCTGATTGGCGCCGTAGTCGCCGTCAACCGCCGTGACGTCGGCGCTGTCCATATCCTTGTGAATCTCGACGTTTTCCAAATCAAGGTCATCGTCGCGCACTTCCTCCGCAAACTTCGCCGCTTCCTCTTCGCGCAGCTTCTCCTCGGCCGCATCCTGCTCGGCGCGGTCGAGCGCTTTTTGGAGCGCATCCTTCTTTTTTTCCATCTCTATATTGTCCCTCCATCGTTCCTCAAAACATCTATGACTGCACTGCAAAATCATGCAAGTTCATTCCATAAGCGGGCGATTGTATGCGCCTTTTCAAAGACTGCGCGGAAATCACCGAGAAATAAAGCCCTTCATCCGTAACGATGACGGAACGCGGCTCTTTTCTCAACGCTGCACTCTTTGCAATATCCTTCTTCCCAAGGGCATTTCCGAACTTCTCTCGATATATCTCGATGTCAAGAATCGCCAATATGCTGGAAACGGCAACCAAGCTGTCATCGCCTAGGTGCAGATACATGAAATCCCTCCCCGCTCTTCGCGCCCCGTTTTGCCGTCTTTTTCATGACCTCCGAGCGCTTGGGGAAGGGACGGAACACCGTTCCTTCCGCCATCTCGCGGCGAAGATCGTAAAGCGTGCGGCGCACGACGTCCTCCGTGAGCTGCTCCGGCCGCAGCGAGCGGTAGAGCATGACGAGCGTCTTCGCCTCCAGACTCTCCCAATCGCCGAATTCGATGCGGCGGGCAAGCTCCTGCACAAGACGCGTGCGCTCGGAAGCGACCATGGCGGGCGTGCAACGAAGATGATCTTTGATGTCCGCATAGCGCGCCCACGGAAGATCGAGCAAATGGCGGCGAACCGAGCGGCGTCTTTCGCGCCGCTCCCTGCAGGTGCAGGAAGGGCACACGCCTTCGCCGGAAAACAGCTTGCCGCATTGCGGGCAAGGCTTCTCACCGAGCGAAAGAAGCGCTTTCTCACGCTTCTTTCGCCGCTGAGATATATGCCGAAGTTTCTTCCGCAGACGTTCCTCGCTGACGAGAGAAACGCTTCTTTCGCATGCCTCCTGCTCCTCCTCGGTCAATGTCATCTCCCGCAGAGCCTTTCGGTATGCTTCCTGCTCGTCAGCTTCTTCCTGCACACGCCCCGAAGCCTGAAAGAGAACGATGTCGCCTTTTTTCCAAGAAAAGGCGAGTTCCTTCACCATCTCGAAACCTGCAAAGGTGTTGAAGCGCGCGAGTATCGTCATCTGCATGAGCGTGATCTCGTTTCGCCAGGCGGGCACAGAGGCATGGAGCAGGAGCTTTTCGCCTTCGATGCCAATCGGCTGGACGTGCGAGGCGATGCCTTCGCCGACGATTTCCGGCCAACGCGCGAGGACGAAGCGTTCCTGATAGGTGCGCTCGATCTTCTTGCCCAGAGCATGGATGCTTTTTGGTATCACCTGATTGATTTTTTCCATGCCGGGATTGCGGCGATAGGAGCGTTTCATGGTCTGCCCTTCCCCAAAGTAAGGATTCTTTCTGATACTATATGGAAAAACTTCCATATAGTATCAAGTAAATATTTTCCCTGCTCGCACATGGAAGATATTCCCCATAAATTTTTCCGGCAGATATGCGGCATCCGTCGCCGTGAGCAAGGTCTGTATATGCTCTCTGCCGATGAAGTCCAGGAGTTTCTCCCTGCGCGTGCCGTCCAGCTCGCTCATGACGTCATCGAGCAGAAGTACCGGATATTCTCCCGTCTCCGAGCGAAGAAACTCCAATTCGGAAAGCTTCAGGGCGAGAACGCCCGTGCGCTGCTGCCCCTGCGAACCGAAGGAGCGAAGGTTGACGCCGTTCACTTCAAGACGGATGTCATCCCTCTGCGGGCCGACGCTCGTCGAGCCGCGCAGGACGTCAAGATCCAAGGACTCCTCCAACTTCTTATTATACCATGGAACAAGCTCCTCTGTCACGCAAGGCGGCTCTTCCTCTGCACCGCAAAGCTCATACGAAAGGGAAAGATTTTCTTTCCCTGCAGAAATCCGCCTTTGCATGAGGTTCGCCAGCATGTTGAGCTTTTTGACGGCGAGAAAACGCTTCTCGACGATGTGCGCGGCGCTTTTGGCAAGCTGCTCATCCCAGAGGGAAAGCATTTCCTTTCCCGCACGGCGCTCCCGAATCTTCTTCAACAGGCTGTTCCTTTGCGTGAGAATCCGCGTATACTGCATCAGTTCATGGCCGTAGGAGGGACTTGCCTGTGAGATTTCCCCGTCGAGGAAGCGTCTTCTCTCAGCGGGCGCCCCCTTGATGAGGAAGAGATCCTCGGGGGAGAAGAGGACGGCATTGAATACGCCGAAAAGCTCCTTTGTTTTAATCGGCTCGCCATTCTTGCGGATGGAACGGCGTCTGCCGCGTTGAAATTGAAATTCCAGCGTATTTTCCACGTCAAGACGCTCAAAAAGAAGCCCAATTTTCGCTGCAGGAGCATCCCAAGCGATGAGGTCGGCATCCGCATTCGTTCGATGCGAACGACCGATCGCCGCATAGTAAAGAGCCTCCGCAATATTCGTCTTTCCCTGCGCGTTTTCGCCGAGAAAGACGTTGATATTGGGAGACAGACTGAGGTCAAGCTCTTCATAGTTGCGAAAACATTTCAGACGGAGGCTCTTTGCTTTCATCGCACATCAATTCTGCGTGCGCACAGGCGTGACGATGTAGACGAAAGTGGGATTGTCCTCCTCGCGCACAGCTGCCGCCTGCAGGCTTTGATTCAAGAGAAAACGAAAGTTTTTGCTGTCGATGTTCTTCAAAACGTCAGTGACATATTTCGCATTGAAGGCGATGTTGACGGCAGGGCCATCGATGGAAGCGGCGACGATTTCGTCTGCCTTTCCTATATCGGGGCTGTTCGACGAGATATGAACCTGATTGCCGCCAAATTCCAGGCGAATGATATTGTAGTCGGCGGAGCGCGAGATTAAGGATACGCGGTCGACAGCGGCAAGAAAGTCTTCCGTGTCGAGCGTTACCGTCGTAGCGAAGTTTTTCGGTATGACGCTGTCATAATTGGGGAATTGCCCTTCGATCAGACGGGACATCAATACGACGTTCTCGAACTGGAAGCTCGCTTGGTTCGACGAGCAGCAGACGTCAACCTCGACGGGCATGTCGGAATTCAAGGCGCGCAAAAGCTCATTGAGTATTTTTGCGGGAATGATGATATGAAGATCGCCCGAAAGGTTTGCAATCACTTCTTTTTTTACGGAGAGACGATGCGTGTTCGTCGCCGCCATCTTCAGAGTTTCTCCGTTGATTTCCATCTGGCAGCCGGTAAAGACGGGACGCGCTTCATCTGTCGAGCAGGCGAATACCGTCTTTTTGATGATGTCTCGAAGCACGTTGTCCTGAATTTTGAAACGAATGCCGTCTTCCAGACGCTTTACCGTTGGAAAGTCATTGGCCGGCATGGAAAGAAGCGTGAAGTTGGAAGCGGCCGATTGGATCTTGCTGATGTTTTCGTCGATTTCTTGGGAGATCGTGACGGTTTCTCCGGGAAGGCGGCGAATGACCTCCTGCATGTAGCGTCCCGATAGGACAAGTTTTCCCTCCTGTTCCACTTCGGAAGGGATGATGCTGATGATGCCCATTTCATTGTCTGTGGCATGAAGTTCTACTTGGTTGTTTGTAGCCTCCATGTATATGCCTGAGAGGATCGGTGTCTGAGGCTTGTTGGCAATGGCCTTGGAAACGAGCTGAATCGCTTGGGCAAGTTCATTCTTATGGCAGGTGAATTTCATGGGATTCTCCTTTTTGATGATTCGTTTCGCGTGATGTGCCTTATTGACTTATAGTACAAGAATATAGAAAAGCATAGCCGTAATAGTAGTAGGGGCTGTGGAAATGTGGAAAAGGCTTTTGGGGCTTTTGATACCAATGAAGGAGCCTTGTGGGAAAGATGTTGACAAGACGTACTGGAATATCCACATTTCCACAGGGGAAAGCGAAAATAAAAATTGTGCACATATTGGACACAGGATTTCATGGTGCTTTTCCACAGGGTTATGCACGGACGGGGCAGGGAGTGGTTCAGAGGCTTTCGATGCGCTGCATTAGCTGCTCGATCGTGCGGTCGAGTTTGCTGTCTTCTTTTCGTTCTTTGCCGATCTTGTCGCAGGCATGGATGACCGTCGTGTGGTCGCGTCCGCCGAAGGAATTGCCGATTTGCGGCAGGGAGTTGCCCGTCAGCTCGCGGCACAGGTACATGGCGATCTGGCGCGGCATGGCGAGGTTTCTCGTTCGCTTCTTGCCGTGCAGATCATCGAGGCGCAGCTTGAAGTAGGAAGCGACGACTTCTTGGATGAGCTCCATGGTCACTTCGCGCGTCTTTTCCTCCGGGAAGATATTGGCGAGAGCCTCGTTGACAAGGGACGTCGTGACGGGCTGCTTTGTCAGCGAGGCGTAGGCGACGACCCTCGTCAATGCGCCTTCTAGCTCGCGGATGTTGTTGTCGATGCGGTTGGCGATGGAGAACATCACATCGTTCGGCACGTCGAGGTGCTCAAGCGCGGCTTTCTTTCGGAGAATCGCTATGCGCGTTTCGAGATCGGGCGCCTGGATGTCCGTGATGAGACCCCATTCAAAGCGTGAGCGCAGACGATCTTCAAGCGTCTGAATCTCGCGCGGATGGCGGTCGCTCGACAGGATGATATGCTTGTTGGCGTCGTGCAGCGTGTTGAACGTATGGAAGAATTCTTCCTGCGTGTGCTCTTTCTTCGAGAGGAATTGGATGTCGTCGACGAGCAGGACGTCGATGTTGCGGTATTTCTGGCGGAAGGATTCGGGATTGCCGTCTCGGATGGAGTTGATGAGTTCATTCGTGAATTTTTCGCTCGAAATGTAGAGGACGCGCATCTGGGGAAATTTTTCGAGGATCTTGTGTCCGATGGCGTGCATGAGATGCGTCTTGCCGAGTCCTACGCCGCCGTACATGAAGAAGGGGTTGTATACCCTGCCCGGCGATTCGGCGACGGCGAGCGCCGCCGCATGGGCGAAGCGGTTGGAATTGCCCGTGACGAAGGTGTCGAAGGTGTAGTGAGAGTTCAGGGACGAGGCGTCTCCGGGAGCAATCATGCCCGGCGGTTCATAGGAGCGGCTGCCGTCTTCTTTTTTTGGTGCTGCATTTTGTGACGGAACGGGAATTTTTTTCGCATCCTTGACTTCCTGTACGGAAGGATTTGTGCCCGTTTCCGTCAGAAGCGTTTCCTGAACAGGCGGAGAAGTGGGCGCAGGTTCGATGTTGAGGTTTTTGATTTCGATCTTGAGTTTTTTCTTTGCAATATCGAGCACGGCGTCTTCCAGAAAAGGGATGTAACGTTTTACAATCCATTCCCTGGCGAGCGATGTCGGTGCGCCGAGCACGAGGGTGGTGTCGGAAAGAGAAAGCGGCTTTACGGGGCGCAGCCAGTCGTTGAGAGCAAGTTCCGTCAATGAGCGCTGTTCGAGAACTTTCTGCAGGATTTGCTCCCAAATTGCCTGCAGTTCGGATTGTTCCATGGATCTGTCCTTTCTTGTCAACAAATTTCGTGCACATGTGTATAATTTGCGTGCATCTTATCCACATTTT